>NZ_AP026442.1:2721071-3042143 GCF_027923705.1 Cellulomonas sp. NTE-D12 | reverse complement strand
GACGAGGTCACGGAGGACCGGATCATCCGCGGCATGGTGGGTCGCGACCTCGAGCACCGGTTCCCGGAGCACACGCCGACCATCGGCGAGGAGGTCCTCCGGGTCGAGGACTGGACCGTGCACCACCCGATCCAGCACGAGCGCGTCGTTGTCGACCACGCCTCCCTGAACGTGCGGCGCGGCGAGATCGTCGGCCTGGCAGGTCTGATGGGTGCGGGCCGCACCGAGCTGGCGATGAGCGTGTTCGGCCGGGCCTACGGCGCCGACATCTCGGGCCGGGTGATCAAGGACGGCAAGGAGCTGCGCCTGCACACCGTGCCGGACGCGATCGCCGCCGGCATCGCGTACGCCACGGAGGACCGCAAGCGCTACGGCCTCAACCTGATCGAGACGATCAAGCAGAACATCTCGGTCGCCGCCCTCGGCAAGGTGTCCCGCCGCGGCTGGGTCAACGACAACGAGGAGACCAAGGTCGCGCAGGACTCGCGCGTCTCGATGAACATCAAGGCCCCCTCGGTCCTGGCGCTCGCCGGCAAGCTGTCCGGCGGCAACCAGCAGAAGGTCGTGCTGAGCAAGTGGATCTTCGCCGACCCTGACGTGCTGATCCTCGACGAGCCGACGCGCGGCATCGACGTGGGCGCCAAGTACGAGATCTACACGATCATCAACCGCCTCGCGGACGCCGGGAAGGCGGTGCTGTTCATCTCCTCCGAGCTGCCCGAGCTCCTGGGCATGTGCGATCGCATCTATGCGATGAGCGCCGGCCGGATCACCGGTGTGGTGCCGCGCGAGCAGGCGACCCAGGAATCCCTCATGCAGCTCATGACCAAGGTAAAGGACTGACGCCGATGGGCGCGCTCGCCGGGGTGAAGGACGCCTTCACCAAGAACTTCCGCCAGAGCGGGATCTATCTCGCATTCGTTGCGATCATCATCCTGTTCTACTTCCTGACGAAGGGCGTGCTGCTGACGCCCCAGAACGTCACGAACATCGTCGTCCAGAACTCCTACATCCTGATCCTGGCCATCGGCATGGTCATCGTGATCATCGCCGGCCACATCGACCTGTCGGTCGGTTCGGTGGTGGCGTTCACCGGCGCCGTCGCCGGTGTGGTCACCGTCCGGCACGGCCTGCCGTGGTGGATCGGCGTGGTCGCCGCGCTGGTGGTCGGCGCCCTGGTGGGCGCCTGGCAGGGCTACTGGGTGGCGTTCGTCGGCATCCCGGCGTTCATCGTCACGCTGGCCGGCATGCTCCTGTTCCGCGGCGCCACGATGGTGACGCTGGGCAACACCCAGATCTCGCCGTTCCCGGACGACTTCCGCAACATCGCGTCCGGCTACCTCAACGGGGTCATGGGCGGCAACGGGTTCGACGCGTTCACGCTGCTGCTCGGTGCCCTCGGCGTGATCGGCTATGCCTTCAGCCAGTGGCGCAAGCGCCGTGCCCGCATCGCCTACCAGCAGGACGTCGAGTCGATGCCGCTGTTCATCGGCCAGATCGTCATCATGGGCGCGGTCGTCATGGCGTTCGCCTGGGAGCTGGCCAACTACAAGGGCCTGCCGATCGTGCTGATCATCCTGGCGGCGCTGATCCTCGTGTACGCGGCCGTCACCAAGAACAGCGTCTTCGGCCGCCACGTGTTCATGATCGGCGGCAACCTGAACGCGGCCACCCTGTCCGGCATCAAGGTCAAGTGGGTCAACTTCTGGATCTTCGTCAACATGGGCGTGCTGTCCGCGCTCGCCGGCCTGGTGTTCACGGCCCGCCTGAACCTGGCCAACCCGAAGGCCGGTACCGGCTTCGAGCTCGACGCCATCGCAGCCGCCTTCATCGGCGGTGCGGCGGTGACCGGCGGTGTCGGCACCGTGGTCGGCACCATCGCCGGTGGCCTGATCATCGGTGTGATGAACAACGGCATGTCGATCATGGGCGTGGGCATCGACTACCAGCAGGCCATCAAGGGCCTGGTGCTGCTGATGGCCGTCGCGTTCGACGTGTACAACAAGCGGCGGGCCGGCGTCAGCCGCTGACCAGCGCAGCTCCACCGCCGGGCACAGCCCGCCCGGCGCCGACGACCCGCCCTCCGGCACCTCGGAGGGCGGGTCGTCGGCTGTCCGCAGTCCCTACGCTGGGGGCCGTGGCGGGACGAGCGCGGGCGGCCGACGGCGCCGCGGGCGCGGTCGGAGGCGGCGAGGACCAGGCCCGGCCGCGCGGCCGTCGGCCCGCCGGCTCGGACACCCGGGGCGACATCGTCGCCGCGGCCCGTGCGGAGCTGGCCCAGCGCGGGTACGACGGCGCCTCGGTCCGGTCGGTGGCGCGCCGCGCCGGGGTGGACCCCGCGCTGGTGCGGCACTACTTCGAGGACAAGGCCGAGCTGTTCGCCGCCGCGATGGTGCCGACGGGGGTCGAGCCGGCGCAGGTGGTCGGGCAGCTGCTGGAGGGCGGGCTCGACGGGCTCGGGGAACGGCTGGCCCGGGCGGTGCTCGAGGTGTGGGAGGACGAGCACGGCGAACGGTTTCGGGTCCTGTTCGGTGCCCTGGGCTCCAGCGAGCCGCACGTGCAGGCGATGGCGCAGTTCCTCGGCCGGCAGGTGTTCGCGCGGGTCGTGGCCGAGCTGCCGACGCCGGACGCCGACCTGCGGATGGCGCTGGCCGCCTCCCACGTGGTCGGTGTGCTCGTGGCTCGCCACGTGCTGCAGCTGCCGGAGATCGCCGGGATCGGCACCGACCGGCTGGCGGCGCTCGTCGGACCGGCGCTGCAGGGCTACCTGACCGGACCCCTCGCGGATGTCCGGTCACCCGATCGGCCCACGGCGCCCCTTGCGGGCGCCCACACGGAGGAGGACTATTCCTCACATGAGGAATAACGAGGATGGCGGCGGACGGCCCGTCGCCGTCGAGGTGCGCGGGCTCCGGGTGGTCCGGGGCGGCAACGTGGTGCTCGCCGGCCTGGACCTCACCGTCCCGGCCGGCGAGGTCGTCGGGCTGCTCGGACCCAGCGGCAGCGGCAAGACGACGCTGATGCGCTCGATCGTCGGCGCCCAGGTGGTGGCCGGCGGGACGGTGACGGTGCTCGGGCGGCCCGCCGGGTCCCCGCCGCTGCGCCGCGAGGTCGCCTACGTGACCCAGGCGCCCAGCGTGTACGCGGACCTGACGGTGGGGGAGAACCTCCACTACGCCGGCTCGCTGCTGGGGGCACCGGCGTCCGACCCCGCGCGGGTGCTCGACCAGGTGGGGCTGACCGGGTTCGAGCGGCGCCTCACCGGAACGCTCTCCGGCGGGGAGCTGTCCCGGGTCTCGCTGGCGGTCGCGCTGCTGAACACGCCGGCGCTGCTGGTGCTCGACGAGCCGACCGTCGGGCTGGACCCGGTGCTGCGGCGGGACCTGTGGAACCTGTTCGGGCGGTTGAGGGACGCCGGGCGGTCTCTGCTGGTGTCCAGCCACGTGATGGACGAGGCGGCCCGCTGCGACCGGCTGGTGCTGATGCGCAACGGTGCGGTGCTGGCCGACGGCACGCTGGCCGAGCTGCTCGCGGCGACCGGCGCATCCGACGCCGAGGGCGCCTTCCTCACCCTCGTCGACCGGGCGGCCGGGAAGGGACCGGTGGCGGCATGAGCCCCCGGCTGACGGCCGCGACGACGGGCCGTGTGCTGAACCAGCTGCGCCACGACCCGCGGACGATCGCGCTGATCCTGGTGCTGCCGTGCCTGCTGCTCGGGCTGATCGCCTGGATGTTCCACGGCACCGACGTGATCGACAGGTTCGGGCCGATGCTGGTGGGCCTGTTCCCGCTGATCGTGATGTTCCTGGTCACGTCCGTCGCGACGCTGCGCGAGCGGACCTCCGGCACCCTCGAGCGGCTGATGACCCTGCCGATCGGCCGCGGCGACTTCGTCATCGGGTACGCGATCGCGTTCGCCGTGCTCGCCCTGCTGCAGTCCCTGGTGGTCACCGGGTTCGCCGTATGGGTGTGCGGGATGGACGTCAAGGGACCGTTCCTGCTGATGGTGCTGGTGGCCGTGCTCGACGCGGTGCTGGGCTGCGCGCTCGGCCTGGCCGCCTCGGCGGTGGCCCGCACCGAGTTCCAGGCGGTGCAGCTGATGCCGGCGATCATCTTCCCGCAGCTGATCACGGCCGGCCTGCTGATGCCGCGCGCGCACATGCCGACCGTGCTCGAGTGGCTGTCCCGCGTGCTGCCGCTGACCTACGGCGTCGAGGCGATGCAGCGGATCGCCTTCGGCGACGGGTGGTCGAAGGTGAGCGGGGACGTCGGCGTGATCGCCCTGTTCATCGTCGGCTCGCTGCTGCTGGGCATCAGCACGCTGCGCCGGCGCACGGCCTGAGCGCCGGCCGGACGACGCGCCGGCCCGACGACGGCCGCGCCTAAGGGCCGACGACGACTGCGCCTACCGGGTCGCCTCGAGGCGGGCCAGCTGCTCCGCCACGTCGTAGTCCGCCGACGGCCAGTGCAGGTCCAGGTCCTCGAGCGCGTCCAGCACCAGCTGCGAGACCGCCAGCCGCGCGAACCACTTGCGGTCGGCCGGCACGACGTGCCAGGGGCAGTCCGGGGTCGACGTCCGGTCGAACATCACCTGGTAGGCCTCCTGGTAGTCGTCCCAGCGCGCCCGGGTGTCCACGTCGGCCGGGTTGAACTTCCAGTGCTTGTCGGACCGCTCCAGGCGCTCGTGCAGCCGCCGGTACTGCTCGCCGCGGGAGATCATCAGCGCCACCTTGATCACGCGGGTGCCGGCCTTGGCCAGCTCGGCCTCGAAGTCGACGATCTCGTCGTACCGCCTGTCGATCACGTCCCGCGGCGCGAGCTCGTTCACCCGCGCGACCAGCACGTCCTCGTACTGCGACCGGTCGAACACGCCGATCTTGCCCGCCGGCGGGAGCGCCCGGCGGATGCGCCACAGGCAGTCGTGCCGGCGCTCCTCGGCCGTCGGGACGCCGAACGAGTGCAGCGCGACGCCCTGCGGGTCGACCATCCCCATCACGTGCCGCACGATCCCGCCCTTGCCGGCGGTGTCCAGGCCCTGCAGCACCAGCAGGATCGAGCGCGTGCCGCCGGTACGCCCCTCGGCGAACAGCCGCTCCTGCAGGTCGGACATCCGCTCGCCGATGGCGCGGGTGATCGCGGCGCCGGTCTTCTTGCCGTCGCCGAACCCGGGTGTGCCGCGCGTGTCGAGGTCCGCCAGCCGGAACCCCGGGTGCACCGCCAGGGCCTCCGCCGCCTTGGTCGACCAGCCGTCCGCCACCATCGCCGTCCCCTTCCGTGTGGTCTGCCGCGCGGGCCCGGGCCGTCGCGGTGGTGCCGCGCGTGCCTCGGACCGTCGTCACGTGGCACGGATCCTCGTCCTGTGCCGCCGGTGGCGCGACCGGTCCGCCCCGGATGCGTGGACGCTGGATCGACACCGGCGCCCCGCGGTGCAACCGTGAACCCATGACCTCGCTGTCCCGCACCACGACGGTCGCTCGGGTGGTGTGGTCCACCGAGCTGCTGGCGTACGACTTCGGCCCCGGCCACCCGATGACCAGCGAGCGGATCGACCTGACCATCGCGCTCGCGGCCGGCCTGGGCCTGCTCGACCAGCCGGACGTCGAGGTGGTCGGTGCCGAGCCCGCCTCCGACGCGCTGCTGACCACCGTGCACGAGCCCGCGTACGTCGCCGCGGTGCACGCCGCCGCCGAGCAGGGGCTGCCCGACCTCGCCCGGGGTCTGGGGACGTCCGACGACCCGATCTTCCCGCTGATGCACACCGCCGCCGCCAGCATGGTCACCGGGTCGGTCGACGCCGCGCTGGCGCTGTGGACGGGTGACGTGCAGCACGCGGTCAACGTCGGGGGCGGTCTGCACCACGCGATGCCCGGTGCCGCGTCGGGCTTCTGCGTGTACAACGACGCCGCGCTCGCGATCCGGGCGCTGCTGGACGCCGGGGCGGCCCGCGTGGCCTACGTCGACATCGACGCGCACCACGGGGACGGCGTGCAGGCCGCCTTCTGGGACGACCCGCGGGTGCTGACCATCTCGCTGCACGAGACCGGCCACGCCCTGTTCCCGGGGACCGGGTGGGCGAGCGAGATCGGCGGGCCCCACGCGCTCGGCACGGCCGTCAACGTCGCGCTGCCGTCCCGGACGGCCGACGCGGGCTGGCTGCGGGCGATCGACGCGGTGGTGCCGCCCGTGGTGCGGGAGTTCGCGCCGGACGTGCTGGTGACCCAGCACGGGTGCGACACGCACGTGTCCGACCCGCTGACGACCCTGCGCACGTCGGTGGACGGTCAGCGGCGTGCCGCGGAACTCCTGCACGACCTGGCGCACGAGCTGGTGGACGGCCGGTGGCTCGCCCTGGGCGGTGGTGGTTACGCGATGGCCGACGTGGTGCCGCGGGTCTGGTCGCACCTGATCGCCACGGCGACGCATCGGTCGGTGCCCCCGGACACCGCGCTGCCGGAGGACTGGGTGACCATCGTGGAGGCTCGCTACGGCCCCCTGTCGACCCGCCGCATGACGGACGGCCAGCCCGCGACGTTCCGCCCGTGGTCGGCCGGCTACGACCCGGCGGACGACGTCGACCGAGCCATCCGGGCGACGCGGGCGGAGGTGTTCCCGCACCTCGGGCTGGACGTGGACTTCGCATGATTTCGGTCACATCAGACCCTTCGGTCACCTCTTTCCCACCCGTCCCACCAGCCACTACGCTGTGCGCCGAGCACCCGGCGTCGTCGGGCTCGTCCCGCGGCGACACCCGGCCGCGACCGTTCCCCGGGCGCGCGCCCGAGAGAGAGCAGACATGAGCGAGCAGTCCGGCCGGGTGCGGTTCCTCACGGTGCTCGAGGTCGCCGAGGTCATGCGGGTGTCGAAGATGACGGTGTACCGGCTGCTGCACTCGGGCGAGCTGCCCGGGGTGCGCGTCGGACGCTCCTTCCGCGTGCCGCAGGACGCGCTGGACGCCTACCTGCGCTCGTCCGCCACGGCGTTCGTGGACGACGAGGGGTCTGTCAGGCGCGAGGACCGCCGCTCCTCCTGAACGGCCCGGCGCCGTTGTCGGGAGGCCGGTCGGCCGGCCCTGTCGGCAGACCCCGACCGCGCGTCGCGCCGCCCTGCGCCGAGGGCGTAAGGTAGGCGACCGGACTTTCCTGCGTGGGCGCCTCGGTTGATCCAGTGCGTCCGTCCCGCGCCGATCGACCAAACCGAGGCCCGTGCGGGCCGACCGAAGCGAGTGAGGACCACATGGGCTCCGTCATCAAGAAGCGCCGCAAGCGGATGGCCAAGAAGAAGCACCGCAAGCTGCTGCGCAAGACGCGCCACCAGCGTCGCAACAAGAAGTGACCGCCGCGCCGCCCGTCCGGGTGGCGCCGCACCCGACAGGCCCGGTCTCGCGACCGGGCCTTCGTCGTTCCTGCCGCGAGAGGTCGTTGCTGCGGCTAGAGCGGGCGCTCCAGCACGTAGTCGTCCTCGACCCGGCTGCCGACCTGGAAGTGCTTGGTGCCCACCACGGTGAACCCGTGCCGGGCGTAGAACCGCTGGGCCCGGTCGTTGAGCTGGTTCACTCCGAGCCACACGCCGGCCGCGCCGGTGCCTCGGGCCGCCTCGAGGGTCGCGGCCATCAGCCGGCTCGACACCCCGGAGCCGTGGTGGTCGGGGTGCACGTAGCACTTGGACAGCTCGACTGTGGGGGACAAGGTCAGCGCGGCGCGCACGTCGGGGTCGGCCGGCGTCGCGTGCACCAGCATCGTGTAGCCCAGCAGGGCGCCGGTGGGGTCGTCGGCCACCAGCAGCACCCGCGAGGGGTCGACGGCGTAGCCGGCGAACCGCCCGGCGGACAGGTGCTGCGCGACGAACGCCCGCTGGTCGGCGGGGGTGGAGCCGGGCGGGCAGGCGAGCGGGAACGTGACGGCCGCGAGCTCGGCGAGTGCGCCGGCGTCCTCGGCCTGTGCGGTGCGCACGCGGACGGGCGCCCCCGGCGAGCGCAGCCCG
Organism: Cellulomonas sp. NTE-D12; assembly: GCF_027923705.1. NCBI lineage: Bacteria > Bacillati > Actinomycetota > Actinomycetes > Micrococcales > Cellulomonadaceae > Cellulomonas > Cellulomonas electrica. The sequence continues at coordinate 3,034,163 of NZ_AP026442.1, read as the reverse complement.
TCCCACCGTGCGCTGCGGGCCGCCGCGCCGAGCGCACCGTGCTCGGGCCGACCGGTCGGCTGTCCGTCGGTCACGGGCGGTCCGCCAGCGACCGACGGACGGCTCGGGCCACCAGCCCGGCCACCCACGCCAGCCCGGCGAGGCTGGCGGCGTTGATGCTGCGGCGGGTGGCCCGGCGACGGGCGCGGAACTCGCGGACCGGCCAGCCGACCTCCGCGGCGTGGCGGCGCAGCCGGCGGTCCGGGTTGATGGCGAACGGATGGCCGACCAGGGACAAGATCGGCACGTCGTGCGCCGAGTCGCCGTAGGCGTACGACGAGGCGAGGTCGATGCCCTCCCGCTCGGCGAGGGCCCGCACGGCGGCCGCCTTCGCCTCGCCGTGCAGCAGGTCGCCCACCAGCCGGCCGGTGTAGAAGCCGTCGCGGTGCTCGGCGACCGTGCCCAGCGCCCCGGTCGCGTCGAGGCGACGGGCGATCAGCTCGCCGACCTCGACGGGGGTGGCGGTGACGAGCCAGACCGCGTGCCCGGCCGCGACGTGCTCGTCGAGCAGCCGTCGGGTGCCGGGGTAGATGCGCAGGGTCAGCACCTCGTCGTAGACGTCCTCCGCGATCACCGCGACCTCGGCGACGGAGTGCCCCCGCATGATCGCCAGGGCCTCGGAGCGCAGCTCGTCGATCTGCTGCTTGTTCTCGCCGAACACGAGGTAGCGCGCCTGGTGCAGGGCGAACCGGACGATGTCGAACCGCCGGAAGAACCCGCGCCGGTACAGGCCGACCGCGAGGTGGAAGGCGCTCGCACCCCGGATGATCGTGTTGTCGACGTCGAAGAACGCCCCGACGCACCCGTGCGGCGGTGCACCGGGGCCGACCACCGCCTCCCGCACCGCTGCGCGTCCCGCTCGTTCGTCGTCCTCGGGGACGGCCGCTGCAGGGACGGCCGCCGCAGGGATGGCCGGAGCGGGGAGGGCGGCGCCGGACGCGCCGCCACCGGGAGCGGGGCGCCGATCACCCGAACGGGTGACGGCCGTGTGGCCCTCGTCCGGCGCCGTCACGTCGGACGGTTCGGTCGTCGGGGCCACCCCGCCACTGTAGCCAGGCGGTCGGCGCCGTCCGTTCCGGGGGTCGTCGGGGTCCGTCGCCGACACGGCGTCCGCCCGTCGCCGCCGCCCGCGTACCCCCGGGGCGGCACCTCGACCGGTGCGCCGCCTACGGTGGGTCCGTGAGCTCTCCCCGGGTGGTGCTGTACGGACGTGTCGGGTGCCACCTGTGCGTCGAGGCGCGTGCGGTGGTGGCGGACGTCTGCGCACGCACCGGCACCGCGTGGACCGAGGTGGACGTGGACGACGCGCCGCCGGCGGGCGGCCGCGACCTGCTCGAGGAGTACGGCGAGCTGGTGCCGGTGGTCGAGGTGGACGGTGCCCGGCACGCGTGGTGGCACGTGGACGGCGAGGCGCTGCGCCGGGCGCTCGTCGGACGCTGAGGCGGTCGGCGGCGGCTCGCCTGGTGCTGGCCCTGGTCAGCGCCTGGTCGGCGCCCTAGCCTCGGTCCGGTGACACCGGTGCGCGCCCGCCCCCAGGTGCCGCCGGCCACCGTCGCCCGGCTCCCTGCCTACCTGCGCACGCTCGACGTGCTGGCGGCCGAGGGGAACCTGCTGACGTCGTCGGAGGAGCTGGCCACCCGCGCCGGCGTGCAGCCCGCGCTGCTGCGCAAGGACCTGTCGTTCCTCGGCACCTACGGTCGCCGAGGCGTCGGGTACGACGTTCCGCACCTGCGGGAACAGATCGGCCGGGTGCTGGGCATGGCGGTGCCGCAGCGACTCGTCGTGGTCGGCGTCGGGAACCTCGGACGCGCCCTGGCCGGATACGCCGGGATCGCGCAGCGCGGCTTCACGCTGGTCGGTCTGGTCGACGTCGCACCGGACGTGGTCGGCACGGTGGTGGCGGGGCTGCCGGTACGGCCGCTCGAGGCGCTGGCCGAGCTGGTCGCGGTGCAGGGCGCGACGATCGGCGTGATCACCACCCCGCCGTCGGCCGCCCAGCACGTCGCCGACCTGCTGGTGGCCGCGGGCGTCACCGGCATCCTCACCTTCGCTCCCGCGGTGCTGCACGTCCCCGACGACGTGGACGTGCGGTCGGTGGACGTCGCCTCGGAGCTGCAGATCCTCGCGTTCCACGGGCACGGGCGGCGCCGGGCCGTCGACGGCGAGGGGGCGTGAGCGCAGGTACGACGAGGCCCGGCCCGCACGTGGCGGACCGGGCCGGGTCGTGGCGCCGGGGCAGGTTCCCGGGCGCGGGCGCGGGCCCGAGCCGAGGCTCAGGCCTGCTTGATCACCGACACGTCGAGGTCGATGCGCACCTTGTCGGCCACCAGCACGCCGCCGGCCTCGAGGGCCGCGTTCCAGGTGAGGCCGAAGTCCTTGCGGGAGATGGTGGTGGTCGCCTCGCCGCCGGCGCGGAGGTTGCCGAACGGGTCCGTCGCGGTGCCGTTGAACTCGGTGGCGAGCTCGACGCGCTGCGTCACGCCGTGGATGGTCAGGTCGCCCGCGATCTCGTAGGTGCTGCCGCCGGCCTGGCGGATCTCGGTGGAGACGAAGGTCCACTGGCCGAACTTCTCCACGTCGAAGAAGTCGCCGCTCTTGAGGTGGCCGTCGCGGTTCGCGTCGCCCGTGCTGACCGTGCTCGGGTCCAGCGTGGCCGTCACGCGCGACTCGGCCAGGGACTCGCCGAGCACGATCTCGCCGGACACGATCGCGACGGTGCCGCGGACCTTGGAGATGCCGGCGTGGCGCACGGTGAAGCTCGCCTCGCTGTGCGACGGGTCGATGGTCCAGGTGCCGGTGGCGAGACCCTGCGGGATGGCGGTGGTGGTCATGGGAGTCCTCCGTGGCCGTCTCCGGCCGGGTTGGTTGAACGGTCAACTGATTCGTTGAACTTTCTACTACACTCGGACGTCGGATGCAAGGGGCGCACCGACAGGTGGACCCCGGTGGGCGAGCAGCACAGGACGGGAGCGGGACGGTGACGTCGAGCAGCGAGCAGACGGAGCGGGCCACACGGTGGCTGTCGACGGAGCAGCAGCGGCACTGGCGCGCGTTCCGCAACGGCGTCGCCCTGCTGATGGACGCCCTGGGCCGCGAGCTCGAGGACGAGAGCGGCTTCTCTCTGCACGAGTACGAGGTGCTGGTCCGGCTGTCGGAGGCGCCGGACCGCCGGATGCGGATGTCCGAGCTGGCCAGCGGCATCGGCCACTCCCGCAGCCGTCTCACCCACACCATCGCACGGATGGAGGCGGCCGGCCTGGTGCAGCGACGGACCTGCTCGTCCGACCTGCGGGGCGTGGACTGCGCGCTGACCGACGCCGGGTTCCAGCGGCTGGTGGAGGCGGCACCGGGACACGTGGAGAGCGTGCGGGCGCACCTGGTCGACGTGCTGAGCGACGAGCAGCTCGCCGCGCTCGGGGAGGCGATGGCCGTCGTCGAGCACCGGCTGCGGGAGACGCCCGAGCGCTGAGCAGCGCACCCGGGCGGTGCGCCGAGGCGGGGCAATACCCCCAGCGCGGGCTGCGACACTAGGCCCATGGTCGCGACCACGGTCCATCTGCTGCGCCACGGCGAGGTGCACAACCCCGAGGGAGTCCTCTACGGCCGTCTGCCGGGCTACCGCCTGTCCGACGCGGGCGCGCGGATGGCGCAGGTGGTGGCCGACTACCTGGCCGGTGTCGAGGCGGGCAGCGGGCCCGACGCGGACCCGGCGCTCGAGGCCGGCGGCGTGCGGCGCGACGTGACGGTGGTGATCGCCTCCCCGCTGCAACGGGCGCAGGAGACCGCGGCGCCGGTCGCCGCGGCGTTCGGGCTCGCCATCGGCAGCGACCCCCGTCTGCTCGAGGCGGAGAACCACTTCGAGGGCATGACGTTCGGCGTCGGCGACGGGTCGCTGCGGCACGTGCGGCACTGGCCCTACCTGCGCAACCCGTTCCGCCCGTCGTGGGGGGAGCCGTACACGCAGCAGGTGGAGCGGATGCTCGCGGCGGTCGCCGACGCACGCGCGGCCGCTCGTGGGCACGAGGCGGTGCTGGTCAGCCACCAGCTGCCGATCTGGATCACCCGGATGGCGCTCGAGGGCCGGCGGCTGTGGCACGACCCGCGCCGACGGCAGTGCGCCCTCGGCTCGTTGACCTCGTTGCGGTTCGAGGGCGACGCGCTGGTCGGCATCGGGTACTGCGAGCCCGCGGCGGCGCTGCTGGCCGGTGCGTCCACGGTGGCGGGGGCGTGATGGCGCGGCTGCACGGACGCCGGTGGCGCGCGCCCCTGGCGGCTGCGCTGGGGCTGGCCGTCGTCCTGGGCAGCGCAGCGTGCGGGGGAGCGGCGCGTCCCGCGAGCCACCCGTCCGACGTGGTCGACCAGGGCTACCGGTCCGGGGACGGCAGCACGACGACCTGGCCCGTCGGCCAGCGCAAGGGGCCGGTGACGCTGTCCGGGACGGACTACAGCGGCGCCACGCAGGACGTGAGCGCGTGGCGGGGAGACGTGGTGCTGCTGAACACCTGGTACGCGGCCTGCCCGCCGTGCCGTGCCGAGGCTCCGACCCTCGTCGCGCTCGCCGACGAGGACGCCGCCAAGGGACTGAAGGTGCTCGGCATCAACGGCACCGACGCCGCGGGGGCGGCCGATGCCTTCGTCCGCCAGTTCTCGGTCCCGTACCCGACGATCCAGGACACGGGCGGCTCGGCGATCGCCGCCCTGCAGGGCGTGGTGCCGGTGAACGCGGTACCGACCACCGTGCTGCTCGACCGGCAGGGGAAGGTGGCGGCCCGCATCCTGGGGCTGGCCGACCCCTCGACGCTGCGCACCCTGGTCGACGCGCTGCTGGCGGAACCGGGTGGGTCTGCCGCAACCCCGGGCGCGACCTCGGGACCGAGCGCCTCGACGACCGCGGGGGCGGCGGGATGAGCGTGGCTGCCGGCATCGGCGACGCGTTCGGCCAGGCGGTCGCCAGCGGGTCGCTGCTGCTCGCGGTGCCGGTGGCGCTGCTGGCGGGTGTGGTGAGCTTCGCGTCGCCGTGCGTGCTGCCGCTGGTGCCGGGGTACCTCGGCTACCTCGGCAGCGCTCTCGGGGTCACGACGCGGCCGACAGCCCTGCTCGCCGGTGTGCCGGGTGCGCCCGGTGCCGGCGGGGCGGCGTCGGCCTCTGTCGACGGGCAGGCCGACGAGCGGACCGCCGAACGGGCGGAGGCACGGGCCGGCCGGCGGCGGCTGCTGGCCGGCGTCGGGCTGTTCGTCGCGGGGTTCACCGTGGTGTTCGTCGCCTTCGGCGCGCTGGCCGGCACGGTGGGCGCGGCGCTGCTGCACTGGCAGGGGCCGATCTCGCGCGCGCTCGGCGTCGTCGTCGCGCTGCTCGGGCTCGCCTTCCTGGGCTTCGTGCCGTTCCTGCAGCAGGAGCGGCGGATGCACCTCGCTCCGCGGGCCGGCATCTGGGCCGCGCCGATCCTCGGCCTGACGTTCGGCCTGGGCTGGACGCCGTGCATCGGGCCGACGCTCGCGGCGATCCTCGCCTTGTCCCTCGGCGACGGCTCGGCCGCGCGCGGCGCGGTGCTGGCGGCGGTGTTCTGCGCGGGGCTCGGGCTGCCGTTCCTCCTGGTCGCGCTGGGCGTGGAGCGGATGAGCCGGGCGATGGCGCTGGTGCGCCGGCACCGCGTGGCGGTGACCCGCATCGGCGGTGGGCTGCTGGTGGTGCTGGGCCTGGCGATGGTCACCGGCGTGTGGAGCACGTGGGCGGGCTGGCTGCAGAGCCTGCTGACCGGGACGAACGGGTTCGTGCCGGTGGTCTGAGGCACGGTGGGGCACGGTCGGGCGCGCGCCGCACAGGTGCGCAGCGGAGGCTTCGGGCAGGGTTCGAGCGGCCCCGCGGGTTCGGACGACGAACCGGCGGGCCGGACGAGAGGTGGCGATGAGCGGGTACCGGCCGGAAGGTCTGCACGACACGTTCGTGCCGGAGCAGGACGCGGACGCGGCCGAGCCGGTGCTGCCCGCGCAGGACGGCGCGGGGGAGCCGGCGGAGGCGCCGGCGCCGGGCTCGCCCACCCTCCCGAGCCTGGGTCCGGTCGGCTGGCTGCGCTGGGCGTGGCGGCAGCTGACCAGCATGCGGGTCGCGCTGCTGCTCCTGGTGCTGCTCGCGGTCGCCGCCGTCCCCGGGACGCTGGTGCCGCAGCGGGCGCAGAGCCCGGAGAAGGTGGCCACCTTCCTCACCGACCACCCGGCGCTCGGCCCGTTCCTCGACCGCATCGGGATGTTCGACACCTACACGTCGGTGTGGTTCTCGGCGATCTACCTGCTGCTGTTCGTCTCGCTGGTCGGCTGCATCCTGCCGCGGACCCGCGCTCACGTGGCGGCGCTGCGCGGTCGGCCGCCGCGCACCCCCAGGCGTCTGACGCGGTTCCCGGCGCAGGGCACCGGCACCAGCGGCGACCAGCCGCAGGTGGTCGTCGAGCGCGCCGCGCGCGTGCTGCGCCGCGGCAGGTGGCTGCCGTTCTGGCCGGCCTACCGCGTGGACGTGCACGACGAGGGCGCCGGCACGTGGTCGGTGTCCGCCGAGCGCGGCTACCTTCGTGAGACGGGCAACCTGCTGTTCCACCTCGCCCTCGTCGGGCTGCTCGTCTCGGTGGCGACCGGCCAGGTGCTGCACTACCGCGGCCAGGTGCTGGTGGTGCAGGGTCACGGCTTCGCCAACGCCGAGGTGGCGTACTCGCCGTTCGAGCACGGACGGTTCTACTCGTCCTCGTCCCTGGTGCCGTTCACCCTCAAGCTGGACCAGCTGGACGCCCGCTTCGACCCGGAGACGGACGCCGCCCGTGACTTCACCGCGCACGTCACCGTGACGGCGCCGGGCGGCGGGTCGTCCACCGACACGATCAAGGTGAACCACCCGCTGATGGTCGGCGGGGCGAACGTGTACCTGATGGGCAACGGCTACGCGCCGGACGTCACGGTGAAGGACGCGTCCGGCTCGGTGGCCTTCGCAGGGCCGGTGCCGTTCCTGCCGCAGGACACCGTCTACACCTCGCGCGGCGTGATCAAGGTGCCGGACGTGTCCGGCGGGCAGAAGCAGATCGGCCTGGTCGGGTTCCTGCTGCCGACCGGCAAGGAGGTCGCCCCGGGGGTGTGGCGGTCGGTCAGCCCCCAGTCGGACGACCCGGTGCTGGTGCTGTCCGTCTGGTCGGGCAACCTCGGGCTGGACACCGGGGTGCCGCAGAACGTGTACCTGCTGGACCAGAGCCGGATGACGCAGTCGGTGGACAGCACGGGCAAGCCCGTGACCTTGTACGTGCACCCGGGCCAGACGGTGCAGCTGCCCGACGGCCTGGGGTCGTTCACGTTCAACGGCCTGCCGCGGTACGTCGCGCTCGACCTGCGGCACGACCCGGCGCTGGCGTTCGTGCTGGCGTTCGCCCTCCTGGCGCTCGCGGGCCTCGCGGCCTCCCTGTTCGCGCCCAGGCGCCGCATCTGGCTGCGTGCTGCACAGGACCAAGGTCCTACTACAGTGGTCGGCGCCGCGGGTCTCGCCCGGGGTGACGACATCGGGCTGCAGCCGGAGCTGGACCGCGTGCTCGCCGCGACGCTGGGCCGTCACGAGGGGCCCGGAGAGGACACGCCATGACGACCGGGGACCTGAGCACGCTGCTGGTGTGGGCGGCGACCACCGCCTTCACCATCGCGTGGATCGCCTACACGGTGGACCTGGCCGGCATCGTCGAGGCGGGGCAGCGGCGGGCCGGACAGCGGCGTACCTCGACGAGCCCCGCTCGTGCGGTCCCGGCGGGCGTCGCCGTCACGGCCGGTGCGCCGGTCGCCGTCGGGGCGGCCGGGCTGGTCACCGGTGCGAGCGCGGACGCGGTGCGGCCCGTGACGGTCGCCGCCGGCGGGCCGGACGACAACCGCGTGACGGCTGCGGCCGACGGCGGCGCTGCCGATGGCCCCGACGGTCGCTCCGCGCGCAGCGAGGGCATCGCTCGCTCGACGACGTACCTCGGCACGGCCCTGCTGATCGCCGGCATCGCGATGCGCGGCGTCGCGGCCGGCCGCTGGCCCACCGCGAACATGTACGAGTTCACGCTCGTCGGCGTGCTGGTCGCCGCCGTCGTGCTGAGCCTGGTGCAGCGGCGCCGCGTGATCGCGTTCGTGGGCGTCGTCGTGCTCGGCATCACCGTGCTGGCGCTCGCGGCCGACCTGCTGCTGTTCTACGTCAAGGCCGAGGCGGTGCAGCCCGCCCTGCAGAGCTACTGGCTGGTGATCCACGTCGGCGTCGCGATCTCCGCGACCGGTGTGTTCACCGTCGCCTTCGCCGCCTCCGCCCTGCAGCTGCTCTCGGCAGCCCGTGAGGAGGGGCGCTCGCACCTGACCGGCTCGTGGGGTGCGGCGGACGGGCTGCGCCGGCCGCTCGCCGGCTGGCGCGTCACGGGTCCTCGGTTCGCCTGGCTGAAGCAGGTGCCGGGCCCGCGCAACCTCGAGGCGCTGTCCTTCCGGCTGAACGCGGTCGGCTTCGTGCTGTGGACGTTCACCCTGATCGGCGGCGCGATCTGGGCTGAGCACGCCTGGGGCCGGTACTGGAACTGGGACCCCAAGGAGATCGGCACCTTCGTCGCCTGGGTGGTGTACGCGGCCTACCTGCACGCCCGCACCACGCGCGGCTGGAACGGTCGGCGGGCGGCGTACCTGGTGTTCGCCGGGTACGCGGTGGTGATCGCCAACTTCACGCTGGTGAACCTCTTCGTCTCCGGCCTGCACTCCTACTCCGGGCTCAAGTAGCGCCACCTACGCTGGATCCGTGCCCGTCGTCGTCTACTCCGTCCTGCGCGTCGCCCTCCTGGTGCTCAGCTGGCTGCTGCTGACCTGGGCCGGCCTGCACCCGCTCGCGGCGCTGCTGGTCGCGGCCTTCGTCGCGTGGGGGCTGTCCTACGTGGCGCTCGGCGGCCCCCGTGACGCCGCGGCCCGGTACCTCGCCGAGCGCGCCGCGGTGCGTGCCGCGCACGCCGGGCGGCCGGTGCTGTCACCGCACGCGCGGGAGGACGCCGACGTGGAGGACGCCGCGGTCGACGCCGCGCTCGGCGACGCGGTGACCGGTGACGCGGTGACCGGTGACACGGCGGTCGGCGATGCGGTGGTCGGCGACGCGGCCGTTGACGCCGCCGCACGCCGGACCGCACCCGAGGACGACGCCGACGAGCGGCCGGCCGACGGGGACCGACGCGCCGGGCCGGGCAGCGCTCAGAGCGCCAGCGCGAGCCCCAGCAGCATGCCGTAGCCGAGCTGCAGCAGACCGGTGCCGGCCAGCACCGGCACCAGCGCGCGTCCGCGCGCGCCGACCAGCACGGTGACCGCTAGCGCGACAGCGGCCGGGAACAGGGCCAGCACCATCAGCGCCCAGCCCGAGGCGAACGCGCAGCCCGCGCCGAGCAGCACCGGCAGCATCACCAGCAGGGCGTACGCGCGGCGGGCACGGTGGTCGCCCAGCCGCACGGCCAGCGTCCGCTTGCCGGACACGGCGTCGGTGGGGATGTCCCGCAGGTTGTTCACCATCAGCAGCGCGCACGCCAGCAGCCCGACGCCGGCCGCGCCGAGCCAGGAGGGCCAGGTCAGCCCGTCGGCCTGGGTGTACGTGGTGCCCAGCGTGGCCACCAGGCCGAAGAAGACGAACACGCCGACCTCGCCGAGGCCGCGGTAGCCGTACGGCCGCCGCCCACCGGTGTAGCCCCACGCCGCGAGCACGCACAGCACGCCGACGGCCAGCAGCCACCAGTGACCGCTCAGGGCGACCAGCGCCAGACCGAGCACCCCGGCGACGCCGAACGCGCCGAACGCGGCGAGCTTCACGTGTCCCGGCCGGGCCGCCCCCGAGGCGGTCAGGCGCATCGGTCCCACCCGGTCGACGTCGGTGCCGCGCACGCCGTCGGAGTAGTCGTTGGCGTAGTTGACGCCCACCTGGAGCGCGAGCGCGACGCCCGCCGCGAGCAGCGCGCGGACCAGCGAGGCGGAGTGGCTCTGCGCTGCGGCCCCGGTGCCGACGAGCACCGGTGCGACCGCCGCGGGCAGCGTGCGTGGGCGCGCGCCGGCGACCCATTCCGTCCAGGTGGCCATGCGCCGAGCCTACGGTGCGGCCCGGGGCGCCTCTGTCGGCGCCGGTCGGGGCTGGTCGGCGCTGGTGGCTGCCGAGCGGGGCCGGTCGGGGTGGCTCAGCGCCGGTCGGTGCGGTTCTCGGCCCCTGCCGAGGTCGAAGCGAGCGCGGCGGCGGCGCGGCGGTCGGGCTTCCCCGGCCCCCGCAGCGGCAGGGCGGGGACGACGACGACCCGCCGTGGCGCAGCCGCCGCGCCGAGCCGGTCGGCCACGTACCGTCGCAGCTCCGCGAGCGGCGGGGGACCGTCCGGCCCGACGACCAGGACGGCGACGACCGCCTGCCCCCACTCGGCGTCCGGCACCCCGACGACGCAGGCCTCGCGGATGCCCGGCAGGCCGGTCAGCAGGTCCTCCACCGGACCGGGCGCCACGTTCACACCCCCGGTGACCAGCACGTCGTCGGCGCGGCCGGTCACGGTGAGCACACCGTCGGCGAGCCGACCGAGGTCGCCGGTGCGCAGCCACCGCCGGCCGTCGGCGTCCACCGTGAACGTCTCGGCGTCCAGGTGGGGCCGACCGCGGTAGCCGACGGCCAGCACGGGACCGGCCAGCCACACGCGCCCGGTCGCGTCCAGCCGGACGTCCACACCGTCCAGCGGGCGGCCGTCGTACACGCAGCCGCCGCACGTCTCCGTCATGCCGTAGGTGGTCACCACCCGCACACCGGCCTCGCGCGCGCGGTCCAGCAGGCTGCCGGCCGTGGCCGCGCCGCCGACCAGCACGGCGTCGAACCGGCGCAGCGCCGCGGTGCCGGCGGCGTCGTCCAGCAGCCGCACCAGCTGCGTGGGGACCAGCGACGTGTACCAGGGACCGGCGGGGCCCGTCCCCACGGCGGCGGCCACCGCGGCGGCGAAGCGGTCGGCCCGGAACGGACCCGGCGGCAGCACGGTCGGTCCGGTTCCCGCGAGCACGGAGCGCACCAGCACCTGCAGGCCGGCGATGTGGTCGACGGGCAGCGCGAGCAGCCAACGACCTGGGCCGGCGAGCCGCTCGGCGGTCGCGTCCGCCGAGGCGCGCAGCGCGGTCACCGACAGCAGCACGCCGCGCGGGGCGCCGGTGGAGCCGGAGGTCCGCACCACCAGGACGACGTCGTCGGGCACACCGTCCTCGGGCAGCCGGCCGTCGGAGCGCGTGTCGGCCGTGCCGTCGGGCCCGCCGTCGTCGGACCCACCGCCGTCGGACCCCTCGGCGACGGGCAGGACGGCCGGCCCGTCGTCCTCGAGCGCCGCTCGCAGCGCTCCCACCAGGACGTCCGCTCGCGCGGGCAGCACGCGGACAGCTCGGGACATGCCGCCACTGTAGGTCCGCCCTGGGGACCACCCCGTCGGCGGAAACCTGGTGCGACGCGACCGCGGACCGACCCGCCGGGGCGGTCGTCCACCGTAGAGTGTCGGCCGTCCCGTCCCGAGGAGCTGCCGTGCCTGACGCCGTCCACGCCGTGCCCGTCCGGAGCGGCGACGCCGCACGCCCGCTCGAGCGGCGCACCGGCACGTTGCCCCGGCTGCTCGCCGCCGCCTCGACCGTCGCCGTGCTGGCGGCCCTGGCCGCCTGCTCCAACGGCGGCCCCGGACCGTCCCGGAGCACGCCGGGGGACGTCACCGTCGGACCGAGCGTCGGCGTGCAGAAGCAGGCGGCCCCCACGGCCGCCGTGCCGGCGCGCTGGCCGCTGACCGGCGTCGCCGGCACGGTGGCGAACCGCCCGGCGCTCGCGGTCAAGATCGAGAACTCCCGCGAGGCCCGTCCGCAGACCGGCCTCGACCAGGCCGACATGGTGTGGGAGGAGGTCGTCGAGGGCGGCATCACCCGCTTCGCGGCGGTGTTCGACTCGCAGGTGCCGGCCGAGGTGGGACCGGTGCGGTCCGTGCGGCCGATGGACTCGACGATCCTCGCGCCGATGCACGGCCTCATCGCGTTCTCCGGCGGTCAGCCGGGCTTCGTGCAGCTGCTCTCCGACGCCGGGCTGCAGATCTTCTCGCAGGACCAGGGCGCACCGGGTTTCGCCCGCAAGTCCGGTGTCGCACCGGCACCGCACAACGTGTACGGCACACCGTCGACGTGGTGGTCCAACGCCGACGCGCAGCACCAGGCGCCGCCGGCCCCGCAGTTCGTCGTCGCGCGGCAGGCGTCCGCGGCGTCCGCGGTGGTGGCGGGTGCACCGGCCGGTGCGGTGAACATCACCATGAGCGGCTACTCGCAGCCGTCGTGGACCTGGGACGGCGGCAGCGGCACGTGGCTGCGGTCCGAGGGCGGCACGCCGGCGGTGGTGCGGTCCGGTGCACGCCTGGCGGCCACCAACGTGGTGGTGCTGCGCGTGACGCTGGTGGACACCGGCACCAAGGACCCGGCCGGCAACCCCGTGCCGGAGACGGTGCTGACGGGGTCCGGCGAGGCGCTCGTGGCGACCGGCGGCAAGACGGTCAAGGCGACGTGGACCAAGGGCGCCAAGCCGGAGGTCCTCAAGCTGACCGGTACGGACGGCCAGCCCGTGTCCCTCGCCCCCGGCAACACCTGGGTCGAGATGGTGCCGACCAACGGGTCGGTCACCGCGGGCTGAGCCGCGTCCGACCACGTGGGCGGCGACCCGGCGCTGGAGGAGTTCGAGGCGCACCGCGCCCGGCTGTTCGGCATCGCCTACCGGATGCTGGGCTCGGCCGCGGATGCCGACGACGTGCTGCAGGACGCCTGGCTGCGCTGGCAGGCGGCGGACCGGTCGGCGGTGCAGACCCCGGCGGCCTACCTCGCCCGGACGGTGACCAACCTCTGCCTGACGGCGCTGACGTCGGCCCGGGCCCGTCGTGAGGTCTACGTGGGTCCCTGGCTACCGGAGCCGGTGCTGACCGGTCCGGCCGGCACGGACCTCGGACCGCTCGACCACGCCGAGCAGCGGGACAGCGTGTCGTTCGCCCTGCTCACGGTGGTCGAGCGGCTGTCCCCGCCGGAGCGGGCGGCCTACGTGCTCCGGGAGGCCTTCGCCTACAGCGCGGCCGAGGTCGCGGAGCTGATCGGCACGTCGGAGGCCAACGTGCGCCAGCTGCACGCGCGGGCCCGGCGCCGCGTCTCCGAGGCGGGCGCCGGTGCGGCGCCGCGCGAGGCGGATCCGGCTCGCCTGCGCGAGCTGGTCGAGAGGTTCCTCGACGCGTCCCGTGGCGGCGACCTGGCCGCGCTCGAGGCGCTGCTCAGCGAGGACGTCGTCGCGCGTGCCGACGGCGGTGGCGTCGTCAGCGCCGGCCGCCGTCCGGTGGAGGGCCGCGAGAAGGTGGCCCGCTACGTCACCGGCGTGGTGGACCGCTTCGCCGCGGGGCTGCAGCGGGTGCTCGTCGAGGTCAACGGCGTGCCGGCGGTCGCCTTCACCGACCGCACGAGCCTCCGGGCCGTGCTGGTGGTGCAGACGCGCGACGGCCGCGTGTCGGCTCTGGACCTGGTGCTGAACCCGGACAAGCTCGTCCACGCCGAGCGGCAGCTGTCACGGATCGGGGCGCTGCCTGGTCGTGAGGGGTGACGAGAGGAGCACACCCATGACGACCACCCTGGTCACCGGCGCGACCGGCACGCTCGGCACCCCCACCGTCCTCCGGCTGCGCGCCGCCGGGCACGACGTCCGCGCCCTCAGCCGGCGCACCGGCTCGGGGCTGACCACCGGTGACCTGGTCACCGGTGCGGGTGTGGACCGGGCGCTCGCCGGGGTCGGCACCGTGGTGCACCTGGCGACCGCACCGCGCGGGAAAGGCGACGTCGAGGCGGCGCGGACGCTGCTGACGGCGGCGGCCGATGCGCACGTGCAGCACCTGGTGCTGATCTCGATCGTGGGGATCGACGGCATCCCGCTGGCGTACTACCGGGACAAGGTGGTGATCGAGCGGCTGGTGCGCGAGTCGGGGGTGCCGTTCACCATCCTGCGGGCCACCCAGTTCCACGGTTTCGTGGAGGCCCTGTTCACCGGTCAGCGCGCGCTGCCCGTCGTCGTCGCCCCGGCGTTCACCGTGCAGCCGATCGCGGCCGAGGAGGTCGCGGACCGGCTCGTGGAGCTCGCGTCCGACCGGCCGGCCGGACGGGTCCCGGACACCGGCGGTCCCGAGCAGCGCACCGTGCCGGAGCTGGCGCGGCTGTGGCGCGGCGCCGTGGGCGGCCGTCGTCCCGTGCTGCCCTTCGTGCTGCCCGGGAAGACGTTCGCCGGCTACCGCTCCGGCGCAGGGCTCGTGCCGGGTACGCCCTACGGCCGCGTCACGTTCGCCGACCACCTGGCGGCACGCGCGGCGGCACGGCGCTGAGGTCCGGGCCGCCCCGCCGGGCAGCACGCCCGGCGCGGGCGGTTCCACGCGCGGGCGGTGCCCGGCGAGGGTCGGCGACCGGTGGAGGCCTCCGTCAGAACGCGTACGGGAACCCGGACCAGTCGGGGTCACGGTGCTGCAGGAACGCGTCGCGGCCCTCGACGGCCTCGTCGCTGCCGTACGCCAACCGGGTCGCCTCGCCGGCGAACACCTGCTGACCGGCCAGCCCGTCGTCGGCCAGGTTGAACGCGAACTTCAGCATGCGGATCGCCTGCGGCGACTTGGTGGCGATGATCCGCGCGTACTCCAGGCCCACCGCCTCGATGTCGTCGTGCGCGACGACGTCGTTCACCGCGCCCCACTCGTAGGCCTGCTGCGCGGAGTACTCCCGGGCGAGGAAGAAGATCTCCCGGGCGCGCTTCTGCCCGACCTGCCGCGCCAGCAGCGCCGAGCCGTAGCCGGCGTCGAACGAGCCGACGTTCGCATCCGTCTGCATGAACCGGGCGTGCTCGCGGCTGGCGATCGTCAGGTCCGCGACCACGTGCAGGGAGTGGCCGCCGCCGGCCGCCCAGCCGTTGACCAGGGCGACCACCACCTTGGGCATCGTGCGGATCAGGCGCTGCACCTCGAGGACGTGCAGCCGCCCGGCCCGCGCGGGGTCCACGGTCGCCGCGGTGTCGCCGTCGGCGTACCGGTACCCGTCGCGGCCGCGCACCCGCTGGTCGCCGCCGGAGCAGAACGCCCAGCCGCCGTCCTTGGGGCTCGGCCCGTTGCCGGTCAGCAGCACGGTGCCGACGTCGGACGTCGTCCGGGCGTGGTCGAGCACCGCGTACAGCTCGTCCACCGTGTGCGGGCGGAACGCGTTGCGCACCTCCGGCCGGTGGAACGCCACCCGCACGACCGGCAGGTCCCGCTGGCCGTCGGCCTGGCGCGCGACGCCGCGGTGGTACGTGATGTCGGTCAGCTGCTCGAAGCCCGGCACGGTGCGCCACCGGGACGGGTCGAAGGTCGCCGAGACGGTGGCGGGCTCGGGCGTCAGGGGCTGCAGGGCGACGGCGGGGGTCACGCCCGTCACCTTAGGCTCGAGGCCGGGTGCCTAAGGTGGCGGACGTGCCCGTCCCCGGAGACCTCGTCGTCTGGTCCGTCCCCATGCGCACCCGGTTCCGTGGGCTGACGTCCCGGGACGGCACGCTGGTGCGCGGCGATGCGGGCTGGGGGGAGTTCAGCCCCTTCTGGGACTACGACGACGACGAGTCCCGCCGCTGGTGGCTCGCGGCGCGGGAGGCGGCCGACCAGGGCTGGCCGGCACCGTTGCGCGACCGCATCCCGGTGAACGTCACCGTCCCGGCGGTGGACGCGGCCACGGCCCACCGCATCGTCCGGGAGTCCGGCGGCTGCACGACCGCCAAGGTGAAGGTCGCCGAGCCGGGGCAGTCGCCCGCCGACGAGGAGGCGCGGCTCGAGGCGGTGCGCGACGCGCTCGGTCCGGACGGCGCCATCCGGGTGGACGCCAACACCGCCTGGGACGTGGACACCGCGGCCGCGCGGCTGACCGCGCTGGACCGCGCCGCCGGCGGGCTGCAGTACGCCGAGCAGCCGGTGCGCACCGTGGACGAGCTCGCGGCGCTGCGCCGCCGGACCCACGTGCCGGTGGCGGCCGACGAGTCGGTGCGCCGGGCGGCCGACCCCCTCGAGGTCGCCCGTCGGCACGCCGCCGACGTGGTGGTGCTCAAGGTGCAGCCCCTCGGCGGCGTGCGGGCGTGCCTGCGGCTGGCCGAGCAGCTGGACCTGCCGGTCGTGGTGTCCTCCGCGCTGGAGTCCTCGGTCGGGCTCGCCGCCGGCCTCGCGCTCGCGGCGGCCCTGCCGGCGCTGCCGTACGCCTGCGGCCTGGCGACGGCGGCCCTGCTCACGCACGACCTGGTCACGGAACCGCTGCTGCCGCGCGACGGGGCGATCGACGTGCGCCGGCCGCTGCCCGAGCCGGACCTGCTGACGGCCGCCGCGGCGGCGCCCGACCTCGACGCCCGGTGGCGGGAGCGGGTCGCCCGCGTGGCAGGAGCGGTCCGGGCTCCTCGGGCATGATGGCGGCCGTGACCACCCCGTCGACCAACCCGTCGACCACCGCCGCCCGCGTGCTCGTCCAGGCGCTGGCCGCGCTCGGCGTGCGCGACGTCGTGCTGGCACCCGGCTCGCGGAGCGCGCCGCTCGCCTTCGCGCTCGCCGCGGCGGCGCTGCCGGACGACGAGCGGCCGCAGCATGCCCCGGCGCTGCGGCTGCACGTGCGGGTCGACGAGCGGGACGCGGCGTTCCTCGCGCTCGGGATGGCGAAGGCCTCGCCCTGGAGCGACGTGCCGACAGGACCCGGTGACGGCCGTCCGGCCATGGCGCGGCCGGTGGCGGTGGTCACCACGTCCGGCACCGCCGTCGCGAACCTGCACCCCGCGGTCCTCGAGGCGCACCACGCCGGCGTCCCGCTGCTGCTGCTGACGGCCGACCGGCCGCACGAGCTGCGAGGCACCGGTGCCAACCAGACCACCGAGCAGCCCGGGATGTTCGGCTCGGCCGTGCGGCTCGCGGCGGACGTCCCGGCGCCGACCGGACGTCCGGACGAGGACCGCGACCTGCGCGCGCTCGCGGCCAGGGCGGTCGCCGCCGCGACGGGCGCGCGGACGGGCACGCCGGGGCCGGTGCACCTCGACCTGGCCTTCCGCGAGCCGCTGGTGCCGTCGCCCGACGACGAGGGCTGGCCGACGCCGTCCACCGCGGGGCTCAGCGTGGTCGAGCCCGTCGGCGGGTGGTCCGCGGCGGCCGGTGCGCCGCTGCCCGCGCTGACCGCCGCGATCCCGGCCGTCGTCGACCCCGCTGCCGCCCGCCGCCGGCGCTCCCGTGGCCCGGTGCCGACCGTCGTCGTGGCCGGCGACGGTGCCGGACCGGCCGCACGCCAGCTCGCGGAGGCCGCCGGCTGGCCGCTGCTCGCCGAGCCGTCGTCCGGTGCGCGTGCCGGCTCGCGCGCGCTGACCACGTACCGCCTGCTGCTGGACGACGAGCGGCTGGGTGGGGAGGTGCGCCGCGTGGTGGTGCTCGGCCGGCCGACGCTGTCGCGGCCCGTGCAGCGGCTGCTCGCGGACCCGGACGTCGAGGTGGCCGTCATCGCCCCGCGCGGGGCGCCCTGGCCGGACGCCGCCCGCAACGCCGCAGCGGTGCTGCCCGAGGTGCCGGCGCGCTGGCGTCGCTCCGGTGCACCCCAGGGCTGGTGGGACGCGTGGCGCGCGGCGGACCAGGCGGCGCTCGCGGTGCTGGACCGTCTGCTCGGGGTGGACGACGTGGCGACGGCGGGCCGGCGAGGTCGTTCGTCGGCCCGGCTCAGCGGTCCCGCGGTGGCACGGGCCGTCGCGGCCGCGAGCTCTCCGGCGGACGTGCTGGTCGCAGGGTCGTCGAACCCCGTGCGTGACCTCGACCTGGTCGCGCGCTGGGAGACGGCCCCGCTGGTGCTGGCCAACCGCGGGCTCGCGGGCATCGACGGCACCATCTCCACCGCGGCGGGGACCGCGCTCGCCCTGCCCGCGCGCCGCGTGCGTGCGTACGTGGGCGACCTGACGTTCCTGCACGACGTCGGTGGCCTGCTCAGGGGACCTGGAGAGCCGTCGCTGAACCTGCAGGTGGTGGTGGCGAACGACGACGGCGGATCGGTGTTCAGCACGCTCGAGCCGGGTGCGCCGGCGCATGCGGCGGTGTTCGAGCGGGTGTTCGGCACGCCGCACGGCGCCGACCTCGCGGCGCTGTGCGCCGGGTACGGCGTGCGGCACACGCGGGTGAGCGACCTGGAGGGCCTGCTCCCGGCGCTGGCGGCGCCGGGGACCGGGCTCAGCGTCGTGGAGGTGCGGGTGGACCGCGCCGGCCGTCGGGCGCTCGGCGAGCGCATCGCCGCCGAGGTGGCCGACGCCGTCCGGGAGCTGCTCTCCAGCTGAGCTGTGGGTGCCGTGCGGCAGGATCGTCGCCGGACACATGCCGAACTCGCAGCGGATTCCCAGGTTCGGTGGAGGCTCTCTCCAGCGCGAGGACGTCTCATGGTCGTGACAAGGAGGGGACCCATGACCACCACTGATTCGCCCGGACCCGACGGGACCGACCGCCCCGAGGGTGCGCAGCAGCCGCCGGCGGACCAGGGACCGCAGGGGACGGCCGACGCAGGCCAGGAGCCCGCGGCCCAGCCGGAGCACCCGCAGGCCGCGGACACCCAGGCGCTGCCCGTCGAGCACCCCACGCAGCCGCTGCCCACG
Organism: Cellulomonas sp. NTE-D12; assembly: GCF_027923705.1. Taxonomy (NCBI): domain Bacteria; kingdom Bacillati; phylum Actinomycetota; class Actinomycetes; order Micrococcales; family Cellulomonadaceae; genus Cellulomonas; species Cellulomonas electrica. The sequence goes on along the minus strand of NZ_AP026442.1, from coordinate 3,015,452 downwards.
TCGGCGCAGCAGCCGACGACGCCCACGGCGCAGCAGCCCACGGTGCCGCAGGCACCGGTGCCGCCGCAGGCCGGCCACACCTACCCGATCCGCAGCTACGGCGGGTACCCCGGCCAGCCGGGCCAGCAGCCGTACGGCGGCCCCGGTCAGCCCGGCCAGCAGCCGTACCCACCCGTCGCAGGCCGGCCCTACGCCCAGCCGTACGGCGCCCAGGCGTACCCGGGCCAGGCGTCGGGCCAGCCCTACGGAGGCCAGCCGTTCCCGGGCCAGCCCTACCCCGGTCAGGCGTACCCCGGCCAGCCCTACCCGCCGCAGGGCACCCAGGGCCAGCCGTACGCCGGCTACGACCCGTACGCCGGTCCCGGTCAGCCGACCGGCACGGCCGAGGCGGCCGAGGTCGACCCGAACGCCCCTCGCGGCAGCGTGCCGCGGCGGCGGTGGCTGCCCCTGGTCGCGACGCTGGTCGTGGTGCTGCTCCTCGCCATCGGCGCGGTCGCCGTGGCGTCGCGCAGCGGTTCGCGCAGCACTGCGGGCGGCGGATCGCACCCGGCCTCGCTCGCGACCATCGGGCACTCGGGCTCGAGCTCCGTCCCGGTGTCCGGCTCCAGCTCGCAGAACCCGAACTGGCCCGCGGTGGTCCAGGCGGTGCACTCGTCCGTGGTGGCGATCTCCGTCACCACGGCCTCGGGTCAGGCCGAGGGCTCGGGCGTGATCATCGACTCCAAGGCGCACGTCCTCACCAACGACCACGTCGTCTCCGGAGCCCAGAACAACACCGTCCAGGTGACGCTCGACGACGGTCGGCTGTTCGAGGCCACGGTCGTCGGCACCGACCCGACCACCGACCTGGCCGTCGTGCAGCTGAAGAACGCGCCGAACGACCTGACCGTCGCCCAGTTCGGCGACTCGGACAAGGTGGCCGTCGGCCAGGCGGTGATGGCGGTCGGCAACCCGCTCGGCCTCGCCAACACCGTGACCACGGGCATCGTGTCCGCCGTCGACCGTCCGGTGTCCACCTCCGAGTCCGGCGGCCAGCCGGTGGTGACCAACGCCATCCAGATCGACGCCGCGATCAACCCGGGCAACTCCGGCGGACCGTTGTTCGACGCGCAGGGTCAGGTGATCGGCATCACCTCGTCGATCGCCACCACGTCCAGCCAGTCCGGCTCGATCGGTCTCGGCTTCGCCATCCCGGTGAACCTGATGAAGAACATCGCGGCGCAGCTGATCGACACGGGCTCGGCCAAGCACGCCTACCTCGGGGTGTCCCTCAAGGACGGCACGGCGACGGCCGACGGCGTCACGCGGCGGGGTGCCGCGGTCCAGTCGGTCAGCCCGGGTTCGCCCGCCGCATCGGCCGGCATCCAGACCGGTGACGTGATCGTCGCCATCGACAACAACCCGACCGGCGGGGCCGAGTCCCTGACGGCCTTCGTCCGGGCGATGACCTCCGGTCAGCAGGCCACCCTGATCGTCGTCCGCAGCGGCAAGGCGATGGACGTCAAGGTCACCTTGGCCACCAGGCAGGAGACCGCCACCCAGAACGGCTCGGGTTCGAACGGCTCGAACGGGTCCAACGGCTCGAACGGGTCCAGTGGCTCCGGCTCCAACGGCCAGACCGCGCCGGGCAACCTCAGCCCCGAGCAGCTGTGGCAGTGGCTTCAGCAGCAGGGCGGCGGCAACGGCGGGAGCAGCCCCAACCAGGGCTGACGAGCGCCCAGCACGACGGACGGGCCGGCCCCGGGGTTCAGCACCCGGGGCCGGCCCGTCGCCGTGCGATCCTCGTCCGCCCTGCCGGTGGTCAGTCCGAGCCGAGCGCCCAGCGCATCGGCACCAGCTTCGCCTCCGACTCGGCGAGCTCCGCCGCCGGGTCGGACGCCGCCACCACACCGCACCCGGCGAACAGCCGCACCCGCCGCGGGTCGTCCGGGTCCACCCGCCCCGACCGCAGCGCGATGCCCCACTCGCCGTCGCCGTCGGCACCGAACCACCCCACCGGCCCCGCGTACCGGCCGCGGTCCATCCCCTCGATCCGGGTGATCAGCGCACGCGCCGCCTGCGTCGGCGTGCCGCACACCGCGGCGGTCGGGTGCAGGGCTGCCGCCAGCGCGAGTGACGACGGGTGCGGACGTCCGTCGGCCGGTGTCGCCAGCACGCCGGTCACGTCGGAGGCGAGGTGCAGCACGTTCGGCAGCGACAGCACGAACGGCACGTCCGGCACGTTGCTCGACGAGCAGAACGGTGCCAGCGCCCGGGCCACCGAGGCGACGGCGTACTCGTGCTCCTCGAGGTCCTTCGAGGAGTGCGCGAGGATCGCCGCGCGCGCCATGTCGGCCGCGTCGTCCCCGGTGCGCCGGATGGTCCCGGCCAGCACGCGGGAGGTGACCAGCCCCTGGTCGGAGCGCACCAGCAGCTCGGGGGTCGCTCCCACCATGCCGTCGACGCTGAACGTCCAGCACGACGTGTAGCGGCGGGCCAGCCGCTGCAGCAGCCAGCGCACGTCCACCGGCTCCTCGGCGGTCGCCTCGACGTCCCGGGCGAGCACCACCTTGTCCACCTCGCCGGCGCGGATCGCGGCGACACCGGCGCTGACGACGTCCGGCCACTCCTGCGCCGGCACGGCACCCTCGGCATACGTCACCACCCCGGGGGACCGAGGAGCCTCACCGGCACCGTCCGCCGCGACGTCGGCCAGCCGCGGTGCCGCGCCGAGGTGCCCGCCGGTCGTCAGCGTGGTCAGCCAGGCCCGACCGTCCCGTCGGCCCACCACCACCTGCGGCACCACCACCACGCCGCCGGCGGGGGAGTCGTCGTCGAAGGCGAACGAGCCGAACGCGACCGGACCGGTCCCCGGCAGCCGCACCTCGTCCCGCACCACGGCGTGCGCCAGCACCTGGTGCCAGGCGCGCTCGGCGGCGGCGAACCGGTCCGGCCCGTGCACCTCCAGGTGCATCGCCTCGCCCCACGCCACCAGCCCGTCGCCGCGCCGCACCCAGGCGAGCGGGGCCTGCGCGGGCAGCAGCCCCAGCAGGTCGGCCGCGCGATCGGCGAGGTCATCGAGGGCGGACGGCGCCCCGAGGCCGGACCCGGGCGGCTGCGCCAGGTCGTCGAGCGGGACGGTCCGCACCACCAGCGGGAGGGACGGCGCGGACGGCGCCGAGGACGTGATGCTCATCGCCCGTCAGCGTAGGTGCTGGCGCACCGCACCCGCGCACGGGGCCCGGCGCCCCCGACGCCGAGGTCGGGCCACGACCGCCAGGCCTCGGCCGCCGGCGGTCCCGTCAGCCGGACCTGCGACGATGTCCCCATGCCTCGTGCCAGCCTGGACAAGCAGACCCACGACGTCGCGGCGATGTTCGACGCCGTCGCGCACCGCTACGACCTGACCAACGACGTGCTGTCGATGGGTCAGGACCGGCTGTGGCGGCGCGCGACGCTCGACGCGGTCGGGGCGCAGCGGGGCGACACGGTGCTCGACCTGGCCGCCGGCACCGGCACCTCCGCAGAGCCGCTCGCCGACCGCGGGGTGCGCGTGGTGGCGTGCGACCTGTCGCTCGGCATGCTGACCGAGGGCCGCCGCCGCCGTCCCGACCTCGCGTTCGTCAACGGGGACGCCCTGGCCCTGCCGTTCGCCGACGGCTCGTTCGACGCGGTGACCATGTCGTTCGGGCTGCGCAACGTCCCGGACGTCGACACCGCGCTCGCGGAGCTGCTGCGCGTCACCCGGCCGGGCGGCCGGCTGGTGGTCTGCGAGTTCAGCCGCCCGACCAACCCGGTGTTCCGGACGGTCTACACGCAGTACCTGGTCCGGGCGCTGCCCAGGGTCGCGGCGGCCGTCGCCAAGGAGTCCGACGCGTACACGTACCTGGCCGACACGATCCAGGCGTGGCCGGACCAGGCGGCCCTCGGCCGGCAGATCAAGCGTGCCGGGTGGTCGAAGGTGGCGTACCGCAACCTCTCCGGGGGCATCGTGGCGCTGCACCGGGCGACGCGGCCGGAGGACGCATCGTGACCGTTCCGGCCGCGGACGGAGCCTCGACGTCGACCGCCTCCAGACCGCGTCACCGCAGGTAGATACGGGTATCCGGGACCACTGTCCCGCTCCGGACCCTCAAGTAAGCCAAGCCTTCGCAGACATGCCCAGAGGCGCTGGTTACACTCGCCGGGGGTCGCACGTGAACATCGTCACAAGATGGGGACTTCGTGGTGGACGCAGCACACGATGACGCAGACGTCGTCGTCGTCGGCGCCGGTCCCGCAGGGTCCTCGACGGCCTACTGGGCCGCCTCCGCGGGCCTCGACGTGCTGCTCATCGACAAGGCGACCTTCCCCCGCGACAAGGTCTGCGGCGACGGCCTGACCCCCCGCGCCGTCGCCGAGCTGGTGCGCATGGGCGTGCCGCTGCGCGAGCAGGACGGCTGGATCCGCAACCGTGGCCTGCGCGTGCACGGCGGGGGCCACACCATCGAGCTGGCGTGGCCGGAGCTGTCCAGCTACCCGTCCTACGGCCTCGCCAAGGCGCGCACCAGCCTCGACGCGCTGCTGGTCGACCACGCCCGTGCCGCCGGTGCCAAGGTCCTCGAGGGCACGCGGGTCACCGGCCCGGTGCACGACGAGCGGACCGGTCGGGTCCTCGGCGTCACCGCCCGTACCGCGGACGGGAGCGAGACCATGTACCGCGCGCCGGTCGTCGTCGCCGCCGACGGCGTCTCGTCCCGCCTGGCCACCGCGCTCGGCCGCACCACCCGACCGGACCGCCCCATGGGGGTGGCCGTCCGCACCTACTTCCGCTCCCCCCGCCACGACGACCCGTGGATGGAGTCCCACCTCGAGCTGTGGGACGGCGAGCCCGGTCGCAGCAACCTCATGCCGGGCTACGGCTGGATCTTCGCCCTCGGCGACGGGACCGTGAACGTCGGGCTCGGCTCGGTCAGCTCCACCAACGCCGCCACCAAGGTGGACTACAAGGCGTTGTTCGCCACCTGGATGGCCAACACGCCGCCCGAATGGGAGCTCACCCCCGACAACCAGCTCGGTCCCGTGCGGGGCGCCGCCCTGCCGATGGGCTTCAACCGCGGTCCGCTGTACGGCAACGGCGTGCTGCTCGCCGGCGACGCCGCCGGCATGGTCAGCCCGTTCAACGGCGAGGGCATCGCCTACGGCCTGCAGGCGGGTCGCGTGGCGGCCGACGCGATCGCGCAGGGGCTCGCGCGGGGGTCCGCCGCGGGGCGCGAGCGCGCGCTCGCCTCGTACCAGTCCCGCATGAAGGACGACCTCGGCGGGTACTACACGCTGGGGCGTACGTTCGTCCGGCTGATCGAGCACCCCGAGGTCATGCGCGTCTGCACGCGTTACGGTCTGCCCCGGCCGCTCGTCATGCGCTTCACGCTCAAGCTGCTCTCGGACTGCTACGAGCCGCACGGTGGCGACGTGGTGGACCGCGTCATCACCGGGCTGGCGAGGATGGCCCCGGCAGCATGAACCACCGTCTTTTCGCACATCCCGCACGGCATCTCGTACGGCCCCGGTCGAGGAGGGCTCACCGATGAACAACCCCTACGTCCCGCTGCTGTGGATGATGGCGATCGCCGCCGTCATGGCGCTCGGCGGCGTCGGAGCCTCCGCGATCCTGGGCCCCAAGCGGTACAACCGCGCGAAGCTCGAGGCCTACGAGTGCGGCATCCAGCCGACCCCGCACGCGGTCGGCGGCGGCCGGTTCCCGGTGAAGTACTACCTGGTCGCGATGACGTTCATCATCTTCGACATCGAGGTGGTGTTCCTCTACCCGTGGGCCGTGACGTTCACCGAGCTCGCGATGTTCGGGCTGATCGCGATGCTCGGCTTCCTCGCCCTGATCACGGTGCCGTTCGTCTACGAGTGGCGGCGGGGCGGGTTCGAGTGGGACTGACGCCCGCCCCGGCGGGTACGCGAGGCATGCGGACGACGACGAGCTCAACGAGAACGGAGGCCTGAGATGGGTCTGGAGGAGGGCGCACCCCAGGGGTTCCTGCTGACGTCCGTCGAGACGCTCGTCGGGTACTTCCGCAAGGCGTCGCTGTGGCCGGTGACGTTCGGCCTGGCCTGCTGCGCGATCGAGATGATGGCGACCGGCGGCCCGCGGTTCGACATCTCCCGGTTCGGCATGGAGGTGTTCCGGGCCTCGCCGCGGCAGTCGGACCTGATGATCGTCGCCGGCCGGGTCAGCCAGAAGATGGCCCCGGTGGTGCGGCAGGTCTACGACCAGATGCCCGAGCCGAAGTGGGTGCTGTCGATGGGCGTGTGCGCCTCGTCGGGCGGCATGTTCAACAACTACGCGATCGTGCAGGGTGTCGACCACATCGTCCCCGTGGACATCTACCTGCCGGGCTGCCCGCCGCGGCCGGAGATGCTGATCCACGCGATCCTGGCGCTGCACGAGCAGATCCAGAACTCCCCGCTCGGCGTGGACCGCAAGCAGGCGGCCGCCGCCGCCGAGCGCGCCGCGCTGGAGGCCACGCCCACCTCCCACATGACGGGCCTGCTGCGATGACGCCCCCGAAGAAGAAGGACGCCACCGGTCAGTCCGAGGTCGGCACGACCGCGCCGGACACCCGCGCACGCGTCGAGACGCCGAAGGACGCGACGCGCGACGAGCCCGCGAGCCCCGTGCCGACGGGTGAGAAGGCCGACGCAGCGAGCGCTGCGAAGCCGGGGGAGGCCACCACCCCAGCGGCTGCCGCTGCGCAGTCGACCTCCGCCGCGGCCGCCGAGGTCGGTGCCGCCAACATCCCGGCCACCACGGTCGCCGTCCCCGCCGGCACACCCACCCTCGAGGTCGTCGACGTGCGGCACGGCATGTTCGGCGTGAACGGCTCGGGCGACACCTCCGGCTACGGCGGCCTGGTCGCCACGGTGGCGCTCCCCGGCCCGAGCGAGCGGCCGTACGGCGGCTGGTTCGACGAGGTGGTCGACGTGCTGGCCGAGGTGCTCGACGAGTCCGGCACCGGCTTCGCGAACGCCGTCGAGAGCGTTGTCGTCGACCGCGGCGAGCTGACGCTGAACGTCGCCCGCGAGCACGTGCACGAGGTGGCCCAGGCGCTGCGCGACGACCCCGACCTGCGGTTCGAGATCAGCCTCGGCGTCAGCGGCGTGCACTACCCGCACGACGAGGGCCGCGAGCTGCACGCCGTCTACCACGTGGTGTCGGTGACCCACGGCCGCCGGCTCCGCTTCGAGGTCGCCGCCCCGGACGCCGACCCGCACATCCCGTCGACCGTCGACGTGTACCCGGCCAACGACTGGCACGAGCGCGAGACGTTCGACTTCTTCGGCATCGTCTTCGACGGCCACCCGGCGCTCGCACGCATCGAGATGCCGGACGACTGGCCGGGCCACCCGCAGCGCAAGGACTACCCGCTCGGTGGCATCCCGGTCGAGTACAAGGGCGCGACAACCCCGCCCCCGGACCAGCGGAGGTCGTACACGTGAGCACGCAGGCACCGCACCGGCCGGGCGTCCCGCACGCCACCGGGCACATCGTCGACGACCAGACCGCCGGCATCCCCACCTTCGAGGCGTCGGGCGGCGACTGGTCGGACATCGCCGAGGAGGCTGCTCGCCTCGGCGAGGAGCGCATCGTCGTGAACATGGGCCCCCAGCACCCGTCGACCCACGGCGTGCTCCGCCTCATGCTCGAGATCGAGGGCGAGACGGTCACCGAGGCCCGTGCCGGCATCGGCTACCTGCACACGGGCATCGAGAAGAACATGGAGTTCCGCACCTGGACCCAGGGCGTGACCTTCTGCACCCGGATGGACTACCTCGCGCCCCTGTTCCAGGAGGCCGCGTTCTGCCTGGCCACCGAGAAGCTGCTCGGCATCACGGACGACGTGCCGGAGAAGGCCTCCGTCATCCGCGTGATGATGATGGAGCTGAACCGGATCGCGTCCCACCTGGTCTGCCTCGGCACCGGCGGCAACGAGCTCGGCGCCACCACGATCATGACGCTGGGCTTCCAGGCCCGCGAGGAGATCCTGCAGATCTTCGAGCTGATCACGGGCCTGCGGATGAACCACGCGTACATCCGTCCGGGCGGTGTGGTGCAGGACGTCCCGCCGGGGTCGATCGACACCATCCGCGAGGCGCTGGTCGGCGTGCGGCACTACCTCGGTCAGCTGCAGAAGCTGATGCTGGCCAACCCGATCCTCAAGGCGCGGCTCGTCGGCGTCGGCTACCTGAACCTCGCCGGCTGCACGGCGCTCGCACTGACCGGCCCCGTGCTGCGGTCCGCCGGCCTGCCGTACGACGTCCGCAAGGCGGCCCCGTACAGCGGGTACGAGACGTACGACTTCGACGTGCCGACCGGCACGGGCGCCGACGCCTGGGACCGGATGATCGTCCGGTTCGAGGAGTGCTGGCAGTCGATCCACATCGTCGAGCAGACCCTGGAGCGGCTGCAGAAGCTGGGCCAGGCACCGGTGATGGTCGCCGACAAGAAGATCGCGTGGCCCGCGCAGCTCGCCATCGGCACCGACGGCATGGGCAACTCGCTGGACCACATCAAGGAGATCATGGGCACCTCGATGGAGGCCCTGATCCACCACTTCAAGCTGGTCACCGAGGGCTTCCGGGTCCCCGCCGGGCAGGCCTTCGTCTCGGTGGAGCACCCCCGCGGCGAGCTGGGCTGCCACGTCGTCTCCGACGGCGGCACGCGGCCGTACCGGGCCCACTTCCGGGACCCGTCGTTCAACAACCTGCAGGCGGTCTCGGTGATGTGCGAGGGCGGCAACCTGGCCGACGTCGTGGTCTCCGTCGCCTCGCTCGACCCCGTGCTGGGAGGGGTGGACCGCTGATGTCCGCAGACACGACCGGTCCTGTGCCGGGCCAGGTGACAGGCCAGGTGACAGGCCAGGTCACAGGCCGCGTCCACGGCCAGGCGCACCGCGCCGGGTACGACGACGAGACCCGCGCCCGGCTCGCCGCCGAGTCGGCGCAGATCATGGCCCGCTACCCGCAGCAGCGCTCGGCGCTGCTGCCGATGCTGCACCTGGTGCAGGCCGAGGACGGGTACGTCAGCCCCCGCGGCATCGCGTTCTGCGCGCAGCAGCTGGGGATCAGCACCGCCGAGGTGTCGGCCGTCGCGACCTTCTACACGCAGTACAAGCGGCACCCCAACGGCGACTACACCGTCGGCGTCTGCACCAACACGCTGTGCGCGGTGATGGGTGGCGACGCGATCTGGGAGGAGCTCGAGGAGCACCTCGGAGTCGGGCACGACGAGACGACGGACGACGGTGCGATCACGCTCGAGCGCATCGAGTGCAACGCGGCCTGCGACTACGCCCCCGTGGTGATGGTCAACTGGGAGTTCTTCGACAACCAGACCCCGGCCTCCGCCGTCGAGCTGGTCGACACGATCCAGGCCGGCCGCCCCGTGCACCCCACCCGTGGTGCCGACACCGTGGTGCCGTTCCGCGAGATGAGCCGCGTGCTCGCCGGCTTCCCGGACGGGCGCGCGGACGAAGGCGTCGGCGCGGGACCCGCCACTCTGGTCGGCCTCGAGGTCGCGCACGAGCACGGCTGGGCCGCGGCGCCGTTCGGCGACGAGAAGGGCGCACGCCGCCCGTCCGAGGCGAAGGAGTCCTGATGACCACCCTGACCCCCGTGCTCAGCGCCCACTGGGACGCGGACAAGTCCTGGACCATGGCCACCTACGAGAAGAACGGCGGCTACAAGGGCCTGCGCGCCGCGCTGGCGATGGAGCCGTCCGCGGTGATCGCCGCGGTGAAGGACTCGGGCCTGCGCGGCCGCGGCGGCGCCGGCTTCCCCACCGGCATGAAGTGGGGCTTCCTGCCGGCGCCGGACGGCGGCCCCCGCTACCTCGTCGTCAACGCCGACGAGTCCGAGCCGGGCACCTGCAAGGACATCCCGCTGATGCTGGCCAGCCCGCAGGAGCTGATCGAGGGCATCGCGATCACGTCGTACGCCATCGGCTGCCACCACGCGTTCGTCTACGTGCGCGGCGAGGTGCTGCACGTCGCCCGTCGCCTGCACCAGGCGGTCGCCGAGGCCTACGCCAAGGGCTACCTCGGCAAGAACGTCATGGGGTCCGGTTTCGACCTCGAGGTCACGGTCCACTCCGGTGCCGGCGCGTACATCTGCGGCGAGGAGACGGCCTTGCTCGACTCGCTCGAGGGCCTGCGCGGTCAGCCGCGGCTGAAGCCGCCGTTCCCTGCGGTCGCCGGTCTGTACGCCCGCCCGACGGTGGTGAACAACGTCGAGACGATCGCGTCGGTGCCGGGCATCCTGCGCGGCGGTGCGTCGTGGTTCACCGCGATGGGTACCGAGCGGAGCACCGGTCACGGCCTGTTCAGCCTCTCGGGGCACGTGCAGCGGCCCGGCCAGTACGAGGCGCCGCTCGGCATCACCCTGCGCGAGCTGCTCGACCTGGCCGGCGGGGTCCGCGAGGGTCACCAGCTGAAGTTCTGGACGCCGGGCGGCTCGTCGACGCCGATCTTCACCGCCGAGCACCTCGACGTCCCGCTCGACTACGAGTCGGTCGGGAAGGCGGGCTCGATGCTCGGCACCCGGGCGCTGCAGATCTTCGACGAGACCACCTCGGTGGTGCGCGCCGTCACGCGGTGGACCGCGTTCTACAAGCACGAGTCCTGCGGCAAGTGCACGCCGTGCCGCGAGGGCACCTACTGGCTGCTCCAGGTGCTCCAGCGCCTCGAGGCGGGCCAGGGTGCCGAGGGCGACATCGAGCTGCTGCTCGACCAGTGCGACAACATCCTCGGCCGCGCCTTCTGCGCGCTCGGTGACGGTGCGACCAGCCCGATCACCAGCGCTGTGAAGTACTTCCGCGAGGAGTTCGAGGCCGGCATGCACACCCCGGCCGACGTCCTGTTCCCCCCGGAGCGCAGCTCCCTGTTCGCGTACACGCCGCGTCCCCGCAAGGCGCAGCTGGCGGGAGTGCACTGATGACCGTGACCTCATCCCGTACGGACGCGGCGACGCCGCTGGTGCCGCAGGCACCGGCCGCCGTGCCGGCCGTCCCCGCGGCGACCGTGACGTTCAGCATCGACGGCATCGAGACCACCGTGCCCAAGGGCACGCTGGTGATCCGCGCTGCCGAGGAGCTGGGCATCGCGATCCCGCGGTTCTGCGACCACCCGCTGCTCGCGCCCGTCGGCGCCTGCCGGCAGTGCCTGGTCGAGGTCTGGGCACCCGGCCGTGACGGCAACCTGTCCAAGATGCCGAAGCCGCAGCCGTCCTGCGCGCTCGAGGCGACCCCGGGCATGCAGGTCAAGACGCAGCACACCTCCGCCGAGGCCGACAAGGCGCAGCACGGCGTGATGGAGTTCCTGCTGATCAACCACCCGCTGGACTGCCCCGTCTGCGACAAGGGCGGCGAGTGCCCCCTGCAGAACCAGGCGATGAGCAACGGCCGCGCGACCAGCCGGTTCATCGACGTCAAGCGGACGTACCCCAAGCCGATCAACGTCTCGACGCAGATCCTGCTGGACCGCGAGCGCTGCATCCTGTGCCAGCGCTGCACGCGGTTCTCGGAGGAGGTCGCGGGCGACCCGTTCATCGACCTGCAGATGCGCGGGGCGGTGCAGCAGATCGGCACCTTCGACACCCACGTGCTCGACTTCGCCGGCGAGGCGCCGGCCGGACCGGCCACGCTGGACGTCAGCGGCAAGCCGTTCTCGTCGTACTTCTCGGGCAACACGGTGCAGATCTGCCCGGTCGGCGCCCTGACCTCCGCGGCGTACCGCTTCCGTTCCCGGCCGTTCGACCTGGTGTCGACGCCGGGGATCGCCGAGCACGACTCCAACGGCTCGGCGATCCGCATCGACCACCGCCGCGGCGTCGTGCTGCGCCGGCAGGCCGGCGACGACCCGGCGGTGAACCAGGAGTTCATCACCGACAAGGACCGTTTCGCGTTCACCTGGCAGGTGGCCGCCGACCGGCTCACCACCCCGCTGGTGCGCCGCGCCGGCGAGCTGGAGCCGGTCAGCTGGCAGGAGGCGCTGGACGTCGCCGCCGACGGGCTGGCCGCGGCGCAGCGTGCCGACGGCACCGCCCACGGCGTCGCCGTGCTCCCCGGCGGCCGCGTCACGCTCGAGGACGCGTACGCCTACTCGAAGTTCGCGCGGACCGTGCTGGGCACCAACGACGTGGACCACCGCGCGCGGCCGCACTCGGCGGAGGAGGAGCAGTTCCTCGGCCACGCCGTCGCCGGTCGCACGCTGCACGTGACGTTCGCCGACCTGGCCGCCGCCCCCGCGGTGCTGCTGGCCGGGCTGGAGGCCGAGGAGGAGGGCGGCATCCTGTTCGTCCGCCTCCGCCAGGCGGTCAGGGCCCGCAAGCAGCGCGTGCTGTCGGTGGCGCCCTTCGCGAGCCGCGGTCTCGAGCGGCTGTCCGGCACGTTGCTGCCGGCCGCGCCCGGCACCGAGGCCGAGGTGCTGGACGGTCTGGTCGCCGGCTCGTCCGACTCCCTGCTGTCCGACGCGGCCGCCGCGCTGACCGCCCCGGGCGCCGTCGTGCTCGTCGGCGAGCGGCTCGCCGGCACCGCCGGCGCCCTGTCGGCCGCCCTGCGGCTGGCCGAGCGGACCGGCGCCAAGCTCGCGTGGGTGCCGCGCCGTGCCGGTGAGCGCGGAGCGGTCGAGGCCGGCACGCTGCCGGGTCTGCTGCCCGGCGGACGTCCGGTGGGCGACTCGGCGGCCCGCGTCGACCTCGCCGCCGTCTGGGGGGTCGACGGCCTGCCCGCCGAGCGCGGCCGCTCGCTGACGGAGATCCTCGCGGCGGCCGAGGCCGGGCTGCTCGGCGGCCTCGTCGTCGGCGGCCTCGAGCTCGCGGACCTGCCGGACCCGGCCCAGGCGCGCCGGGCGCTGGAGGCGGTCCCGTTCGTCGTGTCGCTCGAGGTGCGCGCGTCCGAGGTGACGGCGCTGGCGGACGTGGTCCTGCCGGTCGCCCCGCCGGTGGAGAAGGCCGGCACGTTCGTCACGTGGGAGGGCCGTCCGCGGCCGTTCCCGCAGGCGCTGGCCAGCCACCAGATGGCCGACCACCGCGTGCTCGACCTGCTGGCGGACGCCCTCGGCACGCCGCTCGGGCTGCAGACCGTGGCCGCCGTGCACGCCGAGCTCGACCAGCTCGGCGGCTGGGACGGCGCCCGGGTGCCGGCCCCGGCCGTGGACGCCGCGCAGCCGCCGGCCGTGCCCGACGGGTCGGCCGTGCTGGCCACCTGGCACCAGCTGGTCGACGCCGGCCGGCTGCAGACGGGTGAGCCGTTCCTGGCCGGCACCGCCAAGCGGCCGGTCGCCCGCGTGTCCGCCGCCACGGCCGCCGCGGCCGGCGTGGCGGACGGCGGGTCGTTGACCGTCGCCACCGACGCCGGGAGCATCACGCTGCCGGTCCTGGTCACCGACATGCCGGACCGGGTGGTCTGGCTGCCGACCAACTCGGTCGGCAGCGCGGTGCGGGACGCGCTGGGGGCGGACGCCGGAGCGGTGGTGCGCCTGAGCGCCGCCGCGCCGGACATCGTCGGCGGGGTCACCGCCGACGCGACGGGTGAAGGGGTCACGGCGTGAACGCGCTCAGCGTGGCGGCGGCCGTCGGCGGTGCGCCGACCGGTGCCGACTTCAGTCACGACACGTGGTGGATCTGGGCGATCAAGGCCGTCGCGATCCTCGTGTTCATGCTGCTGTCGGTGCTGTTCGCCATCTGGTTCGAGCGCCGCGTGGTCGGCCGCATGCAGGTGCGCCCCGGCCCCAACGTGCACGGCCCGTTCGGTCTGCTGCAGTCGCTCGCGGACGCGATGAAGCTCCTGGTCAAGGAGGACATCGACGTCTCGGCGGCGGACAAGATCGTCTACCTGGTCGCGCCGATGATCGCGGTGTTCTGCTCGCTGCTCACGTACGCGGTGATCCCGATGGGTCCCCAGGTCAGCATGTTCGGCCACAGCACGCCGCTGCAGCTGACGGACTTCCCGGTGGCGACGCTCTACATCCTCGCGTGCGCCTCGGTCGGCGTGTACGGCATCGTGCTCGGCGGTTGGTCGTCCAACTCGACCTACCCGCTGCTCGGCTCGGTCCGGTCCACCGCCCAGGTGATCAGCTACGAGCTCGCCATGGGCCTGTCGCTGGTCAGCGTGTTCGTGCTCGCGGGCTCGATGTCCACGTCGCAGATCGTCGACTCGCAGATCCGCGTGTGGTGGTTCCTGCCGCTGCTGCCGGCGTTCGTCATCTACGTGATCTCGATGGTCGGCGAGACCAACCGGCTGCCCTTCGACCTCCCCGAGGCCGAGGGCGAGCTGGTCGGCGGCTACACCACCGAGTACTCCTCGATGAAGTTCGCCTGGTTCTTCCTCGCCGAGTACATCAACATGCTCAACGTCTCGGCCGTGGCCACCACGCTGTTCCTCGGTGGCTGGCGTGCGCCGTGGCCGTTGACCGCGATCGACCACGGGGTGCTCAACACCGGCTGGTGGCCGCTGCTGTGGTTCCTCGCCAAGGTCTGGCTGCTGATGTTCTTCTTCGTCTGGGTGCGCGGCACGCTGCTGCGGTTCCGGTACGACCAGTTCATGAAGCTCGGCTGGAAGGTGCTGATCCCGTCCGCCCTGGTGTGGGTGGTGTGCGTGGCCGTCGTCCAGGGCGTGCGCCAGTTCACCCACCTGCAGCTGAGCACGCTGCTCTACGTGCTGGCCGGGCTGGTGGTCGTCGGGCTGATCGTGTCGTTCCTCATCCCGGAGAAGAAGCCCGAGCAGCGCGCCGCACCGGTCAAGGCGTTCGACCCGTACGCCGACGGCTACCCCGTCCCACCGCTGCCCGGTCAGGTGCTGCCGCCCTCGCCGCGCGCCCAGCGCCGGATGGCCGTGCAGACGGCGACCGACGCGACCGCCCCCCAGGTCACGCAGGAGGTGCCCCGTGGCTGAGCCCACCAGGCCGACGCCGAAGAAGCCGACGCCGAAGAAGCAGGGCGGGACGAGCGCGACCGGCGCGACGCCGGCCGCCCGCCCGTCGGCCACCCCGGCCCGCCGGCCCGCCGGCACTCCGGCGACCAAGCCCGCCGCGGGCCGCGAGGTCGGCGCCCCGGCCCAGGGCTACACGTCCCGGATGCCGGGGTCGACGGGCCTCCAGGCCGCGCTCGCGCCGGTCGCGGGGTTCGGCGTGACGCTCGCCAACCTGTTCCGGCCCACGGTGACGGAGCAGTACCCGTCGGAGAAGATCCCGCCGAAGCCGCGGTTCCACGGCCGTCACCAGCTCAACCGCTACGCGGACGGCCTGGAGAAGTGCATCGGCTGCGAGCTGTGCGCGTGGGCGTGCCCGGCGGACGCGATCTACGTCGAGGCCGCGGACAACACCCCCGACGAGCAGTACTCGCCGGGGGAGCGGTACGGCCGCGTCTACCAGATCAACTACCTGCGCTGCATCCTGTGCGGCCTGTGCATCGAGGCCTGCCCGACGCGGGCGCTGACCATGACCAACGACTTCGAGCTCGCGGGACCGACGCGCGCCGGGCTCATCTGGGAGAAGGAGGACCTGCTCGCGCCGCTGCGCAACGGGATGCTCTCCTCCCCGCACCCGATGGTGGAGGGCACCACGGACACCGACTACTACCAGGGCACCGTCACCGGGCCGACCGCCGAGCAGGAGGCGTGGGTGACCGAGCACCGGCCCGACGACCCGTCGCTGCCGGCCAACGTCGCCAAGGGCGTGCCGCCGGCACCCCGCGGCGCGACGGCGCAGGCGCAGGCGGACCTCACGGCGGCGGCGACCCGGCAGGGCACCCGATGAGCGCGCTGGTTGCCCTCGTCCACACCTCGCTGACCGGCGCGGGGGTCACGACGACGGGCGAGGCGATCCTGTTCTGGACCCTCGGCCCGATCATGGTGATCGCCGCTCTCGGCCTGCTGTTCGCCCGCAAGGCGGTGCACGCGGCCCTGTCGGTCGTCGTGGTGATGATCAGCCTGGCGTTCCTGTACGTCGCGCAGGACGCGGTGTTCCTCGGGGTCGTCCAGGTGGTCGTCTACACCGGCGCCGTGATGATGCTGTTCCTCTTCGTGCTGATGCTGGTCGGCGTCGACACCTCCGACTCGCTGGTGGAGACGCTGCGCGGGCAGCGGGTCACCGCGCTGCTCGGCGGGATCGGCCTGGTGGTGGTGCTGGCCGGCGTCGTGGGCCGCGCGACCTACGGACCCGCGAAGGGCCTGACCTCGGCGAACGCCGACTCGAACCCCGTCGAGCTCGCCCGGATCGTCTTCGGCCAGTACGTCTTCGCCTTCGAGGTGGTCGGCGCGCTGCTGGTCACAGCGGCGCTGGGCGCGCTGGTGCTGACCCACCGCCGCCGCCTGACGGCCCGCGTGACGCAGAAGGAGCGGGCCGACGCCCGAGTCCGCAACGGCCACACGCTGACCCCGCTGCCCGCTCCCGGTGTGTACGCGCGGCACAACGCGATGGACGTGCCGGCGCTCGGACCGGACGGGCAGCCGCTGGACATCTCGGTGCCGCGCGTGCTGCGGGTGCGCGGCCAGGAGGCCGACGCCGCCGAGTACGCCGCGCGCATCGACCGGGTGCTCGCGGGCGGCTGGGCGTCCGGTGGTGGGGCGTTCACCTCGGCGACCCAGATCGGCCCGGTCGGCGGCACCACGCCGCCGGAGGCGGCCGACCACGAGGCAGCCGTCGTCGGCGCGCCCGTGCCGGGGGTGCACGCCCCGAGCGGACCGCAGGACGCCGGCGACGCGACCGTGCAGGACCAGCGGACGGAGCCCAAGCCGTGAGCCTGACCCACTACCTCGTCCTCGCGGCGATCCTGTTCTCCATCGGCGCCCTGACGGTGCTGCTGCGACGCAACTCGATCATCGTGTTCATGGGCGTCGAGCTGATGCTCAACGCGAGCAACCTCGCGCTGGTGACGTTCGCCCGGCTGCACGGCAACCTGACGGGCCAGGTCCTGGCCTTCTTCGTCATGGTGGTCGCCGCCGCCGAGGTGGTCGTCGGGCTCGCCATCATCGTCGCTATCTTCCGCACCCGGCGCTCCGCGTCGGTCGACGACGTCAACCTGCTGAAGAGCTGAGGGCCGGCACGTGCATCTGTTGACCGAACTGGTCGCCTCCGCCTCCCCGGTGGACGGCGGCTCCGTCTCCTACGCATCGCTGCTGGTGGGCCTGCCGCTGGCGTCCGCCGCGGTGCTGCTCCTGCTGGGGCGGCGGGCCGACCGCTGGGGCCACTGGGTGGGCGTGCTCGCCTCCGGCGCCGCCTTCCTGCTCGGCCTCGTCGCGTTCGTCACGGTGCTCGGCCGCCCCGCCGACCAGCGCGTGCTCGACGTCAAGCTCGGCACCTGGATCGACGCCGGCTCGTTCCACCTGAACGCCGGCCTGCGCGTCGACCCGCTGTCGCTGACCTTCGTCCTGCTGGTGACGTTCGTCGGCACCCTGATCCACGTCTACTCCGTGGCCTACATGGAGCACGACGTCGACCGCCGCCGGTTCTTCGCCTACCTCAACCTGTTCGTCGCCGCGATGCTGCTGCTGGTGCTGGCGGACTCCTACCTGCTGCTGTTCGTCGGCTGGGAGGGCGTCGGCCTGGCGTCCTACCTGCTGATCAGCTTCTGGAACTACCGCCTCGACTACGCCGTCGCGGGCAAGAAGGCGTTCGTCGCCAACCGCATCGGCGACCTGGGCCTGATCATCGGCATGGGCATGATCTTCGCCAAGGTCGGCGCGCTGGACTTCACCACGGTGCACGCCGCGGCGGCGTCCGGGTCCAAGGACACCGCGCTGTGGACGGGCGTCGGCCTGATGCTGCTGCTCGCCGCGTGCGGCAAGTCGGCGCAGTTCCCGCTGCAGTCGTGGCTGGGTGACGCGATGGCCGGCCCGACGCCGGTGTCCGCCCTGATCCACGCGGCGACGATGGTCACCGCCGGTGTCTACCTGGTGGTCCGGTCCAACGCGATCTTCGACGCCGCTCCCACCGCCCGGCTCGTCGTGACGATCGTCGGGGCGATCAGCCTCCTGTTCGGCGCGATCGTCGGCTGCGCGAAGGACGACATCAAGAAGGCGCTGGCCGCCTCGACGATGTCCCAGATCGGCTACATGATCCTGGCGGCCGGACTCGGCCCCGTCGGCTACGCGTTCGCGATCCTGCACCTGGTGACGCACGGCTTCTTCAAGGCCGGCATGTTCCTCGGTGCCGGTTCGGTGATGCACGCGATGGACGACCAGACGGACATGCGCTTCTTCGGCGGCCTCGGGCGCTCGATGAAGATCACCTGGCTGACGTTCATGGCCGGTGCGCTGGCGATCGTCGGGATGTTCCCGTTCTCCGGCTTCTTCTCCAAGGACCCGATCATCGAGGCGGCGTTCGTCCCGACGGACGGGCAGCCGTGGCGCGCCTGGCTGTTCGGCACGGTCGCCCTGCTCGGCGCCGCGATCACGGCCTTCTACATCGCGCGGCTGTTCTTCATGACGTTCGAGGGCACCAAGCGCTGGACCGACAAGGCGGACGGCAGCCACCAGCACCCGCACGAGGCCCCGGCGCTGATGACCGTGCCGATGATCATCCTGGCGGTGGGCTCCGTCGCACTGGGCGGCATCCTCGCCACGGGCTCGCGGTTCACGCACTGGCTGGAGCCGTCGGTCGGCGCCACCGACCACGCCGAGCCGGTGATCCCCGCGCCGGTGCTGATCGCGCTGAGCCTGCTGGTCGTCGTGATCGGCGTCCTCATCGCGTGGCGCCGGTACGCCGTCGCCGCGGTGCCCACCACGCCGCCGCTCGGCACCACCCTCACGCGGGCCGCCCGCAAGGACCTGTACCAGGACGTCGTCAACGACGGCGTGCTGGTGGTCCCCGGCCAGGTGCTCACCCGCTCCCTCGTGTACGGGGACCGGGCCCTGGTGGACGGCGCCGTGTCCGGCCTCGCCAAGGGGACGGTCGCCTCCGGCGACCTCGCCCGCCGTCCACAGACCGGCTACGTCCGCTCCTACGCCTCGACGATGCTCCTGGGCCTGGTCGCCCTGGTGGTCGTCGTCCTGGCCCTGCAGAGCTGACGGGAGAGCAGCGACCGATGTCTTCCTTCCCCTGGCTCACCGTCCTGGTGCTGCTGCCCCTGGTCGGCGCCGTCGTGCTGTGGGTGCTGCCCGCCGCGCCACGCAACGTCGTCCGGCCGGTGGCGCTGGCCTTCGCGATCGCCGAGCTGGTGCTGACCGGCCTGGCGTTCCTCGCCTTCGACACCCACCGCGCCGGCGAGTACCAGCTGACCGAGGTGCACAGCTGGATCCCTGCGTTCGGCGTCTCCTACGCTGTCGGCGTCAACGGCGTCGCGCTCGCGCTGATCGGCATGTCGGTGCTGCTGGTGCCGCTGGTGGTGCTCGCCGCCTGGCACGAGCAGGGCAGCGCGACGTCCGCGTCGAACAGCCTGCGTCGCTACCTCGCGCTGGTGCTCGCGCTCGAGGCGTTCGTCGTCGCCGTGTTCGCCGCGCGCGACGTGTTCCTCTTCTACATCCTGTTCGAGGCGATGCTGATCCCGGTCTACTTCATGATCGGCAGCTACGGCGGGCCCCGACGGCGCTACGCCGCGGTGAAGTTCCTGCTGTACTCGCTCGCCGGTGGGCTGGTCATGCTGGTCGGCGTCATCGCGCTGTACCTCAAGGGCCCCGGCGGCCCGCAGGGCTTCCTCACGCAGAACCTCGTCGGCCTGCACCTGGACCCCACCACCGAGCGGCTGCTGTTCGTCGCGTTCTTCGTCGCGTTCGCCATCAAGGCGCCGATGTTCCCGGTGCACACCTGGTTGCCCGACGCCGCCGAGCAGGCACCCGCGGGCACCTCGACGCTGCTGGTCGGCGTGCTCGACAAGGTCGGCACCTTCGGGATGCTGACGCTGTGCCTGCCGCTCTTCCCGAACGCCTCGCGCTGGGCCGCCCCGGTGGTCATCGTCCTGGCGGTGGTGTCCATCCTGTACGGCGCCCTGCTGGCGATCGGCCAGCGTGACCTGCTGCGCCTGGTGGCGTACACGTCGGTGTCGCACTTCGGCTTCATCGTGCTCGGCATCTTCGCCTTCACGTCGACGTCCGTCGCGGGCTCGTCGTTCTACATGGTCAACCACGGGTTCAGCACCGGCGCCCTGTTCCTGCTCGCCGGGTTCCTGATCTCGCGCCGCGGGTCGCAGCGGATCGACGACTTCGGCGGGCTGCAGCGGGTCACCCCGGTGCTCGCGGGCCTGTTCCTGGTGGTCGGCCTCTCGGCGCTCGCGCTGCCCGGCCTGTCACCGTTCGTCAGCGAGTTCCTGGTGCTGGTCGGCAGCTTCCCGGCGGTGCCCGCCGCCGCGGTCGTCGCCAGCATCGGCGTGGTGCTCGCCGCGCTCTACATCCTGTGGACCTACCAGCGGATGTTCACCGGTCCCGTGCGGCCCGGTCTGGACACCATGAAGGACGTCAGCAGCGTGGAGCGGTGGGCGATCGGCCCGCTGGTCGCCGTCATGCTGGTGCTCGGCTTCGTGCCCGGGCCCGCGCTGAACCTGGTCCGCCCAGCCGCGCAGACCACCGTGCAGAACGTCGGCGTCGCCGACCTGCCGGCCGTCGCATCCGAAGGGACCGCCAAGTGATCGCCGCTGCCTTCACCGCGCCGAGCGTCGCCTGGACGGCGCTCGCCCCGGTGGTCGTCGTGCTGGGGGCCGCCGTGGTCGGTGTGCTGGTCGAGGCCTTCGTGCCCGACCGCCTCCGCCGCACCACCCAGGTCGCTCTCGCGATCGCCGCCACGGCCGGTGCGCTGGTCGCCGTCGTCGCCCTGTGGGGCGGGGTGCACCGCTCCGGCGGCACCGTCGTGCTCGGCGGTTCGCTGCTGGTGGACGGCCCGACCCTGGTGCTGTGGGCCACTCTGGCGCTGCTCGGCCTGCTGTCCGTGCTGGTGGTCGCCGACCGCACCCAGACCGGCGAGGACTCGTTCGCACCGCTCGCCGCGGCCGTCCCGGGCTCGGAGTACGAGGAGCAGGCCCGCCGCGCGGGGCTGTCGCAGACCGAGGTCTACCCCCTCACGCTCTTCGCCCTCGGCGGGATGATGGTGTTCCCGGCCGCCGGTGACCTGCTGACGCTGTTCGTCGCGCTCGAGGTGCTGTCGCTGCCGCTCTACCTGCTGTCCGGCATGGCGCGCCGGCGCCGCCTCCTCTCGCAGGAGGCGTCGATGAAGTACTTCCTGCTCGGCGCCTTCGCCTCGGCGCTCCTGCTGTTCGGCATCGTGCTGCTGTACGGCTACAGCGGCTCGATCCGGTACGCCGACATCACCGCCGCGACGGGCACCCCGGGCGGGACCGAGGGGCTGCTGCTGGTCGGCACGGTGCTGCTGTTCGCCGGCCTGCTGTTCAAGGTCGGTGCGGTGCCGTTCCACATGTGGACCCCCGACGTCTACCAGGGCGCCCCGACGCCCATCACGGGCTTCATGGCCGCGTGCACCAAGGTCGCGGCGTTCGGCGCGATCCTGCGGATCGTCTACGCGATGCTGCCCGGGATGGCGTGGGACCTCGGCGCCCTGCTGTGGATCGTCGCGATCGCCACCATGGTGGTCGGCACGGTCGCCGGCCTGGTGCAGAACGACGTGAAGCGGCTGCTCGCCTACTCCTCGATCGCGCACGCCGGCTTCGTGCTCACCGGCGTGGTCGCCCTGCACCAGCGCGGCATCACGGGCGTGCTGTTCTACCTGGTCGCGTACGGCCTGGCGACCATCGGCGCGTTCGCGATCGTCTCGCTGGTGCGGGAGCGCAGCGGCGACTCGATCACGGGTGAGGCGACGGCACTGTCCCAGTGGGCCGGCCTGGGCCGGTCGCACCCGGTGCTGGCGCTGACCTTCACGCTGTTCCTGCTGTCCTTCGCCGGCATCCCGCTGACGGCGGGGTTCATGGGGAAGTTCGCGGTGTTCTCCGCGGCGGTGGCCGGCGGTGCCTGGCCCCTGGCGCTGATCGGCGTGCTCGCCTCGGCGGCGGCCGCGTTCTTCTACGTCCGGATCATCGTGCTGATGTTCTTCACGGCGGCGCACGAGGAGACGGCCGAGGCGGCGGTCGAGGACGACGACGTCGCGGGCGGGGACGCCGTGCCCGCGGCCGCGTCCGACGAGCTGGCGGACGTCGCCGGCGGCGGAACCGCCACGGCGGTCGCGGTCGCCCCGACGCTCACCGAGCGGGCCACCGCGACGGTCGTCGTCCGGTCCGAGGGCTTGGCGGCGGTCGCGATCGCAGTCTGCGCCGTCGGCACCGTCCTGCTCGGCGTGTTCCCCACCCCGGTGCTCGACCTGGTCGACGCGGTGGCGCGGTTCCTGCAGTGACGGCTGTCCGCCGCTGCGCCGCCACCGGGTCCGGAAGATAGGTTCATCCCGTGACGACGACGACGGCCTTCGCCCTCGCCGACCCCGAGCTCTCCGCACGACTGACGGAGCGGCTCGGCACGGTCGAGGCGCGCCTGCGTGAGGCGGTGGCGACCACCGACCTGCTGGTCGGCGCCACCAGCACGCACCTGGTCTCCGCCGGCGGCAAGCGGCTGCGTCCGCTGCTCGCGCTGCTCACGGCGGAGCTCGGCGACCCCGACCGCTCGCAGGTGATCGACGGCGCCGTGGTGGTCGAGCTGACCCACCTGGCGTCGCTGTACCACGACGACGTGATGGACGACGCTCCGCTGCGCCGCGGCGCTCCG
The DNA here is from genome assembly GCF_027923705.1 of Cellulomonas sp. NTE-D12. Classification (NCBI taxonomy): domain Bacteria; kingdom Bacillati; phylum Actinomycetota; class Actinomycetes; order Micrococcales; family Cellulomonadaceae; genus Cellulomonas; species Cellulomonas electrica. Next base: position 2,992,795 of record NZ_AP026442.1, on the reverse strand, counting down.
GCCGCCCACGAGGTGTGGGGCAACTCGATCGCCATCCTCACGGGCGACCTGCTGTTCGCCCGGGCGTCGCAGGTGGTCGCGCACCTCGGTCAGCCGGCGCTGACCCTGCAGGCGGACACGTTCGTCCGGCTCTGCATGGGGCAGATGCACGAGACGGTCGGGCCGGCGACGGGGGAGGACCCGGTCGAGCACTACCTGCAGGTGCTCGCCGACAAGACGGCGTCGCTGATCGCGACCTCGGCGCAGTTCGGCGCGATGCTGTCCGGCTGCTCGCCGGAGGTGGTCGCGACCGTGGGACGGTTCGGCGAGCTGATCGGCCTGGCGTTCCAGCTGGCCGACGACGTGCTGGACCTGACGTCTGACGGGTCGCTCAGCGGCAAGACGCCCGGCACCGACCTGCGTGACGGCGTGCCGACCATGCCGGTGCTGCTGCTGCGCGCGCGGGCGGCGGGTCCCGACGCCACGGACGAGGACCGTGCGGCCGTGGCCCTGCTGGACTCCGACCTGTCGGACGACGACCGGTTGGCCGCCGCCGTGGCGACCCTCGGACGGCACCCCGTGGTGGAGGAGACGCGGCAGCGTGCCGTCGCCGTGGCGCGTGCCGCCGTCGCCGAGCTCGCACCGCTGCCGGACGGCCCGGTCAAGGAGTCCCTGGTGCAGTTCGCCGACGCGCTGGTGGACCGCGCGGCCTGACCCGTCCTGCGCCGGGGCGCCGCTGCGGCGCGTACCGGGGGCGGGAGAGCGGCCCCGTCGGGCACCGTCACGGGCCGGTCATCGGGTGGTCAGTGCTCCGCCCGGCCCTCGCTATGCTGACCGACGTCCACCTGGTCGTCGTCGGAGAAGACCGCATGAGCGCAGCTGACCCGGTGCCCCGGGAGGGCGGTCCGACGGTGCGGGTGGGCGCCGCCAGCCACCGTGGCGGTCGCCTGGACAACGAGGACTCGTACCGCGCCGGTGACGGCGTGTACCTGGTCGCCGACGGCATGGGTGGGCACGAGGCGGGCGAGGTGGCCAGCGCGACGGCCGTCGAGTCCCTGGGCAGCCTGACGGGCGGCACCCCCGACGAGGACGACGTGCGCGCGGCGCTTCGCACGGCGCACGAGCGGGTGCGTGCCCTGCCGCTCGGTGGTGAGCGGCGCCCCGGGACGACGGTGTCCGGTGTGGTGCTGAGCGAGCGCGACGGGTTGCCGTGCTGGCTGGTGCTCAACGTCGGCGACTCCCGCACCTACCGGATGGTGGGTGGTGTCCTCGAGCAGCTGACCACCGACCACTCGCGCGTGGCGGAGCTGGTGGCGACCGGGTTCCTCGACCCGCAGGACGTGTCCCGGCACCCCGAGCGGCACGTGGTGACGCGCGTCCTCGGCGGTGGCTCTCCGGATGTCGAGCCGGACGTGTTCGCGCTCCCCGTCAGCCCCACGGAGCGCATCGTCGTGTGCAGCGACGGCCTGTCCGAGGCGCTGCCGGACGCCCGGATCCAGGCGGAGCTGCGGGCGCACCCCGCGGCGCAGCAGGCGGCCGACGCCCTGGTCGCGGCGGCGCTGGCCGTCGGCGCCCGGGACAACGTCACGGTCGTCGTCGTCGACGTCGTCGGCTGACCCCTGCCGGGTGGTCGCCCTGCCCGCGGGGGCGCCTCAGCGCTCCGCGACCGCCTCGCAGTCCCCGCTCGCGTCCACGGCCGCACGGGCCTCGAGCACCTGCGTCCGCCGGTGCCGCAGACCGTCCGCCGCCAGCATCACCAGGGCCACCCACACGAGCCCGAAGCCCCACCACCGCGCGGGCGGCATGTGCTCGTGCAGCAGCAGCACGCCGGTGAGGAACTGCAGCACGGGCGTCAGGTACTGCAGCAGCCCGATCACGGACAGCGGCAACCGGCGGGCGGCGCTGTTGAACAGCAGCAGCGGGACGGCCGTCACCACGCCGGCGGAGGCGAGCGCCGCGGCGTGCCAGCCGCCGTGGCCGGTGAACGAGCCGGTGCCGGCCACCTGCAGCCACACCAGGTAGCCGGCGGCGACCGGGGTGAGCACCAGCGTCTCGGCTGCCAGGCCCGGCAGGGCGCCGACCGACCGGCCCACCTGCTTCTTGATCAACCCGTACAGCGCGAAGCTCGCCGTCAGCGACAGGGCGATCCACGGCACCCGCCCGTAGCCGACGGTGATCACCACGACGGCGGCCGCGCCGAACGCCAGCGCCGCCCACTGCACCCGGCGCAGCCGCTCCCGCAGCACCAGCACGGCGAGGCCGACGGTCACCAGCGGGTTGATGAAGTAGCCGAGCGCGTCGTCCACCACCTGGTCGGTGAGGATGCCGTACACGAACACCAGCCAGTTGATCGCCAGCAGCACGGCGGCGACCCCGAGGGTGGCGAGCGTGCGCGGTCGGCGCAGCAGCTCGGCGAACGGGCGCCAGCTCCGGGTGGCGACCAGCAGCAGCAGGCAGAAGAGGAGCGACCACACCACCCGGTGGGCGATGATCTCGACCGCGCCGGACGGCTGCAGCAGCGGGAAGTAGAGCGGCAGGCCGCCCCACAGCAGGTAGGCACCGATGCCGGCGGCCAGGCCGCCGCGGCCGGGCCGGGCTGCGGGGGTGGCTCCGTCGGTCGGGGCAGGGATCGTCCGCTCGTCGGCCACCGGCTGACTGTAGGTCGTGCCGCCCACGCGGGCACCGTGCGTCCGTCCGCATGCGAGACGTGCTGGCGGGCGCCGAGGGGGTCCCGCCTAGACTGGCCGGCAGCTAGCGAACCCCCTCGCGGAAGGTCCCTTCGTCCCGTGACCACCACGCCCTTGCGCGTCGCCGTCGTCGGCGCCGGGCCCGCCGGTATCTACGCGTCCGACATCCTCGCCCGGTCCGGCCTGGACGTCAGCATCGACCTGATCGAGCGGCTGCCGGCCCCGTTCGGGCTCGTGCGCTACGGCGTCGCCCCGGACCACCCCCGCATCAAGCAGATCATCGTCGCCCTGCACAAGGTGCTGGAGCGCGGGGACATCCGCCTGCTCGCGGACGTCGACTACGGCACCGACCTGACGCTCGACGACCTGCGGCAGCACTACGACGCGGTCATCTTCGCCACCGGCGCCATCCGGGACGCCGCCCTGCGGGTGCCCGGCGTCGACCTGGTCGGCTCCTACGGTGCCGCCGACTTCGTCTCCTGGTACGACGGCCACCCGGACGTGCCGCGCACCTGGCCGCTCGAGGCCCGCGAGGTCGCGGTGATCGGCGCCGGCAACGTCGCGCTCGACGTGGCGCGGATCCTCGCCAAGCACCCGGAGGACCTGCTGCCGACGGAGGTGCCGCCGAACGTCTACGAGGGCCTGCTGGCCAGCCCCGTGACGGACGTGCACGTGTTCGCCCGCCGCGGTCCGGCGCAGGTCAAGTTCTCCCCGTTGGAGCTGCGCGAGCTGGGCCACGTGCCGGACGTCGACGTGATCGTCTACCCGGAGGACTTCGACTTCGACGAGGGGTCGATGGCCGCCATCCACTCCTCGAACCAGACCAAGCAGGTGGTCAAGACCCTCACCGACTGGACCCTCAAGGAACCGGAGGACCTGACGGCGAGCCGCCGGATCCACCTGCACTTCCTGCAGCGGCCGGTCGAGGTGCTGGGGGAGGACGGCCACGTCGTCGGCCTGCGGACCGAGCGCACCGCGCTCAACGGGGACGGTCACGTCACCGGCACGGGTGCGACCACCGACTGGGCCGTCCAGGCCGTCTACCGGGCCGTGGGCTACTTCGGCTCGCCGCTGCCGGAGCTGCCGTTCGACGAGGTCGGCGGGGTGATCCCCAACCGCGAGGGCCGGGTGGTGGACGACGGCGGCGAGGCGCTGCCGGGCCTCTACACCACCGGCTGGATCAAGCGGGGTCCCGTCGGCCTGATCGGGCACACCAAGTCGGACGCCACGGAGACGATCGCGCACCTGCGCGAGGACGCCGAGGCGGGACTGCTGCCGCGGGCGACGGAACGGGACCCGCAGGCCGTCAGCAAGCTGCTCGACGAGCGCGGTGTCGACGCGATCGAGTGGTCCGGGTGGCAGCTGCTGGACGCGTACGAGCGGGCGCTCGGCGAGGTGCAGGGGCGCGAGCGGGTCAAGGTCGTGCCTCGCGAGGAGATGGTGGACGTGTCGTTGGGCCGCCGCGGCTGATCCCCTCCGGGCCCCTCGGGGCGTCCCGGGAACGCCCCGAGCGGAGCGGGCGTTGTCAGGCACAGGACGCCGGTACGCGTCGGCCCGCAGGGGCCGCCCGGCGCCGTGCACGGATCAGGAGCTCGACGCGACCATGAGTCATCGGCACTTCAACGGTCTGAAGACCACCGCGCTGTTCGGCGGCATGTGGGCGCTGCTGCTCGGCATCGGCTGGCTGCTGGGCCGCGGCACGCCGCGCTTCCTCCTGCTGTTCACCGCGATCGGCCTGCTCAGCACCGCGTACAGCTACTGGGCCTCGGACAAGATCGCCATCCGCGCGATGCGGGCGCGCCCGGTCAGCGAGCTCGAGCAGCCCGGCATGTACCGGATCGTGCGGGAGCTGTCGACCAAGGCCCGGCAGCCGATGCCGCGGCTGTACGTCTCGCCCACCTCGTCGCCGAACGCCTTCGCCACCGGCCGCGACCCGGCGCACGCGGCCGTCTGCTGCACGGAGGGCATCCTCGGGATGCTCGACGAGCGCGAGCTGCGCGGCGTGCTGGGTCACGAGCTGATGCACGTCTACAACCGCGACATCCTCACGTCCTCGGTCGCGGCCGCCGTGGCCGGCGTCATCACGTCGCTGGCGCAGTTCGCGCTGTTCTTCGGCGGCGGATCCGACCGGGACCGCGGCGGCAACCCGATCGCGGGCCTGGTGATGGTGGTGCTGGCGCCGCTCGCCGCCACGATGATCCAGCTGGCGATCAGCCGGACCCGTGAGTACGACGCCGACGAGGACGGGTCGTCGCTCACCGGCGACCCGCTGGCGCTGGCATCGGCCCTGCGCAAGCTCGAGGTCGGCACCAACGCCCGTCCGCTGCCGCAGGAGCAGAAGCTCGTGGACGTCTCGCACCTGATGATCGCCAACCCGTTCCGCGGCGCCGGCGTGGCGAAGATGTTCGCCACCCACCCGCCGATGGCCGAGCGGATCGCCCGGCTCGAGGCGATGGCGGGCAACCAGGGCCCGATCACCCGGTACTGAGCCGGCGCGCGCGGCACCAGGGCCCGGAGACGGCCGGGGCGCGGGTGTCGGACCCCACCGGCAGACTGCCGCCCATGGACCCCAAGGACGCCCTGCGGCACTACCTGGACGAGCAGCGCACCAGCCTGGTCGGCAAGCTCGACGGGCTCGACGAGTACGCGGTCCGGCGTCCCCTGACGCCGACCGGCACCAACCTGCTCGGGCTCGTCAAGCACGTCGCCTGGATCCAGCTGGGGTACTTCACCACCGTGTTCGGCCGGCCGCCGGGGCGCGTGGCGCCGTACGAGCGCGAGGGCGGCAACCCGGACGACGACATGTGGGCGCAGGCCGACGAGCCCAGGGACGCGATCCTCGAGCTGCACCGGTACTCCGCGCAGCAGGCGGACGCGACGCTCGCCGAGCTGCCGCTGGACACCCCCGGCGTGGTGCCGTGGTGGCGCCCGGGCCACCAGGAGGTGACCCTGCACCGGATCGCCGTGCACGTCATCGTCGACACGTCCCGCCACGCCGGCCAGGCGGACATCCTGCGCGAGACGCTCGACGGGCGCGTCGGCATGAAGCCTGACGACCCGAACATCCCCGGGCGCACGCCGCAGGAGTGGGCGGAGTACCGCGGCCGCATCGAGGCCGCCGCCCGGACCGCAGGCGGCCTGCCGCCCGTCTGACGGGAGAGCCCCGCGGGCTCAGCGGTAGTTGACGAACTGCAGGGCGGCGTCCACGTCCGCGCCCTTGAGCAGGGCGATCGTCGCCTGCAGGTCGTCCCGGCTCTTGGCCGAGACGCGCAGCTCGTCGCCCTGGATCTGCGTCTTGACCCCCTTGGGCCCCTCGTCGCGCACCAGCTTGGCCAGCTGCTTGGCGACCTCCGAGGACAGGCCCTCCTTGATCGAGGTGACCAGGCGGTACTCCTTGCCGGACGGCTTCGGCTCGCCGTCGCCGAGGTCCAGCGACTTCAGCGAGATGCCGCGCTTGATCAGCTTGGTCTCGAAGACGTCGAGCACCGCCCGGACCCGGTCGGCCGAGTTGGCGACCAGCACGATGGTCTCGCCGCTCCAGGCGATCGAGGCGCCGACGCCCTTGAAGTCGTACCGCTGGGCGATCTCCTTCGCAGCCTGGTTGAGCGCGTTGTCGACCTCCTGCCGGTCGACCTTGCTCACCACGTCGAACGACGACTCGCTCGCCATGCCTGTGCCTCCCTCGCGCCACCGGGGCGCCGTCGTCGTCCACCCCTGGCACGGGTGGCCCTCGCGAGTTGCTATCCTTCCATCCGCGCGTTCGCGTCGGCTCGCCCGGACGGTTCTTCGGGATCGGGGTGGGCCTCGGGGACGGGTTGGCCGAGGCGGGTTACCCGAGTGGCCAAAGGGGGCTGACTGTAAATCAGCTGGCAACGCCTACGGGGGTTCGAATCCCTCACCCGCCACGCACGGACGGGGCGTCTTCTCCGCGGAGAGGGCGCCCCGTCCGCATGTCGGAGCTCGCCCGTCGGACGCGGCCGGACCGGCACGCCCCGCCGCCGCGGTGGACGTCAGACCCAGGGCCGACCGGGCTGCATGACACGGTGCTCGCCGGTCCACCCGCGATTTCGCCGCCCCCGGCCCGCCGTGTACTCTGATCCGCGCCGCCCCGATAGCTCAGTCGGCAGAGCGTCTCCATGGTAAGGAGAAGGTCAAGGGTTCGATTCCCTTTCGGGGCTCTCTGGTGTGTTGCCGGTCAAGTCGCCTCGGCGGCTGGCCGCACCACCGGCGCGGCGGGGTAGCTCAGGTGGTTAGAGCACACGGCTCATAATCGTGGTGTCGCGGGTTCGAGTCCCGCTCCCGCTACGGCACGGCAGGCCCGGAGTTCCTCGGAACCCGGGCCCTTGTCGTCTCTCCGGGTCAGAGCCCGAGCCGCTCCGCGATCGCCCGCAACGCCGGCAGCACGTCGCCGGCGGCCGGCACCACCTGGACGCACACGTGGTCGGCGCCCGCGAGTCGGTCGCTCCATCCCATCGCGGCTTCCCGCCGTCGTGCGTCGGCCTGCTCGGCCGGTGGTCCAGGTCGACCGGTGGTCCAGGTCAGCCGGTGGTCCAGGTCAGCCGGTGGTGCAGGCGCCCGAGGGAACCGTCGCGCTGAGGCCCGGGGCGCGCGCCACGACGGGGAGCAGCTCCGTGGGGGTCATCGCATACGCCAGGTCCGGGTTGGAGTCCGAGCGGGCGAACACGATGCCCGCCACCGTCCCGTCGGTGGTCAGCAGCGGTCCGCCGGAGTTGCCGGGCCGGACCACCGCGGCCAGCGCGTAGATCTCCCGCTCGGAGTCGCCCTGCCCGTGGATGTCCGGCACCTTGGCGGTGCTCACCGCCAGCACGCGGGCGCCGCCGGACGTCAACGGGCCGCCGTAGGGGTAGCCCTGGACCACCGCGACGGCGTCGCGAGCCAGCGTCGGCACGATGGGCAGCGGCGTGACGCCCAGGTGGTCGACGGCGATCACCGCCAGGTCGTTCACCGGGTCGAGGTAGACCACGCGCCCCACCTTCGCGCGCTGCCCGGGCAGCTCGACGACGGGCTTGTCCACCCCGGCGACGACGTGCGCGTTGGTCACCAACCGGTCCGGGGCCACGACGAACCCCGATCCGCTGGAGCTGATGCCGCACGCGTAGGCGGTGCCCTGGATGCGGGCCACGGCCTTGGACGCCTGCGCCAGCCGGGCCGTGGACAGGTCGACCGACGGCACCGTGGGCGACGGCTGCGGTCCCAGCAGGTCGCCGAGCTGCGGCAGGCCGGAGTGCAGCACGGCGCCGCGCAGCTGCGCCATGGTGCGGGTCACGGGGGCGGGCGTCAGGCGGTCGATCGTGCGGAGCACCGACGACGAGGCGATCGCGGGCGCCAGCACCGGGACGCCGGTCGCGGCGATCGCCGACCCGACGAACGCCATCGCCAGCGCCATCACGACGACGCTGGCGACCGCGCCGAGCAGCCGGTCGACCACCGCCAGCCGCGTCCGGTCGACCCCTCGGCGCAGCGCGTGCCCGATGCGCGCGCCGACCGACGAGCCGAGCAGCGGCAGCAGGACGGCGGTCAGGACGACGAGCGCGGCCCGCCACCGGGCCGGTGCCCAGTCGTTGACCAGGGGGACCACCCAGTACGCGGCGGCACCGCCGGCGACCAGGCCGAGCAGCCCGCCGAGCGTGGCCAGCAGGCCGCGGCCGAAGCCCCCCAGCAGCGTGGCGAGGAGGATCAGCGCGAGCACGAGGTCGAGGAGCATCGGCGACATCTTCTCCCGACGGGCGCCCGACGGCGTCGGACGCGCTCTCGGCACCGCGGGCCATGTCGGACGCCGTCACCGCAGGGAGCCATCACTGCAGGAAGCAGGCCGTCGGCCGAGGGCCCTGCCATGCCGTAACATTGACGGGTCCAGCGTGCGGGTACGCCGCCGCTGTCAGCTTCCCGGCCGCTCGTCGTGCGTCGGGTAACCACGCGAGAGGGTGGCAGCACCATGGCCAGCAAGAGCCAGGACATCCGTCCGAAGATCACGCTCGCCTGCACCGAGTGCAAGGAGCGCAACTACATCACCAAGAAGAACCGGCGGAACGACCCCGACCGCCTCGAGCTGAAGAAGTACTGCCCGCGCGACGGTCGGCACACCGTCCACCGCGAGACCCGCTGACCTTCGTGCCCGTCGACGCGTCGTACGCCGGCCGGGCGTACCCGGCCGGCCCGGTGTACGAGGTCGGCCGGGAGAAGCTCGCGGAGTTCGCCGAGGCGGTGGGCGCCGACCACCCCGCCTACACCGACCCGGCGGCCGCGCAGGCGCTCGGCCACCCGGACGTGGTGGCGCCGCCGACCTTCGCCGTGGTGATCGCCCAGCGGGCCGAGGCGCAGTACGTGCGCGACCCCGCCGCCGGCGTCGACTTCAGCCGCGTGGTGCACGCGGACGAGCGCTTCACCCACCACCGCCCGATCCACGCGGGCGACCGCCTGGTGACCACGCTGCACGTCGACTCGATCAGCGAGCGCGCCGGGCTGGCGATGGTGACCACGCGGGCGGAGATCGCAGCCGAGGACGGCGAGGCCGTCGCGACGGTCGTCTCCACGCTCGCGGTGCGGCCGGAGGAGAGCTGATGGGCCTGCCGGTGCTCGCCGACCTGACCGTCGGCCAGGAGGTCGCCCGCGGCACGCGGACCGTCGACCGGTCCCGGCTGGTCCGGTACGCCGGTGCGAGCGGTGACTTCAACCCGATCCACTGGAACGAGCGGTTCGCCGCCTCGGTGGGCCTGCCCGGCGTGATCGCGCACGGCATGTGGACCATGGGTGCCGCCGTCGGCGTGGTCGTCGACTGGCTCGGCGACCCGGGTGCGGTGCTCGACTACCAGGTCCGTTTCACTCGCCCGATCCCCGTGCCGGACCCCGGCGAGGCTGAGGTCGAGGTCGTCGCGACGGTGGGTGCGCTCGACGCGGAGGCCGGGACGGCGCGCATCGACCTGCAGGTCAGCGCCCTGGGTACCCGGGTGCTCGGCAAGGCGCAGGTGCTGGTGCGGCTGGGCTGAGGCCCCGCGCAGCCGAGTCCCTGCGGACGTCAGACCGTCGGTGCGGGCCCCGCCGTGGTGCCCCACACCAGCTCGACCGGCAGGTCCAGCGACTGCGGCGGCTCGCCCTCGAGCAGCCTCGCGACCTCCCGCCCGACGGCCCGGCCCTTCTCGGCCAGCGGCTGTGCGACGGACGTCAGCACGTCCGGCTTGAACCAGGGCAGGTCCAGCCCGTCGAACCCGACGACGGAGACGTCCTGCGGCACGTGCAGGCCGAGCTCACGGGCGCCCAGCACGACGCCGGCGGCGAGCAGGTCGGACTGGCACACGACGGCGGTCGGCCGGTCAGGGCCGGCCAGCAGCGCGCGCGCCGCGCTGGCGCCGTGCTCGACCAGCGAGGCGGGCGTCTCCCAGATGGCGACGGGCTGGACACCGGCGTCGAAGACGCCGTCGAGCCGCCGGCGGGTGAGCTCCCACTCCAGGGCGTCGAGCCGGGCGGCGTCGACCAGCCCCTCGGAGCGGTCGTTGGTGAAGGGCAGGGTCACCGTGGCGATGCGCGTGTGGCCGAGGCCCAACAGCTGGCGCGTGACGTCCGCGATGCCGGCACGGTCCGCGATGCCGATCACCGAGATGTCGGGATGGCGGCTGCCCTCGACCAGCACCGTCGGGATGCCCCGGCGGCGCAGCGCGCTCAGCACCGGGTCGTCGGTGGTGCCGCCCCACATCATCACCGCGACGTCCATCGCCGCGAGCTCCACCAGCGGGTCCACCGGCGGGTCCGTCGGGTCGTGCGGGCCGGCGATCAGCAGGACGCCCAGCCCCATGGGGCCCAGCGTGCTGGTGATGCCGTCGAGCACCTGGATGGACACGGGGTCCCGGAACGCGCGACGCAGCGCGTCGCCGACGATCACCCCGACGATCCCGGAGCGTCCGCGGCGCAGCTGCCGGCCGAGCGGGTTGGGGCCGGCGTAGCCGAGCGCCTGCGCGGCGTCGAGCACGCGCTGCCGGGTGGCTGCGGCGATCGGGCCGGCCCCGGAGAACGCCAGCGAGGCGGTGGACACCGAGACCCCGGCGGAGGCCGCGACGTCGGCGAGCGTGGGCCGCTGGGAGGACAGGGCGCTCTCCTTCTCCTCGGTCGCCTGCCGGGGCGTCGGTCGGCCGGGCAGATGAGGCCGCTGGTGCACCGCGGTTCGCCGGTCACCGAGGCGGCCACCTGGTTGACGTCGGTCAGCGTACCGGCCAAAATGGCGCCCGTCCTCAAATCGATTCGACAACCGTCGTCCGTTCCGATCGAATCGATTCGACCACTCGCGGCGCCGGACCCGTCCCTCGTCGTCGTCACCTGGAGTCCTCGCTGTGCTGCTCGCCCGCCGATCCCGGACCGGCCCCGTGCCTCGAGCGCGCCTGCTGCTGATCGGCTGCTACGTGCTGATGGGCCTGATGACGTCCGGATGGCTGGCGCGCATCCCGGCGGTCCGTGACCAGCTGCACCTGTCCACCGCCACGCTGGGTGCGCTGCTGCTGGTCGGATCCGTCGGCGCCCTGCTGACCGTCATGGCGTCCGGCGTGCTGGTGCAGCGCATCGGCAGCAGACGGTCGCTGGTGCTGTCCACCGGGGTGCTCGGCGCGGGCTACGCGCTGATGGGCATCGGCCCCGGCGCCGGCTCGGCTGTCGTGCTCGCGGTGGGCATCTTCCTCAACGGCGTCGGTGTGTCGCTCGCCAACATGGTGTTCAACCTCGAGTCCGCCCGCATCGAGCGGGCGATGGGCCGCACCGTGATCCCGCACTTCCACGCCGGCTTCTCGGTGGGCGCCGTCGCGGGCTCGGCGGGCGGCGCGCTCGCCTCGCGGCTCGGCATCTCCGTCACGGCGCAGCTGACGGCGGTCGCCGCCGTGGCGGTGGTCTGGCGGCTGGCGTCCGTGCGTGGCGTCGTGCTCGACCCCGCGGCCGACGAGCTGGCCGCCGCGCTGCGTCCGGTGCCAGGGACGAGCGGTGGACGCCTCCGGTCCGTGCTCTCGGCGTGGACGGAGCGGCGCACCGTGCTGATCGGGGTGGTGGTGCTGGCGGCCTCGTTGTCCGAGGGCTCGGCGAACACCTGGCTGTCCCTGGCCGTGGTGGACGGCTTCCGCAAGCCGGAGTCGATGGGCGGCGTGGTGCTCGGGCTGTTCGTGGCCGCCATGACCGTGGTCCGGCTGCTCGGCACGCGCTTGATCGACCGGTTCGGCCGGGTGGCCGTGCTGCGGACCTCGGGGCTCGTGTCACTCGTCGGGCTGCTGACGTTCGGTCTCGCACCTTCCCTGCCGCTGGCCTGCGTCGGTGTGGTCGCCTGGGGCTTCGGTGCCGCGCTCGCCGTGCCGATCGGCATCGCGGCCGCGTCCGACGACCCCCGGCGGGCGGCTGCCCGCGTCGCGCTCGTCTCCACCTTCGCGTCGGGCGCCTCGATCGCGGCACCGCCCCTGCTGGGCCTCGCCGCCGAGACGATGGGCGCGCGCCACATGCTGCTGCTCGTCGTCGTCGCCATGGTGGCCAGCGTCTCGGTCTCCCGGCAGGTCGCCCGGCTGCGCGCACCCGTACCGGCGGCGGTGCCGACCGTGCGACCCGCGCCCACCGCCGAGCTGCCGGCGGCCGTGGAGCCGTCCGTCACAGGTCTGCCGACCGCTGCTGCCGCCGTACCCGAGCCCGCCGGCTCACGTTGACCGCGGCCTGATCCGAGCCTGGTCACTGCTGCGCCGATGCGTGAGGATGCCCGAGACCCCCGTGGAGAGCTGACGATGAGCACCCCTGCACCCGACCGTTCGGTCCGCGCCGCGTCGTGGGCGGTGGCGGCCGTGTTCACGCTCAGCGGCGTGAACTTCGCCAGCTGGGCGTCGCGCATGCCCGCCATCCGTGACGGCCTGGGGTTCTCGCCCGACCGGATGGGTCTGCTGCTGCTGGTCGCCTCCGTCGGCTCGCTGCTGTCGCTGCCGCTGTCCGGCATGGTGGTCGAGCGGCTCGGTGCACGACGCACGGTGATGACCTTCGCGGTGGTGAACGCGCTGGGCTTCCTGCTCTCGTCGGTCGGCGTGCAGCAGCGGCTGGTGCCGCTGGTCGTCGCGGGGCTGGTCCTGGTGGGCGTGGGCGCCGGCGTCTGGGACGCCTCGATGAACCTCGAGGGTGCTCTCGTGGAGCAGCGGTTGGGTCGCACGGTGATGCCGCGGTACCACGCCGGCTTCTCGTTCGGGACCATGGCCGCTGCCGGGGTGGCGGCCGTCGCGGCCGAGGCCCACGTGCCGGTGGTGACGCACCTGCCGGCCGTGATGGTGGTCAGCACGGTGCTCGTCGCCGTGGCGGTGCGCCGCTTCCTGCCGACCGGCCACGCGGACCACCTCCTGCACCCGGAGCCGCCGACGGACGTCGTGCCGGATGCCGAGGTCGCCGGTCCGACGGCCGGGTCCCGGGCGGCGACCGCCGTCGTCGCGCATCCCGTCGACCTGGCCGCCGACCCCGCGGTGAGCACCCCGCGGGGGGCCCGCGGCGCGCTCGCGGCCTGGGCGGAGCCCCGCACCCTGCTCGTCGGGCTGGTGGTGCTCGCCGCCGCGCTCACGGAGGGGGCGGCCAACGACTGGGCCAGCCTGTCGGTGGTCGACGGGTTCCGCACCAGCCACGCGGTCGGGGCGCTGGCGTTCGGGATCTTCGTCACGGCGATGACGGCCATGCGGATGTTCGGAACCCCGTTGCTGGACCGGTTCGGGCGCGTGGCGGTGCTGCGGCTGTGCGCAGGGCTCGCGCTGGTGGGCCTCACCGTCTTCGGCCTGGTCGGACCGTTGTGGCTGGCGATGGTGGGCATCGTCGCCTGGGGCATGGGCGCGGCGCTCGGCTTCCCGGTCGGCATGAGCGCGGCCGCGGACGACCCGCGGCGCGCGCCGGCGCGCGTGAGCGTCGTGTCCACCATCGGGTACTCCGCGTTCCTCGGCGGCCCGCCGCTGCTCGGGCTGCTGGCGCAGCACGTCGGCTACCGGCACGCGCTGCTGGCGATCCTGGTGCCCGTCGCGCTGAGCCTGGCGGTGATGGGCGCCGCGGCGCCCCTGCATCGCGACCGGGCCCAGCCCGACCGGGCTTAGCCTGGCCGGGTGACCGCCGAGCCGACCATCACCTCCGCCAGCGAGCCCGCGCAGGACGGTCCGGCATCGGTGCCGACGCTGGCGGACCTGACCACCCTGCGCGTCGGTGGCCCCGCCGCCCGTTACGTGGAGACGGCCACCGAGGCGGAGCTGATCGACGCCGTGCGGACCGCGGACGAGGCCGGCGAGCCGCTGCTGGTCGTCGGTGGTGGCTCCAACCTCCTGGTGGCCGACGAGGGGTTCGACGGCGTCGTCGTGCGGGACGTCCGCACCGGCATCGACGTCCCGGACCACTCCGCGTGCGCCGGTGTGACCTACCAGCTGCCGGCCGGGCAGCCCTGGGACGAGGTCGTCGCGTTCGCCGGTGAGCACCGGCTGCACGGGATCGAGGCGCTGTCCGGCATCCCCGGCTCGGTCGGGGCCGCACCGGTGCAGAACATCGGGGCCTACGGGCAGGAGGTCGCCCAGACGGTCGCCAGCGTGCGCACGTGGGACCGGGCGCGCGGCCGGGTCCGCACGCTCGCCCTGTCCGACCTGCAGCTGTCCTACCGCAGCTCGCTGCTCAAGCGGTCCATGCGGGCGGCGCCGTCAGACGAGGACCCGGGCGCGCCCTGGTGGCCCACCCCTCGCTACGTCGTGCTCGACGTCACGCTCCAGCTGCGGCAGGGCTCGCTGTCGGCACCCATCGCCTACGCCGAGCTGGCGCGGACGCTCGGCGTCGAGCTCGGTCAGCGGGCACCCCTCGCAGACGTGCGGGCGGCCGTGCTGAGCCTGCGTGCCGGCAAGGGCATGGTGCTGGACCGGGCCGACCACGACACGTGGAGCGCCGGGTCGTTCTTCACCAACCCGCTGCTGACGCCCGAGCAGGCCGCGCAGCTGCCGCCGGACGCCCCGCGGTTCCCGCTGCCGGACGACGGCGCGCGGGACGGCGTGCCCGGCGGCGTCAAGACGAGCGCCGCGTGGCTGATCGACCACGCCGGCTTCGCCAAGGGGTTCGGTGACGGTCCCGCGAGGCTCTCCGGCAAGCACGTGCTGGCGCTGACCAACCGTGGTGGCGCGACGGCTGCGGACCTGCTGGCGCTGGCGCGCACCGTCCGGGACGGTGTGGCGCGGCGTTTCGGCGTCGTGCTGGAGCCGGAGCCGGTGCTGGTGGGCGCTGCGCTCTGACCGGCTCTGACCGCCGGGCGGGTCAGCCCGCCGGCGCCGCCAGCCAGTCGTCCACACCGGCCAGCAGCCGGTCCTTCGTCGTCGCCGACGCGCGGCTGGCCAGGATCGACCCCCGAGCCAGCTGGGCCAGCTCGGTGTCGCTGAACCCGTGCACCTCGCGGGCCGCCCGGTACTGCTCCACCAGCCGTGACCGGAACAGCAGCGGGTCGTCCGCGCCGAGAGCCACCTGCGCGCCGGCCTCCGCCAGGGCGCGCAGCGGCACGTCGGCCGCCGTGGCGTAGATGCCGAGCGAGACGTTGGACGCCGGGCAGACCTCCAGCGCCACGCCCGACTCGAGCACGCGCTCCAGCACCGCGGGGTCCTCGACGGACCGCACGCCGTGCCCCAGCCGGTCCGGCTCGAGCTGGTCCAGCACCTGGTCGACGTGGGTCGGCCCCAGCAGCTCACCGCCGTGCGGCACCGAGGCGAGACCCGCGTGGCGGGCGATGGCGAACGCCGGTGCGAACGCCGAGG
The DNA here is from genome assembly GCF_027923705.1 of Cellulomonas sp. NTE-D12. Taxonomy (NCBI): domain Bacteria; kingdom Bacillati; phylum Actinomycetota; class Actinomycetes; order Micrococcales; family Cellulomonadaceae; genus Cellulomonas; species Cellulomonas electrica. The sequence goes on along the minus strand of NZ_AP026442.1, from coordinate 2,977,362 downwards.
TGTCACCCCGGCGCTCGTCGTTGGACAGCCCGAACCCCACCACCTCGCCCGGCCCCTCACCGGCGTGCCGTGCGGCGAGCCGGGCCAGGGTGCGGGCGTCGAGCGGGTGGCGCAGCCGCGATGCGGCGACCACAACGGCAACCTCGACGCCGTGCCGGGCGGAGGCCGCCCGGGCCTCGTCGAGCACGATCTCCAGGGCGGGGGTCAGCCCGCCGACGAACGGCGCGTACGACGTGGGGTCCACCTGGATCTCGAGGCGTCCCGAGCCCTCGGCGGCGTCGTCCGCGGCCGCCTCGTCGACGATCCGCCGCATGTCCGCCTCGGAGCGCACGCACGCGCGCGCCGCGTCGTAGAGCCGCTGGAACCGGAACCAGCCGCGCTCGTCGGCCGGCACGTGCACGCGCTCGCCCTCCTGCAGCAGGTCGGGCAGCACGATGCCGCGGCGGGCCGCCATGTCCGTCAGGGTGGCCGAGCGCATCGACCCGGTGAAGTGCAGGTGCAGGTGCGCCTTGGGCAGGGCCCGCAGGTCGCGCCCGCTCTCGGTGCTCAGCGGGCCTCCAGCATGCCCGTCACCCTACGTGGCGCCTGCCGTCGGGGCGGACGCAGGTCAGGCGCCCGGCAGGATGCCGCGCTCGATCGCCACCGTGACGGCACGGGTCCGGTCGTCGACACCGAGCTTGGCGAAGGCGCGCAGCAGGTGCGTCTTCACGGTCGCCTCGGTGATGTACAGCTCGCGTCCGATGGCCACGTTCGACAGCCCTCGGGCCACCAGCGCCAGCACCTCCTGCTCACGGGTCGTCAGCCGCTCGTCGCCGCCGCGCAGCTGCTGCACCAGCCGGCGGGCGACGGACGGGGAGAGCGCCGACTCGCCGCGCGCGGCGGCGCGCAGACCGGCGACGAGCTGGTCGCGCGGGGTGTCCTTCAGCAGGTACCCGGTCGCGCCGGCCTCGACGGCCCGCAGGATGTCCGTGTCCGTCTCGTAGGTGGTCAGCACCAGCACGTGCACGCCGGGCACCTCCCGCGCGATGCGAGCGGTCGCCTCGGCACCGTCCATCCGCGGCATCCGCAGGTCCATCAGCACCAGGTCCGGCCGAAGTCCGGTGGCGAGCGCGACGGCCTCCTCACCGTCGGCCGCCTCGCCGACCACCTCCAGGTCGGGCTCGACGGCCAGCATGCCGGCCAGCCCCGAGCGCACCACCGGGTGGTCGTCGGCGATGAGCACGCGGATCATCGAGCACCCCCGGCAGCCGCTCCCGCGGACCCGCTGCGACCCGGGTCCCGCCCACCGTCCGCCTGCGCGCCCGTCGTCCCGGTCGGCACCGTCACCGCCACCCGCGTCCCTCCCGCCGGTCCCGCCTCCACCTGCAGCGACCCGCCGCCGTCGTGCGCGCGCTCGCGCATGCCCCGCAACCCGTTGCCCTCGGTGGTGCCCGGCGGCAGTCCCCGGCCGTCGTCCTCCACCTCGAGCCGCACCACGTCGTCGGCCCGCACCAGCCGGAGCGTCACGCTGCGCGCGGCAGCGTGCTTGCGGATGTTCGCCAGAGCCTCCTGCGCCGAGCGCAGCAGCACCACCTGCGCCTCCCGCGGCAGGTCGTCACCGGCGGTCTGGTCGCCTGCCAGCTGCACCTGCACGTCGGCCTCTGCCGAGAACCGCTCCGCGAGCCGCACCAGCGCCTCGCCGAGCGAGGCGTCCCGCAGCCCGGCCGGTCCGAAGGCCGCGACCAGGCTGCGTGCCTCGGCGAGGTTGTCCCGCGCCACCTGCTCGATCTGCGTCACCCGCGTCCGCGCCGCCTCCGGCCGACCGCGGTCCAGCTCCGCCTGCGTGGTCTGGGCGAGCATCACCACGGAGGTGAACCCCTGGGCGAGCGTGTCGTGGATCTCCTGGGCCAGCCGCTGCCGCTCGGCCACCACACCGGCCGCGTGGTGGGTCGCCGCCAGCTCGGCCTGGGTCGCCTCGAGGCGGCGCAGCAGCTCGGCCCGCTCCTCGCTCTGCTCCGCGGTCATCGTGATCCACAGGCCCAGCACGATGCTGAACACCAGGCTCGCCAGCATCTGGGCGGCGAAGCCGACCAGCTCGTCGCGCCAGCCGCGGGCCGCGACGGTGGCCGCCGCGATCACCACCACGGTCAGCCCGGTGCACCACAGCGCCCCGCGCAGCCGGTTGCGGCTGAAGAACCAGATCTGCGTGTACGCGACGAACAGCAGGACGAATCCCGCGCTGGTGAGCGCCGTGCAGACGGCGGTCAGCGGGAGCAGCAGCGCCAGGTAGGCGTCGGCACGGCGCGGGTGGTGCCCGTCCATCGCCCCACGGCCCACCAGCACGTACGCCGCGACCAGCGCGACGATGACCGCGAGCGCCCACCACGTCCGCGAACCGGTGGTCCCCGGGATGACGATCGCCACGGCAGCCACCGCGGTCAGCGCGAAGAACAGGGCGTCCCAGCCGCTGAGCCGGCGCACCGCGCGGTCCAGCCGTTCGACGACCGTCGTCGGCCTGCTGTCGTGCGGGTGCGGCGCCTGCGCGGGCATGGGCCGACCCTCCCACAGCGCCCGGGCCCAGGTGGACGCCATCGACCGCGGCGGCACGGCAGGCGCAACCGGGGGCGCCACCCGGGGCGACGCCGAGGCCTGGCCGGTCCGCGCGTCGCGCGGTCCGGCCAGGCCGTCAGCAGGGTGCACGTTCACCCGTCGTCCCGGCGCAGCCACCGGAACCGCCGCCCGCCCAGCACCAGCCCGGCCACCAGCCAGGCGGCCAGGACGCCGGCGGTCAGCCCGTGCTGCCACGAGCCGGAGGGCTCCATGCTCAGCGCCCCGTCCGGCAGGAACACCGAGCGCATGCCCTGCGCCATCCACTTCAGCGGGAACACCGACGCGACGTCCTGCATCCACGTCGGCAGCTGGTCGTACTGGAAGAACACCCCGGAGACGAACTGCAGCACCAGCACGATCGGCACCACCACGGCGCTCGCGGACCGCCCGGACCTCGGCACCGAGGAGAACGCGACCCCGCACACCGACCCGGTCGCCGTACCCAGCACGAACACCCACGCGAAGGTCAGCCACCGGCCGGCGTCGCTCGGCAGCGGCACGTCCCACAGCAGGGCGGCGGCGCCGATCAGCAACGCGGTCTGCAGCAGGGCCGTCACCAGCACCTGCCCGACCTTGCCGAGGAAGTACGACGCGGCCGGCAGGGGAGTGCCGCGCAGACGCTTCAGGGCGCCCTCGTCGCGCTCGACGGCGACGAACGTCGCCAGGTTCTGGAAGCTCGACAGCATCACGCCGGTGGCCACCATGCCGGGCAGGAAGTACTGGGCGAAGCTGACCGGCCCGACGGTGCCGCCGTCCCGTCCGAACACCGTCGCGAAGATGCCGAGCATCACCACCGGGTACAGGAAGATGAACGCCACCGCGTCGCGCTCCCGGGCGTAGGCCCGCAGCTCGTACCCGGCACGGACCAGGCCCAGGCGCAGCACGCCGGGCAGGGGAGGGGTGACGACGGCCGACCCACGGTCGGTCGGCACGGGCAGCGCGGTCATCGCCGGGCCCCCGTCCGCTCCGCACCCGAGCGGCCGACCAGCACGGGCGACGCGTCACCCGGACCAGCCTCCGCACCAGCCGCGTCGGCGGCGCCCACCAGCCCGAGGTACACGTCCTCGAGCGTCGGGCGGACCACCTGCAGCCCCGGTACCTCGTCGAGCCCCTCCGCGGCGAACCGCGTGGTCAGCTCGGCGACCGTCCGGGTCGGGGTGTCGGTGGCGACCTCCTGCAGCTCGTCGTCACGCAGCCACCGCACCCGTGCGCGGTGCGCCTGCCGACCGCCCAACGTGTGCGGCGCACCCTCGGCCACCACGTGGCCGGCGCTCACCACGACGACGCGGTCCGCCAGCTGCTCGGCCTCGTCCATGTAGTGGGTGGTCAGCAGGATCGTCGTCCCGCCGTCGCGGAGGCCCTTGACCAGGTCCCAGAACGCCCGGCGTGCCTCCGGGTCGAACCCCGTGGTCGGCTCGTCGAGGAACAGCAGCTCGGGGCGCCCGACGACGCCGAGCGCGACGTCCAGCCGCCGCCGCTGCCCGCCGGACAGCTGACGCGCCCGCGTGCGCCGCCGGTCCTCCAGGCCCACCGCCGCGATCAGCTCGTCGACGTCCCGCGGCCGCGGGTAGTACGCCGCGAACTGCCGCACCAGCTCCTCGACGGTGGCCTCGGCCAGGTCGTTGACGCTCTGCAGCACGATGCCGACGCGTGAGCGCCACGCCCGGTCCGCCGTCTGCGGGTCCGTGCCGAGCACCCGCACCTCGCCGGCGTCCCGGTGCCGGTAGCCCTCGAGGATCTCGACGGTGGTCGTCTTGCCCGCGCCGTTCGGCCCGAGCACCGCCACCACCTCACCGGTGTCGACGTGCAGGCTCACCCCGTCGACGGCGTGCTTGTCCCCGTAGCTCTTGTGCAGCCCGACCACGTCGACCGCGCGGCTGCCGATGTCTCTCGCCATGACCACCAGCGTGGTCGGGAAGCTCCACCTGCCGCGACGGCCGGGTCACCGCCCCGTGCGTCCACCGATCGGTGGACGGGGCGGTCCACCGCTGCCGGACGTCAGACCGCGTCGCCCGGCAGCGTCAGCCCGCCCGCCCCAGCAGGGTCAGCTCGCCTCGCCCAGCAGGGACACGATCCGCCCGACGCCCTCCACCAGGTCGTCGTCGCCCAGCGCGTACGACAGCCGCAGGTAGCCCGACGGCCCGAACGCCTCGCCCGGCACCACCGCGACCTCGACCTGGTCGAGGATCAGCGCCGCCAGCTCCGCGGAGGTGGCGGGCGTGACACCGCGGATGGTCCGGCCGAGCACGCCCTTCACCGACGGGTACGCGTAGAAGGCGCCCTGCGGGGCCGGGATCCGCACGCCGTCGATCTGCTCGAGCATCGAGACCATCGTCCGGCGCCGCCGGTCGAACGCCGCCCGCATCGCCTCGACCGCCGACAGGTCGCCGGTGACGGCTGCGATCGCCGCCCGCTGCGACACGTTGGCCACGTTCGACGTCAGGTGCGACTGCAGGTTGGTGGCGGCCTTCACCACGTCCGACGGGCCGATCAGCCACCCGACCCGCCAGCCGGTCATCGCGTAGGTCTTCGCGACGCCGTTGAGCACGATCGCCGTCTCGGCGAGCTCGGGCACCACGCGGACGATCGGGGTGAACACCGAGTGGTCGTAGGTCAGGTGCTCGTAGATCTCGTCGGTGATCACCCAGATGCCGTGCTCCAGCGCCCAGCGCCCGATCTCCTCGGTCTGCTCGGGGGAGTACACGGCGCCGGTCGGGTTGGACGGCGAGCAGAACAGCAGCGCCTTGGTCCGCTCGGTCCGGGCCGCCTCGAGCTGCTCGACCGTGACCAGGTAGCCCGCGTCCGTGTCGGCGAACACCTCCACCGGCACGCCGCCTGCCAGGCGGATCGCCTCGGGGTAGGTGGTCCAGTACGGCGCGGGCAGCAGCACCTCGTCACCGGGGTCGACGATCGTCGCGAACGCCTGGAACACCGCCTGCTTGCCGCCGTTGGTGACCAGCACGTCCGCCGGGCGCACCTCGTAGCCGGAGTCGCGCAGCGTCTTGGCCGCGATCGCCTCGCGCAGCTCGGGCAGGCCGGCGGCGGGCGTGTACCGGTGGTTGCGCGGGTCGGCGGCCGCGGCGATCGCCGCGTCGACGATGGGCTGCGGCGTCGGGAAGTCCGGCTCACCGGCGCCGAAGCCGATCACGGGCCGGCCGGCAGCCTTGAGCGCCTTGGCGCGGGCGTCGACGGCGAGGGTGGCGGACTCGGCGATGGCGCCGACCCGGGCGGACACGCGAGGGCGGGGGGACGAGGTCTGCTGGCTCACCGGGCCATCATCGCGCGGACCGGGGGCAGTTCGACCGGGCGTCCACGGTCGCGTACAGTGGACCCCCGGCGGTTGACGTCCGTCATGATCAGTTGCGCCCTCGGCGGGAACCGATCGCACGTGCTGGACGTCGAACGACCGTAGGGCAGTGGCGCAATTGGTAGCGCAGCGGTCTCCAAAACCGCAGGTTGCAGGTTCGAGTCCTGTCTGCCCTGCGCAAGCGGTCATCCGATCGCGAGCAGGTCTGCCGGACGGTCCAGCGGGTCACGCCGGCACCGCAGCCGTCAGGTCCCTCCGGGACGTGACGCGCGACGGATGTCCGGCTCGGCGCCGGCGACGTCCGTCATGAGAGGGAGAGGCCAGACGTGAGCGAACCCGCACCCGCGGCTGCGTCCGAGGGCAAGGCGCCGCGCCGCAGCACGGCACCGAGCACTCGAGCCGGCGCGGAGCGTCGTGGGCTCTTCGCCCGCATCGCCCTGTTCTGGCGCCAGGTGGTCGCCGAGCTGAAGAAGGTGGTCTGGCCCACCCGCTCCGAGCTGGGCACCTACACGATGGTCGTGATCGCGTTCGTCGTCATCGTGATGGCCTTCATCACGGTCGTCGACTTCGGCGCCGGCCAGCTCACCTTCTGGGTGTTCGGCGGCTGACCGCCCACCGGGACCCGTGAGGTCCCGTCAGTTCGTCCCCGAGCAGGAAGCAGGTTCGCACGTGTCGCAGGAGTCGCCGCAGCCCACCCCGGGCGCCGAGGCCGAGCTCGAGGACGCCCTCGAGTCGGTCGAGGCCGTCGAGGGGACGTCGGACGTGGCTCCGTCCAGCACGGACGCGGACGAGGCGCCCGAGGACGAGCTCGCGCAGGACGAGGTCGAGCAGGACGAGGTCGCGGCGCCCGACGAGGACGCGGCGTCCGACGAGGACGAGCCGGACCCCGACGAGGACCCGGTCGCCGCGTTCAAGGCCAAGCTCCGCCGGCTCCCGGGCGACTGGTACGTCATCCACTCGTACGCGGGCTACGAGAACCGGGTGAAGACGAACCTGGAGAACCGCACCCAGAGCCTCAACATGGAGGACTTCATCTACCAGGTGGAGGTCCCCATGGAGGAGGTCGTGGAGATCAAGAACGCGCAGCGCAAGGTCGTCAAGCGCGTCCGGATCCCCGGCTACGTCCTGGTGCGCATGGACCTGACGGACGAGTCGTGGGGCGCCGTGCGCCACACGCCCGGGGTCACCGGTTTCGTCGGCCACACCCACCAGCCCGTGCCGCTGACGCAGTCCGAGGTGTACTCGATGCTCGCGCCGAGCCTGCAGCCGACCACCCCCGCGGCGACCAAGGCCGCCAAGGCCGCGGCCCCTGTGCAGGTCGACTTCACCGTCGGCGAGTCGGTCACCGTCACCGACGGCGGCCCGTTCGACACGCTGCCGGCGACGATCTCCGAGATCAACCCCGAGAACCAGAAGCTCAAGGTGCTCGTCTCGCTGTTCGGCCGCGAGACCCCCGTGGAGCTGTCCTTCAGCCAGGTCTCCAAGATCTGACCCCCACCCCCTGATCCCGCCGGGCGGCGCTTGCCGCGCGGCAGTGCAACCGGGTCATCGCCCACGGCGTCGGCCCACGACAAGAACGGACTGCAATGCCCCCGAAGAAGAAGGTCACCGGCCTCATCAAGCTCCAGATCAACGCCGGTGCTGCCACCCCCGCCCCGCCCATCGGCCCGGCGCTCGGTCAGCACGGCGTGAACATCATGGAGTTCTGCAAGGCCTACAACGCGGCGACCGAGTCGCAGCGCGGCAACGTCATCCCGGTCGAGATCACGGTGTACGAGGACCGCTCGTTCACCTTCGTCACCAAGACCCCGCCGGCCGCCGAGCTGATCAAGAAGGCCGCCGGTGTGGCCAAGGGCTCCCCGACGCCGCACACCACCAAGGTGGCCACCCTGACCAACGCCCAGGTCCGTGAGATCGCCAGCACCAAGCTGGAGGACCTCAACGCGAACGACCTGGACGCCGCCGCGAAGATCATCGCCGGCACCGCCCGCTCGATGGGCATCCGCGTCGAGGGCTGAGCCCCCGGCACGTCACACCAGTGGCAGGGCCCTGTGCGGCCCGTCGACCACGACTGCTGAACAAGGAGAAGCAGATGGCCAAGCACAGCAAGAAGTACCGCGCCGCTCTCGAGAAGATCGAGGCCGGTCGCATCTACAGCCCGCTCGAGGCGGTGCGCCTGGCGAAGGAGACGTCGACGACGTCCTACCCGTCCACCGTCGAGGTCGCGTTCCGCCTCGGTGTCGACCCGCGCAAGGCGGACCAGATGGTCCGTGGCACGGTGAACCTGCCGAACGGCACCGGCAAGACGGCCCGCGTCGTCGTGTTCGCCGTCGGTGAGCGTGCCGAGCAGGCGCGTGCCGCAGGTGCCGACGAGGTCGGTGGCGACGAGCTGATCGAGAAGGTCGCCGGTGGCTACACCGACTTCGACGCCGCCGTGGCGACGCCGGACCTGATGGGCAAGGTCGGCCGTCTGGGCAAGGTGCTGGGTCCCCGTGGCCTGATGCCCAACCCGAAGACCGGCACGGTGACGATGGACGTGGCCAAGGCCGTCTCCGACATCAAGGGCGGCAAGATCGAGTTCCGCGTGGACCGTCACGCGAACCTCAACTTCATCATCGGCAAGACGTCGTTCACCGACGTGCAGCTGGTGGAGAACTACGCCGCGGCGCTCGAGGAGATCCTCCGGCTCAAGCCGGCCGCCTCGAAGGGTCGGTACATCTCCAAGGCGACGATGTCGACGACGAACGGCCCGGGCATCCCGCTCGACCAGAACAAGACGCGTCGGCTCACGGAGGAGGACGCGGCCTGACGGTCGCCCTCCCCGCAGCACGAACGAAGGCCCGGTCCGCGAGGACCGGGCCTTCGTCGTTCCCGGGCGGCCCTCCGCCCGCCCGGGGGCGCCCGCCGCGTGGCGGCAGGCGGTCCGGTGGCGGAACGACCTCCCCCTGCGGGGCCGTTCCGCCACCACGACGGTCAGCGCGGGCGCCGGTGCGGTGGGAGCGTCATCGACGCCGGCCCTGCCGCAGGCCCGCCATCCAGCCCTCCCAGAACGCCCGGCGCAGCCGCAGCGTGGCGACCGCTCGTGCGCGGACGGCCGGGTCGGCGGCCCAGACGCCGGAGGCCTCGGTGAACGGTTCGGTGAACGGTTCCGTGACCGTGGCGGCGACCGGTTCGGTGAAGGGCTCCGTGAACGGTTCGGTGAACGGTTCGGTGAACGGCTGGGCCGCTGCGTCGGAGACCGGTTCGGTGAAGGGCTCCGTGAACGGCTGGGCCGCTGCCTCGGTGAACGGTTCCGTGAAGGGCTCGGTGAACGGCTGGGCCGCTGCCTCGGTGAACGGTTCCGTGAAGGGCTCCGTGAACGGCTCCGTGAAGGGCTGGGCCGCTGCCTCGGTGAACGGTTCCGTGAACGGCTCGGTGAAGGGTTCCGTGAACGGTTCGGTGAAGGGCTGGGCCGCTGCCTCGGTGAACGGCTCGGTGAACGGCTCCGTCGCGGCCTCCGGTCGCACGGCCGGCGTCACGTCCTCTCCGGTCGGCGCGGCGCCGACCCGGTCGGTCGGCCCCGCACCCGGGCCTCCGGTCCGCACGCCGTCCGTGGCCGCGCCGACTCGTGGTGCCGTCGGACGTGCTCCGACGCCGTCGCCCATCCCGAAGGCCGCCTCGATCGGCGGCAGCAGGACGTCCCGCCGGATGGACGCCACCAGCCGCGCCTGCGCAGCGCGTCGTGCGGCGGTCGCGGCGACCGATGCGGGTGTGGCCACCTGGACCCCGAGCGTCGCCAGGACCACGTCGATCGGGCTGGACACGGCGAAGCTGCCGTCGTCCTCGGCGGACCAGTGCAGCCCGACCACCCGGCCCTGCAGGTCGACCACGGCCGAGCCGGAGTCGCCGCCGGCGGAGAACCGCGAGGTGCCCGGCGCAGGTTCGATCCGCAGCTGGTCGCGCAGGATCTTCGGGCCCGTGCCGGGGCCGAAGTCGACCTTGACGGTCAGGTCGGTCGAGGCGACCACGCCGGACGTCAGACCCGTGGTGCGTCCGTGCTTACGGACGGCTGTGCCGACCTCCGCGTACGCCCAGCCCGTCACGGCTCCGATGCCGACGACGGCGGGGGTCCACCGCGCACCGGGCGCGAGGGCCACCACGGCCGCGTCGACACGTTCCGTCAGCACGCCGCGCGCCAGCGAGCCGAACCGGTCCGCCGGGGACCCGCCGTCGGCGACCGCCGGCTGCACCCAGACGCTGCCGACGTCCTCGAGGCCGTCGCCGGCGGCGACGTGCCAGTTCGTCAGGGCCAGCGTGCGGTCCGTCCCGGGCTCGGTCACCAGCAGCCCCAGCGTGCCGTTCACGGAGCGGAGCCTCGCGCCCTCGTCGGACGGCAGCGTCACGGGGTCCAGGGGGCCGATCGACATGCCGCCGGCGAGGGGTCGGAACCGTTCCGGGCTGACCGGCGGGGGTGCCGTCGGCTCGAGCCCGACGTGATGCACCACGACGTCGGTCGGCACGCCCTCGATCTGCTCGGGGATGCGCTCCCCGGGGCCGAGCTCGTCGGCGCCGCGCTTCACCTCGACGTGGACCACGATCGCCAGCACGCCGGAGCGTCGGCCACCGGTGAGCTTCTCCGCGATGTCGACACCGACGACCCCGGGCCGGGCGAGCAGCGCGTCCTCCGCTGCGCGCTTCACCGGCCGCACCTCGGCGCGCCCCGGCGGCTCGGCGGCCGCTGACGGCGGAGGAGCGACGGTCGGCGACGGGCTCGAGGGCACTGGTCGCTCCGGTGCGGTCATGGGGTACGCACTCCTCATGGCTCAGGCGCGGCGCGGGAGCGCCACGCGATCGACAGGAGCATCCCGCGGCGTGCCAGATACAGGGCCTTTTCGCCGAGGGATCGCCGGACCGGTGTATCTGCGTGCGACGGTGCTGCTCCTGACCCTCGACGCGGCTGGACGTGGGGGACGTCGACGCCGTCGCGAGCGGGCACCGCGACGGGCCGGAGGTCCCTTGCGTCCTTGTCTGGGTTGTCCGGGTCGTCCTAGTCTGCACGGCAGGGGCGGCCACCCGCCGAGGACACGTGCGAGGGGTCGATGATGAGTGACGAGGTGGTGGGACCGGTCGAGGCCGGGCTCCGCGACCAGGAGCAAGGGCTCGCGCTGCGCGCGGCGCACGCGGTGCTGGCCTATCGCGCCGGTGACCGTGCCCCCCTCGCCGAGCTCGTCGAGGTGATGACACCCCTGCTGTGGCACACGGTGCGCGCGCAGGGTGCGGATCCCGAGCAGGCTCAGGACGTCGTCCAGAACGTCTGGCTCACGCTGGTGCGCGACATCGAGACGATCCGCGACCCCCGCGCCACGCTGCAGTGGATGCTCGTCACCGCGCGCCGGGCGGCATGGCGGACGGTGCGCCGCAGCCGCGACGAGCTGATGCGCCAGCAGCAGGACGAGACGGTGACGGACTGGCTCGCCGCCCCCCTGGACCAGCTGCCCGACGTGGTCGCCGTGCGCGACGAGCGCGACCGGGCGCTGTGGCGGCACGTGCGGGAGCTGCCCGAGCGCTGCCGGCAGCTGCTCGGGCTGGTGGCGACGGTCGACCGACCCGACTACGCCGTCGTGTCGCGCTCCCTCGGGATGCCGGTCGGGAGCATCGGGCCGACGCGCGGCCGCTGCCTGGCCAAGCTCCGCCAGGCACTCACCTCCGACCCCACGTGGAGCCTGGTGTGAACGCCGACGGCCGCGAGCTCGAGGCCCTCGCCGACGCCCCGCTCGATGAGCTCGACCTCGAGGTGCTGCGCCGGCTCGACGCCCTGGTCGACGCGGTCGACCCCGTCCCGGCGGGCCTGGTGGAACGGATCGGCATCGCGCTGACCGTCGAGGCCCTGCACGCGGAGGTCGCCGAGCTGCACCTGGTCGGCGAGGCCGCGGGTTCGGTGCGCGCCGACGAGACCAGCATCGAGGCCGGCACCATCACCTTCACCACCGACGTGCTGACGGTGATGGTGTCCGTGCACCCGGAGGGGGACCGGTTGCGGGTGGACGGCTGGGCCGCCCCGGCGGGACTGCTGACGGTCGAGCTGCACCAGCACGGCGACGTCGTCGTGACCAGCTCGAACGCGGACGGCCGGTTCTCCTTCTCGGACGTGGAGCGCGGACCGGCCAGGTTCGTCCTGCGCCGTCCGGCCGAGCCCACCGTGCCGATCGTGACCCCGCAGATCGAGCTGTAGCCGGATGTGCCCCACCGGTGCCCCGGCGCAGGCCGGGTCGCCGGACCTGGCGGAGCTGACGCTGCGCGTGCGCGAGGCGGAACGGGAGAACGCCGAAGGGCGGCCGGCGCGAGCCCGCCGTCGTCTGCTCCCGGTGCTGCGGACGCTCGACGCCGTGCCGGACGGGGACCCGGACGTGGTGCGCGTGCGCGCATGGGCGTTGATGGAGCTGGCACGCAGCGAGTTCGAGACGCACGGCAGCGCCGACGCCACGGTCCAGCGGCTCGACGAGATGGTGGAGGCCCAGGCCACCCACCGGTCGCAGGGGTCCGGCGCCGGGTGGCCGGGGCTGCGGCCCGCGGTGGCCGGCCTGCACGGTCTGCTCGCGCTGCGCGCGGGCCGGCTCGACGAGGCGCTGACCTGGCTGGACACCGCAGTCATGCACATCGCCGACGCCGAGCCCCTGGACGCCTGCCGCATGCTGCTCAACCGCGGCGTCGTCCACGCCGAGCGTCGTGAGCTCGGGCAGGCGCGCGCGGACTACGCCGAGTGCGCTCGGCGGGCGCGTGCCGAGGGGTTCGCCCGCCTGCAGTTCAAGGCGGAGCACAACCGCGGTCACCTGGAGCTCTACGCCGGACGGCTGCCGCAGGCGCTCGCGCGGATGGAGGCGGCCGCCCGCACGATGCCGGGGCAGTGGCCCATCGCGCTCCTCGACCGCGCCCTGGTGCTGCTCGAGGCCGGCCTGGTCCAGGTCGCGGACCGCACCTTCGCCGAGGCGGCCGCCCAGTTCGCGGACCAGCACCTGCCGCACGACGTGGGGGAGTGCGAGCTGGGCCGGGCGGAGTGCGCCGCCGTGCGTGGCGACTCGGCGGCGGCACGGCAGCACGCGGCCGTGGCGCGGCACCTCTTCCGCCGCAGGGGCGACGAGACGTGGGTGGTGCGCGCGACCCTCGGGGAGCTGCAGGCGGACGCGGCTCTCCTGGCCGCGGCACCCGAGCGCGATGCCGCGCTGCGCCGACGGTGGGCCTCGGTGTCGCGCCGGGCCGCCCGCGTCGAGGAGCTGTGCCGGCAGACCGGACGACCGCTGTGGGCGTTGAGTGCCGCGTGCCTCCGGGTCGAGGCCGATCTCGCGCGCGGTGCCTGCGACGACCCGGCGGCGACGCTCGAGCTGCTCGGCCCCGTGCCGGTCGAGGCGCCGATCGCGGTACGGCTCCAGGCGCGCCGTGTCCGAGCCCTCCTCCAGCTCGCGGCGGGGCGACGCGAGGCCGCGGTCCGCGACGTGCGCGCCGGCCAGCGGGACCTGCGCGTGCACCGCGCCCGGTTCGGCTCGCTCGACCTGCGCACGGCCGGCGCGGTGCACGGCACCGCCCTGGCCGACCTCGACCTCCAGCTCGCAACGGCCACCGGCCGCCCGGGATCGGTGCTGGACGCCGTGGAACGGGTGCGCGCGGTGATCGGCGGCACACCGCGGGTCACGCCGCCGGAGGATCCCGTCACCGCGACCCTGCTCACCGAGCTGCGCCAGCTGGTCGCCGAGAACCGCAACCTCCAGGGCCGTCCGGCCAGCGACCCAGGACGTGACCGGCTGCTGGCCGACAGCCGTCGCCTGCAGCACGAGATCCTGGCGCGCTCGTGGCACGAGCAGGGTCGTCTGGCGGACGACCGTGCGGCTCGGTCGGCCGAGGTCCGGCGCGCGCTGTCCGACCACCCCGGTGCGGTCCTGGTGGACGTGGTCGAGCACCGCGGCGAGGTGCTCGGGGTGCGCGCCGACGGCTCGGGCCTGCGTCTACGCAGGCTGGGCGATGCCGCGCCGTTGCGGGAGCACGTGCACCGGGTGCACGCGGACCTGGAGGTGCTCGCCAACCCGCTCGTCCCGCGCGACCTGCGGGGGGCGGCAGCCCGGTCCCTCGGCGAGGGGCTCCAGGCGCTGCAGCGCACGCTGGGCGCGATCGTCGACGAGGGCGGTGCGGAGCTGGTCGTCGTCGCCGGCGGGTGGCTCGGCCTGGTGCCGTGGGCGATGCTGCCGGCACGGCGTGGTCTGCCGACGGTCGTGGCGCCCTCGGTGCGCCACTGGCTCACCCACGCGGGCGCAGCGCCGCGCCGTCCGGAACGGGTCACCGCCGCCGCAGGACCGGGCCTGGTGCACGGTGAGGACGAGGCCCGCCGGGTCGCCGGTCTGTGGCCGGCCGCCAGCGCGCTGGTCGGGGAGCAGGCGACCGTCGGCCGGATGGTCGAGCTGCTCGGGTCCCCGGGGATCGTGCACCTGGCCGCCCACGGCCGGCACGAGCCGGACAACCCGCTGTTCTCCTCGGTCCGCCTGGCAGACGGTCCGCTGTTCGCGCACGAGCTCGACGGCGGTGGCAGCCCGCCGCACCTGGTGGTCCTCTCGTCGTGCGAGGTCGGACGTACGAGCGTCCGCGCCGGCGGCGAGGCCCTCGGCATGGCGAGCGTGCTGCTGCGGACGGGTGTCGGCGCCGTGGTCGCCGCGACGGCGCCGCTGCCCGACGACACGGCGATACGGGTGATGACGCGGGCGCACCAGCTGCTCCGCGACGGGGAGCCGATCGCCCCTGCTCTGGCCCGGGCCACGGCCGAGGACCTGGCCGTCACCGGTCAGCACGTCCCCCTGCAGGTGTTCGGCGCCCCCGTCTGAACCCCGCACCCCCCGGCCGGACGACCGGGATTTGGTTGTCACCGAACCGTGCCGTACCGTTGACGCGCCCAAGACCGCCGGTCGTCGGCTCGTCGTGCCCGCCCCGCGGGACCGACCCGTCGTCCGAAGTCCCGCTCACGCGGAGACCGGCGCAGGTGAGTGTTCCCGGTCCCGCGCCGTCGTGCGCGCAGCCCGTCCGAGCCCCGCGCCTGCGCCGGGGCTCGTCGTGCGTCTGGAGACCGGCGGCACCACCATCGGAAGGATCGTCATGGCGAGGCCGGACAAGGCAGCCGCGGTCGCTGAGCTCACGGAGCAGTTCCGTGGGTCGAACGCGGCGCTGCTGACCGAGTACCGCGGGCTCACCGTCGCGCAGCTCAAGTCGCTGCGTAAGGCGCTCAGCGGTAACGCGAACTACGCCGTGGTGAAGAACACGCTGACCGCGATCGCGGCCAGGGACGCCGGGCTCGAGGGCTTCGCGGACGAGCTGAAGGGCCCGTCCGCCATCGCCTTCGTCACCGGTGACCCGGTTGCGACCGCCAAGGGTCTGCGTGACTTCGCCAAGGCGAACCCCGCCCTGGTCATCAAGGGGGGCGTGCTCGACGGCCGCTCCCTGACCGCGGCGGACGTCACCAAGCTCGCGGACCTCGAGTCCCGCGAGGTTCTGCTGGCCAAGGCGGCCGGCGCGATGAAGGCCAAGCTCTACCAGGCCGCTTACCTGTTCACGGCGCCGGCGGCCCAGGCCGTCCGCACCGTCGAGGCCCTGCGCGCCAAGCGCGACGAGTCCGAGCAGTCCGCGGCCTGAGCTTCCGCTCCGGCCGTACCCCGTAACCCCAGCATCACCGCCGGTCGCCGCGACCGGCGGGCCCACACGGAAGGAACCGCCACCATGGCGAAGCTGTCCACCGCCGAGCTCATCGACGCGTTCAAGGAGCTCACGCTCATCGAGCTGTCCGAGTTCGTCAAGGCGTTCGAGGAGACCTTCGAGGTCACCGCCGCCGCCCCCGTCGCCGTCGCGTCCGCGCCGGCCGCCGGTGGCGCCGCCGAGGCCGAGGAGGTCGAGGAGAAGACCTCCTTCGACGTCGTCCTCGAGACCGTCGGCGACAAGAAGATCCAGGTCATCAAGGAGGTGCGCGCCCTGACGAGCCTCGGCCTGAAGGAGGCCAAGGACCTCGTCGACGGCGCCCCGAAGCCGGTTCTCGAGGGTGTCAACAAGGAGGCCGCGGACAAGGCCGTCGCCGCCCTCGAGGGCGCTGGCGCGACCGTCTCGGTCAAGTGACCCCCTCGGCGGTCGCGCGCTGACGCGGCCGCCGGCAGCACGAGGGCCCGTCCCCGCACGTGGGGGCGGGCCCTCGTCGTGCCCGGCGTCCCTGTCCACCGATCGAGGGGCGCCTGCGGCGGCGCGGACCGTCGTGTGCCATCATGGGCCGCGGCGACACCGGACCGGGCCTCACGGCTCACCGGGCCGCACCCGTCGGGCTCGCCCGCCGGGAGCACGACGAGTGAGCATGCGGGACAGCGGGGGGACGGCAACGGCGCCGGCATCGGTGTCCTGAGGTCCACGGCCGATCGGGTCGGGGGCGTGGTGGTCGGTCGCGGGGCAGCGGCCGGAGAGTGTACGAGGGAGTGCGCTGCTGGACGGCGTGCGCCGAAGCGAGTATGCTCGCGCTTTGCGCTGGCCTGTGTCCGCGATCCCGTATAACCCGAGCCTTCCTTTCGTCGTTCGTGCGCGACGCCGGGTGGTTCCGAGGCCGGGGGGTCGTATCTCGCCGGGACCGGCGCAGCGTGCACTCGATCCGCAGGGAAGGACCCCTCTTGGCTGCCTCGCGCACCCCTTCTGCACCCTCCGCCGACGCCATCGCCACTCGCACCGCTTCTCGCCGCATCTCCTTCGCCAGGATCTCCGAGCCCCTCGAGGTGCCGGACCTGCTCGGGCTGCAGACCGAGAGCTTCGACTGGCTGCTCGGCAACGAGCGCTGGCAGGCCCGGGTGGCCGCCGCGCTCGAGACGGGACGCCAGGACGTCCCGCAGACCGCCGGTCTGGAGGAGATCTTCGAGGAGATCTCCCCGATCGAGGACTTCGGCGGTTCGATGTCCCTCTCCTTCCGCGAGCACCGCTTCGAGCCGGCGAAGTACACGGCCGACGAGTGCAAGGAGAAGGACTTCACCTTCGCCGCACCGCTCTTCGTCACGGCGGAGTTCGTCAACTACACGACTGGTGAGATCAAGAGCCAGACCGTGTTCATGGGCGACTTCCCGCTGATGACCGACAAGGGCACGTTCATCATCAACGGCACCGAGCGTGTCGTCGTCTCCCAGCTGGTCCGCTCGCCGGGCGTGTACTTCGAGCGCGTCGCCGACAAGACCAGCGACAAGGACGTCCTGACCGCGAAGATGATCCCGAGCCGCGGGGCCTGGCTCGAGTTCGAGATCGACAAGCGCGACAACGTCGGTGTGCGCGTCGACCGCAAGCGCAAGCAGAACGCCACCGTGCTGCTCAAGGCGCTCGGCATGACGGACTCCGAGATCCGTGCCGAGTTCGCGGACTTCCCGGCCGTGCTCGACACGCTGGACAAGGACCACGTGCAGACGCAGGACGAGTCCCTGCTCGACCTGTACCGCAAGATCCGCCCGGGCGAGCCGCCGACGGTCGAGGCCGGCCGTGCGCTGCTGGACAACTTCTACTTCAACCCCAAGCGCTACGACCTGGCGAAGGTCGGCCGCTACAAGCTGAACAAGAAGCTGGGCCGCGACGCCGCGCTGAGCGACTCGGTGCTGTCCCGCGAGGACATAGTCGCCACGATCAAGTACCTGGCCAGCCTGCACATCGACCGCACCTCGATGGCGGGCGTGCGCAACGGTGAGGCGATCGAGGTCCGCGTCGAGACGGACGACATCGACCACTTCGGCAACCGGCGCATCCGCGCCGTCGGCGAGCTGATCCAGAACCAGGTCCGCACGGGCCTGTCCCGGATGGAGCGCGTCGTCCGCGAGCGGATGACCACCCAGGACGTCGAGGCGATCACGCCGCAGACCCTGATCAACATCCGGCCGGTCGTCGCCTCCATCAAGGAGTTCTTCGGCACCAGCCAGCTGTCGCAGTTCATGGACCAGAACAACCCGCTCGCCGGCCTGACGCACAAGCGTCGCCTGTCGGCCCTGGGCCCCGGTGGTCTGTCCCGCGACCGCGCCGGCATGGAGGTCCGTGACGTCCACCCGTCGCACTACGGCCGCATGTGCCCGATCGAGACCCCTGAGGGTCCGAACATCGGTCTGATCGGCTCGCTCGCGACCTACGGCCGGATCAACCCGTTCGGCTTCGTGGAGACCCCGTACCGCAAGGTCGTCAACGGTGTCGTCACGGACGAGGTGCACTACCTCACCGCCGACGACGAGGACCGTCACGTCATCGCGCAGGCCAACGCCGAGCTGAAGGCGGACAACACCTTCGCCGAGGAGCGCGTGCTGGTCCGCGTCAAGGGCGGCGAGATCGAGTACGTCGCGGGCGAGAACGTCGACTACATGGACGTCTCCCCGCGGCAGATGGTCTCCGTCGCCACGGCGCTGATCCCGTTCCTCGAGCACGACGACGCCAACCGTGCCCTCATGGGCGCGAACATGCAGCGCCAGGCCGTGCCGCTGGTCCGTTCCGAGGCGCCGCTGGTCGGCACCGGCATGGAGTGGCGTGCGGCGGTCGACGCGGGCGACGTCATCGTCTCCGAGAAGCCGGGTGTGGTCTCCGAGGTCTCGGCCGACCTGATCACCATCGCGCACGACGACGCGACCACCGGCTCCTACCGGGTGGCCAAGTTCCGCCGTTCCAACCAGGGCACCAGCTACAACCAGCGTGTCCTGGTCAACGAGGGCGACCGTGTCGAGGCCGGCTCCGTGCTGGCCGACGGCCCGGCGACGGACGGTGGCGAGCTCGCGCTCGGTCGCAACCTGCTGGTCGCGTTCATGTCGTGGGAGGGCCACAACTACGAGGACGCGATCATCCTGAGCCAGCGCCTGGTGCAGGAGGACGTGCTCTCCTCGATCCACATCGAGGAGCACGAGGTCGACGCCCGCGACACCAAGCTGGGCCCCGAGGAGATCACGCGGGACATCCCGAACGTCTCCGAGGAGGTGCTGGCCGACCTCGACGAGCGCGGGATCATCCGCATCGGCGCCGAGGTGAACGCCGGCGACATCCTGGTCGGCAAGGTCACCCCCAAGGGCGAGACCGAGCTGACCCCGGAGGAGCGCCTGCTGCGCGCGATCTTCGGAGAGAAGGCCCGCGAGGTCCGCGACACGTCGCTGAAGGTGCCGCACGGCGAGTCCGGCACGGTCATCGAGGTGCGCACCTTCAACCGCGAGGACGGCGACGAGCTGCCCGCCGGCGTGAACGAGCTGGTCCGGGTGTACATCGCCCAGCGCCGCAAGATCACTGCCGGTGACAAGCTGGCCGGTCGTCACGGCAACAAGGGCGTCATCTCGATCATCCTGCCCCCCGAGGACATGCCGTTCCTCGAGGACGGGACGCCGGTCGACATCGTCCTGAACCCGATGGGTGTGCCCGGCCGCATGAACGTCGGCCAGGTGCTCGAGGTCCACCTCGGGTGGATCGCCAAGCAGGGCTGGGACATCTCGCTCGCGGAGGGCGACGTGCAGTGGCGGGACGAGGTCCCGGCCATCGCGGCGAAGTCCGCGCCCGGCACCCCGGTCGCCACCCCCGTGTTCGACGGCGTGCCGGAGCAGACCCTCACGGGTCTGCTCGGCTCCACGCTGCCGAACCGCGACGGCGAGCGGATGGTCGGTCACGACGGCAAGGCCCGGCTGTTCGACGGCCGCTCCGGCGAGCCGTTCCCGGACCCGGTGGCCGTCGGCTACATGTACATCCTCAAGCTCCACCACCTGGTCGACGACAAGATCCACGCCCGTTCGACCGGTCCGTACTCGATGATCACGCAGCAGCCCCTGGGCGGTAAGGCCCAGTTCGGTGGCCAGCGGTTCGGCGAGATGGAGGTGTGGGCGCTCGAGGCGTACGGCGCCGCGTACACGTTGCAGGAGCTGCTCACCATCAAGTCCGACGACGTCCCGGGCCGCGTGAAGGTCTACGAGGCGATCGTCAAGGGCGAGAACATCCCCGACTCGGGCATCCCGGAGTCGTTCAAGGTGCTGCTGAAGGAGATGCAGTCGCTCTGCCTGAACGTCGAGGTGCTCTCCTCGGACGGCGTCTCCATCGACATGAAGGAGAACGACGACGAGGTCTACCGCGCGGCGGAGGAGCTCGGCATCGACCTGTCGCGCCGCCCCAACGCGAGCAGCGTCGAAGAGATCTGACGACGAGCCCGGTGCGGGCCCCGTCCACGCGGGGCCCGCACCGTCAGCCCGCACCCCTTGCACCATTCCGTCCGTCGGCCCGCACAGCGCGAGGCCGGCATGCGAAGGAAGTAGGACCCCTTGCTCGACGTCAACGTCTTCGACGAGCTGCGCATCGGCCTGGCCACGGCCGACGACATCCGTGCCTGGTCGCACGGTGAGGTGAAGAAGCCCGAGACCATCAACTACCGGACCCTGAAGCCGGAGAAGGATGGCCTGTTCTGCGAGAAGATCTTCGGTCCCACCCGGGACTGGGAGTGCTACTGCGGCAAGTACAAGCGCGTGCGCTTCAAGGGCATCATCTGCGAGCGCTGCGGCGTCGAGGTGACCCGGTCCAAGGTGCGCCGCGAGCGCATGGGCCACATCGAGCTGGCCGCTCCCGTGACGCACATCTGGTTCTTCAAGGGTGTGCCGTCGCGCCTGGGCTACCTGCTCGACCTCGCGCCGAAGGACCTGGAGAAGGTCATCTACTTCGCCGCCTACATGATCACGTGGGTGGACGAGGACGGCCGCGCCGAGGACCTCCCGAACCTCCAGAACGAGATCGACCTGGAGAAGAAGGAGATCGCGGACCGCCGCGACAACGACATCAACACCCGCGCCGCCAAGCTCGAGGCCGACCTGGCCGAGCTCGAGGCCGAGGGTGCCAAGGCGGACGCCCGTCGCAAGGTGCGCGACTCCGCGGAGCGCGAGATGGCGCAGCTGCGCAAGCGTGCCGACACCGAGCTCGAGCGCCTCGAGACGGTGTGGGACCGGTTCAAGAACCTCAAGGTCGCGGACCTCGAGGGCGACGAGATGCTCTACCGGCAGCTGCAGGACCGGTACGGCAACTACTTCGAGGGCTCGATGGGTGCCCAGGCGATCAAGAAGCGCCTGGAGGCCTTCGACCTCGACGCCGAGGCCGCGTCGCTGCGCGAGACGATCCGGGTGGGCAAGGGCCAGCGCAAGACGCGTGCCCTCAAGCGCCTCAAGGTCGTCAACGCGTTCCTGACGACCAACAACTCGCCGACCGGCATGGTGCTGGACGCGGTCCCGGTCATCCCGCCGGACCTGCGCCCGATGGTCCAGCTCGACGGTGGCCGGTTCGCCACCTCCGACCTGAACGACCTGTACCGCCGCGTGATCAACCGGAACAACCGCCTCAAGCGGCTGCTCGACCTCGGCGCGCCCGAGATCATCGTCAACAACGAGAAGCGGATGCTCCAGGAGGCCGTCGACTCGCTGTTCGACAACGGCCGCCGCGGCCGTCCGGTGACCGGTCCGGGCAACCGCCCGCTCAAGTCCATCTCGGACATGCTCAAGGGCAAGCAGGGCCGGTTCCGCCAGAACCTGCTCGGCAAGCGCGTCGACTACTCCGGCCGTTCGGTCATCGTCGTCGGCCCGCAGCTCAAGCTGCACCAGTGCGGTCTGCCCAAGCAGATGGCGCTCGAGCTGTTCAAGCCGTTCGTCATGAAGCGGCTGGTCGACCTCAACCACGCGCAGAACATCAAGAGCGCCAAGCGCATGGTCGAGCGTGCCCGCCCGGTCGTGTGGGACGTGCTCGAGGAGGTCATCACCGAGCACCCGGTGCTGCTGAACCGTGCGCCCACGCTGCACCGTCTCGGCATCCAGGCGTTCGAGCCCCAGCTCGTCGAGGGCAAGGCGATCCACCTGCACCCGCTCGTCTGCGGCGCGTTCAACGCCGACTTCGACGGCGACCAGATGGCCGTGCACCTGCCGCTGAGCGCCGAGGCGCAGGCCGAGGCCCGCATCCTCATGCTGTCCAGCAACAACATCCTCAAGCCGTCGGACGGCCGTCCGGTGACCATGCCGACCCAGGACATGATCATCGGCCTGTACCACCTGACGTCCGACCGGCCGGGTGCCAAGGGTGAGGGCCGCGCGTTCAGCTCGGTGTCCGAGGCGATCATGGCCTTCGACCAGGGCACGCTCGACCTCAACGCGGTCGTGAAGATCCGCATGGACGGCCTGGTCCTCGACGAGGAGCGGGCGCCCGAGGGCTGGACGCAGGGCGAGCCCCTGCTGTTCGAGACCACCCTCGGCCGTGCGCTGTTCAACGACCTGGTCCCGGTGGACTACCCCTACGAGAACGGCGTCGTCGACAAGAAGCGCCTCTCGGCCATCGTCAACGACCTGGCCGAGCGGTACCCGAAGGTCGAGGTCGCCGCGTCGCTCGACGCCCTGAAGGAGGCCGGCTTCCGCTGGGCCACCCGCTCGGGCGTGACCATCGCCATCTCCGACGTCGCCACGCCGACGGAGAAGAAGGCGATCCTCGAGGAGAACGAGGCGCGCGCCGCCAAGGTGCAGGGCCAGTACGACAAGGGTCTGATCACGGACGACGAGCGTCGTCAGGAGCTCATCAACATCTGGACCGAGGCGACCGACAAGGTCGCCAAGGCGATGCAGGCGAACTTCCCGGCGCGCAACACCGTCTACCGCATGGTGGGTTCGGGTGCTCGAGGCAACTGGATGCAGGTCCGGCAGATCGCCGGCATGCGTGGTCTGGTGGCCAACCCGAAGGGCGAGATCATCCCTCGGCCCATCAAGGCGAACTACCGCGAGGGTCTGTCCGTCCTGGAGTACTTCATCGCGACGCACGGCGCCCGCAAGGGTCTGGCGGACACCGCTCTGCGGACCGCCGACTCGGGCTACCTCACGCGTCGTCTGGTGGACGTGTCGCAGGACGTCATCGTCCGCGAGCTGGACTGCGGCACCGAGCGCGGCCTGACCATGCCGATCGGGGTGGACGCCGGCGACGGCACTCTGCGCCGGCACGACAAGGTCGAGACCTCGGTCTTCTCGCGCACGCTGGCCACCGACATCGAGATCGACGGCGAGGTCATCGGCCACGCCGGTGACGACGTCGGCGACGTGCTGCTCGACCGGCTGCTCGAGGCGGGCGTCACCGAGCTCAAGGTGCGCTCCGTGCTCACCTGCGAGTCGCGGGTCGGCACGTGCGCCAAGTGCTACGGCCGTTCGCTGGCCACCGGCAAGCTCGTCGACATCGGCGAGGCGGTCGGCATCATCGCCGCCCAGTCGATCGGTGAGCCCGGCACGCAGCTGACGATGCGTACGTTCCACACCGGCGGTGTCGCCTCGGCGGAGGACATCACGCAGGGTCTGCCGCGTGTCCAGGAGCTCTTCGAGGCCCGCACCCCCAAGGGTGAGGCGCCGATCGCGGAGTTCTCGGGCCGTATCGCGATCGAGGAGGGCGACCGGTCCCGCCGGATCGTCCTGACGCCGGACGACGGGTCGGAGGAGATCTCCATCCCGGTGACCAAGCGTCAGCGCCTGCTGGTCGCGGACGGGGACCACGTCTCCGTCGGCACCCAGCTGGTCCTCGGTGCCGTCGACCCCAAGAAGGTGCTGCGCATCCTCGGCCCGCGGGCCACGCAGAAGCACCTGGTGGACGAGGTCCAGGAGGTCTACCGCTCGCAGGGTGTGGACATCCACGACAAGCACATCGAGGTCATCGTCCGGCAGATGCTGCGCCGGGTGACCGTCCTCGACTCGGGCGACACCGACCTGCTGCCGGGCGAGCTGTCCGAGCGTGGGCGCTTCGAGGACGCGAACCGCAAGGCCGTGTCCGAGGGTGGTCAGCCGGCGTCCGGCCGTCCGGAGCTGATGGGCATCACCAAGGCGTCGCTGGCCACGGACTCGTGGCTGTCGGCGGCCTCCTTCCAGGAGACGACCAAGGTGCTGACCGAGGCTGCGATGTCGAGCCGGTCCGACCCGCTGCTCGGCCTGAAGGAGAACGTCATCCTCGGCAAGCTGATCCCCGCCGGCACCGGGCTCGCCCGGTACCGGGACATCGCGGTGGAGCCGACCGAGGAGGCGAAGGCCGAGCTGTACCCGGCCTTCGGCTACGACGAGATCGACTTCCCGGCCCTCGGCATGGGGACCGGCGACGCGATCCCGCTTGAGGACATCGACTTCGGCGACTACCGCTGATCTCGATCGCACCGCCCGAGGGGCCCGCCGGTTCGCCGGCGGGCCCCTCGGCGCACCTGCACGGGGCTGGCCCTGCCGGCACGTCGTCCCACGTGCTGCTTTGACGCCTGTTCGGCCGCCAGGTAGCCTGGGACACCGTGCCCGCGTCGTCGGGCCCTTGTGCGTGCACGCATCGCGCCGCTGATTCGGACCAGTTCCGGGGCGGTGGCAGCGGCACCGGGTGACAGCCCGATCGTCACGACCGACCAGGACAGCATCCTGGTTCGCGCCGCGGAGGACCGGGCCGACACGCCCGGGCGCGGGGGTCGGTGCGGGACGCAAGACCAGCCGGGGTAGTCGCGCGACGAGCGTCGATCCGGGAACCTGCCGGCCGTCCTGGGTGACGGGTCCGGTCGACCAGAGATCCATCGACAGACGGAGACGCAGTGCCCACGATCCAGCAGCTGGTCCGCAAGGGCCGGCAGGCGAAGACGAACAAGTCGAAGACGCCTGCCCTCAAGGGCTCCCCCCAGCGACGCGGTGTGTGCACCCGCGTCTACACCACGACCCCGAAGAAGCCGAACTCGGCCCTGCGCAAGGTGGCGCGCGTGCGCCTGTCCTCGCAGGTCGAGGTGACGGCCTACATCCCGGGTGTCGGCCACAACCTCCAGGAGCACTCGATCGTGCTGGTGCGCGGCGGCCGTGTGAAGGACCTGCCCGGCGTCCGCTACAAGATCGTCCGTGGTGCCCTCGACACGCAGGGCGTCAAGAACCGCAAGCAGGCGCGCTCCCGCTACGGCGCGAAGAAGGGCTGAGTCCAATGCCTCGCAAGGGTCCGGCCCCTCGTCGGCCGCTCGTCGTCGACCCGGTCTACGGGTCTCCCGTCGTCACCCAGCTCATCAACAAGGTGCTGCTGGACGGCAAGAAGACCGTCGCGGAGTCCATCGTGTACGGCGCCCTCGAGGGCGTCCGCGAGAAGACCTCCGGCGACCCCGTCGTCGTGCTGAAGCGCGCGCTCGACAACGTGCGCCCCGCGCTCGAGGTCAAGTCCCGTCGTGTCGGCGGCGCCACCTACCAGGTCCCGGTCGAGGTGCGCCCGGTGCGCGCCACCACCCTGGCCCTGCGCTGGCTCACCGACTTCTCCCGCGCCCGCCGCGAGAAGACGATGACCGAGCGCCTCATGAACGAGATCCTGGACGCATCGAACGGCCTCGGTGCCGCGGTCAAGCGCCGCGAGGACATGCACAAGATGGCCGAGTCCAACCGCGCCTTCGCGCACTACCGCTGGTAACAACCGGCGGGTCGGGGGGCGGCGGCCCACGTGGCTGCCGCCCCGCCCGACCACCCGAGCCAACCGACAAGGGGCGTACACAACGTGGCACTCGACGTGCTCACCGACCTGACCAAGGTCCGCAACATCGGCATCATGGCGCACATCGATGCCGGCAAGACCACCACGACCGAGCGGATCCTGTACTACACAGGCATCACGTACAAGATCGGTGAGGTCCACGAGGGCGCCGCCACGATGGACTGGATGGAGCAGGAGCAGGAGCGCGGCATCACCATCACGTCCGCCGCGACGACCTGCTTCTGGAAGAACAACCAGATCAACATCATCGACACCCCCGGCCACGTCGACTTCACCGTCGAGGTGGAGCGTTCGCTGCGCGTGCTCGACGGCGCGGTCGCGGTGTTCGACGGCAAGGAGGGCGTGGAGCCCCAGTCCGAGACGGTGTGGCGCCAGGCCGACAAGTACGACGTGCCGCGCATCTGCTTCGTCAACAAGATGGACAAGCTCGGCGCCGACTTCTACTTCACGGTCAAGACGATCGTCGACCGCCTGAAGGCCCGCCCGCTGGTCATCCAGCTGCCGATCGGCTCGGAGAGCCAGTTCATCGGTGTCGTCGACCTGGTCGAGAACCGCGCGCTGGTGTGGCGCGGAGAGACGGCGCTCGGCGAGAAGTACGACGTCGAGGAGATCCCGGCCGACCTGGTCGAGCGTGCGGAGCAGTACCGCGCCGAGCTGATCGAGGCCGTCGCCGAGACCGACGAGGAGCTGCTGGAGAAGTACCTCTCCGGCGAGGAGCTCACCGTCGCCGAGATCAAGGCGGGCATCCGCAAGCTGACGATCTCGTCCGAGGCGTACCCGGTGCTGTGCGGGTCGGCGTTCAAGAACAAGGGCGTGCAGCCCATGCTCGACGCCGTCATCGACTACCTGCCGTCGCCGCTGGACGTCCCGTCCATCGAGGGCCACGACGTCAAGGACGAGTCCATCCTCGTCGAGCGGCACGCCGACGCGACGGAGCCGTTCTCCGCGCTGGCGTTCAAGGTCGCCGCCCACCCGTTCTTCGGCAAGCTCACCTACGTCCGGGTGTACTCGGGCAAGGTGGCGCAGGGCGCCCAGGTGCTCAACTCGACCAAGGGCAAGAAGGAGCGCATCGGGAAGCTCTTCCAGATGCACTCCAACAAGGAGAACCCCGTCGAGGAGGCCCAGGCCGGCCACATCTACGCGTTCATCGGGCTGAAGGACGTCACCACCGGTGACACCCTCTGCGACCCGAGCTCGCCGGTGGTCCTGGAGTCCATGACCTTCCCCGAGCCCGTCATCGACGTGGCGATCGAGCCGAAGACGAAGGCCGACCAGGAGAAGCTCTCCACGGCCATCCAGAAGCTCGCCGAGGAGGACCCGACGTTCCGGGTGCGCCTGGACGACGAGACCGGCCAGACCGTCATCGGCGGCATGGGCGAGCTCCACCTCGACATCCTCGTCGACCGCATGCGTCGCGAGTTCAAGGTCGAGGCGAACGTCGGCAAGCCGCAGGTGGCGTACCGCGAGACCATCCGCCGCAAGGTGGACAAGATCGAGTACGTCCACAAGAAGCAGACGGGTGGCTCCGGCCAGTACGCCAAGGTGCAGCTGTCGTTCGAGCCGCTGGACACCGCCGAGGGCGAGGTCTACGAGTTCCAGAACGCCGTCACCGGTGGTCGTATCCCGCGCGAGTACATCCCGTCGGTCGACCAGGGCATCCAGAGCGCCATGCAGCAGGGCGTGCTGGCCGGCTTCCCGATGGTCGGCGTCAAGGCGATCCTGCTCGACGGTGCCTACCACGAGGTCGACTCGTCCGAGATGGCCTTCAAGATCGCCGGTTCGATGGTCCTGAAGGAGGCTGCGCGCAAGGCCGACCCGGCCCTGCTCGAGCCGATCATGGCCGTCGAGGTGCGCACGCCCGAGGAGTACATGGGCGACGTGATCGGCGACCTGAACTCCCGCCGCGGCATGATCCAGTCGATGGAGGACGCCACCGGCGTGAAGGTCGTGCGTGCGCACGTCCCGCTCTCGGAGATGTTCGGGTACGTCGGCGACCTGCGGTCGAAGACCCAGGGTCGTGCGGTGTACTCGATGCAGTTCGACAGCTACGCCGAGGTTCCTCGCAACGTGGCCGAAGAGATCATCAAGAAGACCCGGGGCGAGTGAGTCCCGAGGGTCGAACCCTCGCAGTACCAGCAACACACCCGACCCGGAGGACCGCACGCTCGTCGGCTACCGTTCGTAGGCGACGACGGGCAATCTCTACCAAGTCCTGAGGAGGACACCCAGTGGGCAAGGCGAAGTTCGAGCGGACCAAGCCGCACGTCAACATCGGGACCATCGGTCACGTCGACCACGGCAAGACGACGCTGACCGCCGCGATCTCGAAGGTGCTGCACGACAAGCACCCGGACCTGAACCCCTTCACGCCGTTCGACGAGATCGACAAGGCGCCGGAGGAGAAGCAGCGCGGTATCACCATCAACATCGCGCACGTCGAGTACCAGACCGACAAGCGCCACTACGCGCACGTCGACGCCCCTGGGCACGCCGACTACATCAAGAACATGATCACGGGTGCGGCGCAGATGGACGGCGCCATCCTGGTGGTCGCCGCCACCGACGGCCCCATGGCCCAGACGCGTGAGCACGTGCTGCTCGCCCGTCAGGTCGGCGTCCCCTACCTGCTGGTCGCGCTGAACA
Organism: Cellulomonas sp. NTE-D12; assembly: GCF_027923705.1. Taxonomy (NCBI): domain Bacteria; kingdom Bacillati; phylum Actinomycetota; class Actinomycetes; order Micrococcales; family Cellulomonadaceae; genus Cellulomonas; species Cellulomonas electrica. Next base: position 2,949,320 of record NZ_AP026442.1, on the reverse strand, counting down.
AGTCCGACATGGTGGACGACGAGGAGATCCTCGAGCTCGTCGAGGTCGAGGTGCGCGAGCTCCTCTCCTCGCAGGGCTTCCCGGGCGACGACGTCCCGGTGATCCGCGTCTCCGCGCTGAAGGCGCTCGAGGGCGACCCGCAGTGGGTCAAGTCCGTCGAGGACCTGCTGGACGCCGTCGACGAGAACGTGCCGGACCCGGTGCGCGACATCGACAAGCCGTTCCTCATGCCGATCGAGGACGTCTTCACCATCACCGGCCGCGGCACCGTCGTGACCGGTCGTGTGGAGCGCGGACGCCTCAAGGTGAACGAGGAGGTCGAGATCGTCGGTATCAAGGAGAAGTCGATCAAGACCACCGTCACCGGCGTCGAGATGTTCCGCAAGACCCTGGACTACGCCGAGGCCGGCGACAACACGGGTCTGCTGCTCCGCGGCACCAAGCGCGAGGAGGTGGAGCGTGGCCAGGTCGTCGTGAAGCCGGGCTCGATCACCCCGCACACCCAGTTCGAGGGCCAGGTCTACATCCTCGCCAAGGACGAGGGTGGCCGTCACAACCCGTTCTACTCGAACTACCGTCCGCAGTTCTACTTCCGGACCACGGACGTCACCGGCGTCATCACGCTGCCCGAGGGCACCGAGATGGTCATGCCCGGCGACAACACCGAGATCAGCGTCCAGCTGATCCAGCCCATCGCCATGGAGGAGGGCCTCGGCTTCGCCATCCGTGAGGGTGGTCGGACCGTCGGCTCCGGCCGGGTCATCAAGATCATCAAGTGATCACCGCCCCTCGGGGCTGATCGACGCAGAGGGCCCGGGTGCGCACGCCGCACCCGGGTCCTTCTGTCGTCCGGTGCCGGTCCGCGGGAGATCGTCGGGCGTCCGGGGTCGTCGCTCCGGCGGCCGAATCCGGCCTGCTCCGCGTGTGACGCAGTCGGTGCCGACCCGGGTTTGGTCAATCGGGGGAGCGTCTGGCAGACTGTCGGGGTTGCCCGCTGGGGTGTGGTGCGTTCGCGCGCCGCAGACAGGTGGGCGCGACGACGTGGAGAGCCCACGGACCCCGGGGTCACCCGGCGGTGAGGGGCTCGACCGCAACCACTGACCTCGTACCTGACGGTGCGCAGCGCGAGAGTGTGTCGCTCAATGCGACACGCCCGAGTGCGGGGGTCGGACGGACCGGTTTCGAAGAGAGAGAAGTAGACGACGCCATGGCGGGACAGAAGATCCGCATCCGGCTCAAGTCCTACGACCACGAGGTCATCGACAGCTCGGCGCGCAAGATCGTCGACACGGTGACCCGAGCTGGTGCGCAGGTCGTGGGCCCGGTGCCGCTGCCGACGGAGAAGAACGTCTTCTGCGTCATCCGGTCGCCCCACAAGTACAAGGACAGCCGCGAGCACTTCGAGATGCGCACGCACAAGCGGCTGATCGACATCATCGACCCCACGCCGAAGGCCGTCGACTCGCTCATGCGTCTCGACCTGCCTGCGGACGTGAACATCGAGATCAAGCTCTGATCGCTGGGAAGGACTGATCTTCATGGCAACCCAGCAGACCGCTCGCCCGGTCACGGCGCTGCTCGGCACCAAGCTCGGCATGACTCAGGTGTGGGACGAGGCAGGCCGCCTCGTCCCCGTCACGGTCGTCGAGGTCGGTACGAACGTCGTGACGCAGGTGCGCTCCGCTGAGGCCGACGGCTACGTCGCGGTGCAGCTGGCCTACGGCCAGATCGACCCGCGCAAGGTCACCAAGCCGCTCAAGGGCCACTTCGAGAAGGCCGGGGTCACCCCCCGCCGGCACGTGGCCGAGATCCGCACGGCGGACGCCGCCGACTACTCGGTCGGCCAGGAGCTGACCGCGACCGCCTTCGAGGCGGGCCAGTCGGTCGACGTCTCCGGCACCACCAAGGGCAAGGGCACCGCCGGTGTGATGAAGCGTCACGGCTTCAAGGGCGTCAGCGCTTCCCACGGTTCGCACCGCAACCACCGCAAGCCGGGCTCGATCGGCGGGGCCTCCACCCCGTCGCGCGTGTTCAAGGGCATGCGGATGGCCGGCCGGATGGGCAACGCCCGTCAGACCGTTCAGAACCTGACCGTGCACGCGGTCGACGCCGAGAGGGGTCTGCTGCTCGTCAAGGGCGCCGTCCCCGGCCCCAAGGGCGGCGTGGTCCTCGTGCGTACCGCTGTGAAGGGTGCGTGACCACGATGAGTGACACGCTGACCGTCGACGTCCTGGACGCCGAGGGCAACAAGGCCGGTACGGCCGACCTGCCCGGCGCCGTCTTCGACGTGCAGACCAACATCCCGCTGATCCACCAGGTCGTCGTCGCGCAGCTCGCTGCGGCGCGCCAGGGCACGCACTCCACGAAGACTCGTGGCGAGGTGTCCGGTGGCGGCAAGAAGCCGTACAAGCAGAAGGGCACCGGCCGCGCCCGTCAGGGCTCGACGCGTGCACCGCAGTTCGCCGGCGGTGGCATCGTCCACGGCCCGACGCCGCGCGACTACAGCCAGCGGACCCCGAAGAAGATGAAGGCCGCGGCGCTCCGCGGTGCTCTCTCGGACCGCGCCCGTGCCGGCCGCGTGCACGTCGTCTCCGGGTTCGCCCCGGGCGAGGCGCCGTCGACCAAGGCCGCCATCAAGGTGCTCGACAACCTGTCGGGTCGCAAGAACGTCCTGGTGGTCGTCGAGCGGGCGGACGAGATCACGTGGAAGTCGCTGCGCAACGTCGAGCGGGTGCACCTGCTGGTCGCTGACCAGCTGAACACCTACGACGTGCTCATCAGCGACGACGTGGTGTTCACGCAGGGTGCGCTCGACGCGTTCCTCGCCGGCACCTCGGCCGCCAAGGAGGAGACCAAGTGAGCACCGTCGGCAAGGACCCGCGCGACATCCTGATCGCCCCGGTGGTCTCGGAGAAGAGCTACGGCCTGCTCGACGAGGGCAAGTACACGTTCCTCGTCGACCCGCGGGCCAACAAGACCGAGATCAAGATCGCCGTCGAGCAGGTCTTCGGCGTCAAGGTCGACTCGGTCAACACCGCCAACCGGCAGGGCAAGGCCCGCCGGACCCGGTTCGGCATCGGTCGTCGCAAGGCCACGAAGCGTGCGGTCGTCACCCTCCGCGAGGGTTCGATCGACATCTTCGGCGGACCGGTCGGCTGAGCGGCCCGAGAGGACTACTGACATGGGAATCCGTAAGTACAAGCCGACGACGCCGGGCCGTCGTGGCTCGAGCGTGGCCGACTTCGTCGAGCTGACGCGGTCCGAGCCGGAGAAGTCGCTGGTCCGTCCGCTGACCAAGTCGGGCGGTCGCAACTCGACCGGCCGCGTGACCACCCGCCACCACGGCGGCGGCCACAAGCGGGCGTACCGGGTGATCGACTTCCGTCGCCACGACAAGGACGGCGTGCCGGCCAAGGTCGCGCACATCGAGTACGACCCCAACCGCACTGCGCGTATCGCGCTCCTGCACTACGCCGACGGCGAGAAGCGCTACATCCTCGCGCCGAACCGGCTGAACCAGGGCGACCTCGTCGAGGCCGGTGCCACGGCGGACATCAAGCCGGGCAACAACCTGCCGCTGCGCAACATCCCCACCGGCACGATCATCCACGCCATCGAGCTGCGGCCCGGCGGCGGCGCGAAGATCGCCCGCTCCGCGGGTGCCTCCGTGCAGCTCGTCGCCAAGGACGGGCCGTACGCCCAGCTGCGCATGCCGTCCGGTGAGATCCGCAACGTCGACCTGCGCTGCCGCGCGACGATCGGCGAGGTCGGCAACGCCGAGCAGTCGAACATCAACTGGGGCAAGGCCGGCCGCATGCGCTGGAAGGGCAAGCGCCCGACCGTCCGTGGTGTCGCGATGAACCCGATCGACCACCCGCACGGTGGTGGAGAGGGCAAGACGTCCGGTGGCCGTCACCCGGTCAGCCCCTGGGGCCAGCCCGAGGGTCGTACCCGTCGTCCGAACAAGCCGAGCGACAAGCTCATCGTGCGCCGTCGGCGCACCGGCAAGAAGCGCTGATAGGAGCCTGAGATGCCACGCAGCCTGAAGAAGGGCCCGTTCGTCGACGGCCACCTGCAGAAGAAGGTCGACGTCCAGAACACGGCGGGCACGAAGAACGTCATCAAGACGTGGTCGCGCCGCTCGGTCATCACGCCCGAGTTCCTCGGCCACACCTTCGCCGTGCACGACGGCCGCAAGCACACGCCGGTGTTCGTCACCGAGTCGATGGTCGGCCACAAGCTCGGCGAGTTCGCCCCCACGCGGACGTTCCGCGGCCACGAGAAGGACGACCGGAAGGGCCGTCGCCGCTGACCCCCGGGTCGGTGACGACGCCCTGACGGCGCAGACAGAAGGCAGGACAGCGATGGAAGCCATGGCGAAGGCGCGGTTCGTCCGCGTCACGCCCCAGAAGGCCCGGCGCGTCGTGGACCTCGTCCGTGGCAAGCAGGCCAGCGAGGCGGTGGCCGTGCTGCGGTTCGCCCCGCAGGTCGCGGCACAGCCGGTCCTCAAGACCGTGGAGTCGGCGATCGCGAACGCGGTCGAGGGCGCCAAGCGAGCGAGCACGCGGCTCGACGAGGCGAACCTCTACGTCTCCGAGATCTTCGTCGACGAGGGCCCGACGATGAAGCGGTTCCGGCCGCGCGCGCAGGGTCGTGCCGGCCGCATCCTCAAGCGCACGAGCCACATCACCGTGGTGGTCGCCGAGCGCGAGCAGGCGACGGCACAGAGCACGAAGGGACGGGCCCGATAGTGGGACAGAAGGTCAACCCGCTCGGGTACCGCCTGGGCATCACGACCGACCACCGCTCGCGGTGGTTCGCCGACTCGACCAAGACCGGTCAGCGCTACCGCGACTACGTGCGCGAGGACGTGCAGATCCGCAAGCTGATGTCGACGGGCCTCGAGCGCGCCGGCATCGCCAAGGTCGAGATCGAGCGCACCCGTGACCGGGTTCGCGTCGACATCCACACCGCCCGCCCGGGCATCGTCATCGGGCGTCGTGGCGCGGAGGCCGACCGCATCCGCGGCGAGCTGGAGAAGCTCACCGGCAAGCAGGTGCAGCTCAACATCCTCGAGGTCAAGAACGCCGAGATCGAGGCGCAGCTGGTCGCGCAGGGCATCGCCGAGCAGCTCGCCAGCCGCGTGTCGTTCCGTCGCGCCATGCGCAAGGGCATCCAGTCCGCCCAGCGCGCCGGTGCGAAGGGCATCCGCGTGCAGGTCTCCGGCCGCCTCGGCGGTGCGGAGATGAGCCGCACGGAGTTCTACCGCGAGGGTCGGGTGCCGCTGCACACGCTGCGCGCCAACATCGACTACGGCTTCCACGAGGCCCGCACCACCTTCGGCCGCATCGGCGTGAAGGTCTGGGTCTACAAGGGCGACATGACCGAGAAGGAGTTCGCCCGCGAGCAGGCGACGGCGGCTCCCCGCCCGTCGCGTGGTCCGCGCGGCGACCGGGGCGACCGTCCCGAGCGCGGCCCGCGTGCCGGTGCTCGTCGGCCGGAGCGTTCCGAGCAGTCGGACGCCCCCTCGTCGGACACCACCCCTGAGACCGGAACGGAGGCCTGAGCCGTGCTCGTCCCGCGCAGGCTGAAGCACCGCAAGCAGCACCACCCCGGGCGCTCCGGCGCCGCGACCGGTGGCACCTCCATCGCCTTCGGCGACTTCGGCATCCAGGCTCTCGAGCCCGCCTACGTCACCAACCGGCAGATCGAGGCTGCTCGTATCGCCATGACCCGCCACATCAAGCGTGGCGGCAAGGTCTGGATCAACGTCTACCCGGACCGGCCGCTGACCAAGAAGCCCGCTGAGACCCGCATGGGTTCCGGCAAGGGTTCGCCGGAGTGGTGGATCGCCAACGTCAAGCCCGGCCGGGTGCTCTTCGAGCTGGCCGGGGTCCCCGAGGAGCTCGCTCGTGAGGCCATGCGCCGCGCGCAGCACAAGCTCCCGATGAAGACCCGTTTCCTGGTCCGCGAGGGAGGTGCCAGCTGATGGCCGTCGGAACCAAGGACCTCGCGCCGAGCGAGCTGGACGGCTACGACGACGAGCGTCTCGTCGCCGAGCTGAAGAAGGCCAAGGAGGAGCTGTTCAACCTCCGCTTCCAGTCGGCCACGGGCCAGCTGGAGAGCCACGGTCGGCTCAAGGCCGTCCGCCGCGACATCGCCCGGATCTACACGATCCTGCGCGAGCGCGAGCTCGGCATCCGGACCGCCCCGAGCCCGAGCGAGTGAGGATCGCATGAGCACCAAGAACGAGTCGACGACGGCGACGTCCGAGCACCGCGCGTACCGCAAGACGCGCCGGGGCTACGTCGTCAGCGACAAGATGGAGAAGACCGTCGTGGTCGAGGTCGAGGACCGGGTCAAGCACCCGCTCTACGGCAAGGTCATGCGACGTACGAGCAAGGTGAAGGCGCACGACGAGCTCAGCTCGGCGGGCATCGGCGACCTCGTGCTCATCATGGAGACGCGTCCGCTGTCCGCCACCAAGCGGTGGCGCGTGGTCGAGGTCCTCGAGAAGGCCAAGTAAGCAGACAGGCAGTTGCCCACGGGCGGACCCCGGTCCGCGACGTGTGCACCACGGCAACTATCCGTTCGGCCAGGCTCGTCCGTCCGGGAGACCGGGCGGCGAGAACCCGCCAGACGACAGGAGCAGGTAGATGATCCAGCAGGAGACGCGGCTGCGCGTCGCCGACAACACGGGTGCCAAGGAGATCTTGTGCATCCGTGTGCTCGGCGGGTCCGGTCGCCGCTACGCCGGCATCGGTGACGTCATCGTCGCCACGGTGAAGGACGCGATCCCGGGCGGGAACGTGAAGAAGGGCGACGTCGTCAAGGCGGTCGTCGTCCGCACCCGCAAGGAGCGCCGTCGCGCCGACGGCTCGTACATCAAGTTCGACGAGAACGCGGCGGTGATCCTGAAGAACGACGGGGAGCCCCGTGGCACCCGCATCTTCGGTCCGGTCGGTCGCGAGCTCCGCGACAAGAAGTTCATGAAGATCATCTCGCTGGCGCCGGAGGTGCTCTGACCATGGCCAAGATCAAGAAGGGCGACCTCGTCGTCGTCATCTCGGGCCGGGACAAGGGTCAGCAGGGTCGCGTCCTGGAGGTTCTCGTCGAGACCCAGCGCGTGGTCGTCGAGGGCGTGCAGCGGGTGACCAAGCACGTCAAGGCCGGCCAGACCCAGCGCGGCACCCGGACCGGTGGCATCGAGACCGTCGAGGCTCCCATCCACATCAGCAACGTGATGCTGGTCGACCCGGAGACCAAGAAGGGCACCCGGGTGGGCTACCGCACCGAGCAGGTCGAGCGTGACGGTCGCACCCGTACGGTCCGCGTCCGCGTGGCCAAGCGCTCCGGTAAGGACATCTGATGACGCAGACCACCATCGACGCGCCGGCACAGCCGCGGCTGAAGGCGCGCTACAACGCCGAGATCCGTGACGCGCTGCTCAAGCAGTTCGGCCACGAGAACGTCAACCAGGTCGCGCGCCTCGTCAAGGTCGTCGTGAACATGGGCGTCGGCGAGGCCGCGCGGGACTCCAAGCTGATCGACGGAGCCGTCCGCGACCTCACCGCCATCACCGGCCAGAAGCCGCAGGTGACGAAGTCCCGCACCTCGATCGCGCAGTTCAAGCTGCGCGAGGGGATGCCGATCGGCGCGCACGTCACGCTGCGCGGCGACCGGGCCTGGGAGTTCCTGGACCGCCTGCTGTCGATCGCGCTGCCGCGCATCCGCGACTTCCGCGGGCTGTCGGCCAAGCAGTTCGACGGTCACGGCAACTACACGTTCGGGCTGACCGAGCAGTCGGTGTTCCACGAGATCGACCAGGACAACATCGACCGCGTGCGCGGCATGGACATCACGGTCGTCACCACGGCCACCACGGACGACGAGGGACGCGCGTTCCTCAAGGCCCTCGGCTTCCCGTTCAAGGAGGACTGACATGGCGAAGACCGCCCTCGTCAACAAGGCGAACGCCACGCCGAAGTTCGGTGTGCGTGGCTACAACCGCTGCCAGCGCTGCGGCCGCCCCCGCTCGGTGTACCGCAAGTTCGGCCTGTGCCGGATCTGCGTGCGCGAGATGGCGCACCGCGGCGAGCTGCCCGGCGTCACCAAGAGCAGCTGGTAACGAACCCTGTAGGAGACAGACGTCGGTAGGTCCCGGTCCCGCAACGGCGGGACCGGGATACCCCGGCGAGAGAGGGGCGACGCCCCATGACCATGACCGACCCGATCGCCGACTTCCTGACGCGGCTGCGCAACGCCAACTCCGCGCACCACGACTCGGTGAGCATCCCGTTCTCGAAGCTGAAGTCGCACATCGCCGAGATCCTGCAGGCCGAGGGCTACATCGCCGGCTGGACCGTCGAGGACGCCGAGGTGGGCAAGAACCTCGTCGTGACCCTGAAGTACGGCCCGCACCGCGAGCGTGCGCTGGCCGGCGTCAAGCGCGTGTCCAAGCCGGGCCTGCGCGTGTACGCCAAGTCGACCAACCTGCCGAAGGTGCTCGGCGGCCTGGGCGTGGCGATCCTGTCCACGTCGTCCGGGCTGCTGACGGACAAGCAGGCCGCCAAGAAGGGCGTGGGTGGGGAAGTCCTCGCCTACGTCTGGTAACGACAGAGACGGAGAGGAGAAGCCCATGTCTCGTATCGGCAGGATCCCCGTCCCGGTCCCGGCCGGCGTCCAGGTCGACATCGACGGCGCCGTGGTGACCGTCAACGGTCCCAAGGGTTCGCTGGTCCACACCGTCGCGGCGCCCATCCAGGTGGCGCGCGACGACGCCGGCGCCCTCGTGGTGTCCCGGCCTGACGACGAGCGCGCGTCGCGCTCGCTGCACGGCCTCACCCGCACGCTGCTGGCCAACATGGTCGTCGGCGTGACGGACGGCTACAGCAAGAAGCTCGAGATCGTCGGTACCGGGTACCGCGTGCAGGCCAAGGGCTCGAACCTCGAGTTCGCCCTGGGCTTCAGCCACCCGGTCACGGTCGAGCCTCCGGATGGCATCACCTTCTCGGTCGAGACCCCCACCAAGTTCACGGTGACGGGCATCGACAAGCAGCAGGTGGGCGAGGTCGCCGCGAACATCCGCAAGATCCGCAAGCCCGAGCCGTACAAGGGCAAGGGCGTCAAGTACGCGGACGAGGTCGTGCGGCGCAAGGTCGGAAAGGCTGGGAAGTAAGCCATGGCGATCAGCATCAAGGGCAAGGGCAAGGCGATCGCGCGCAAGCGTCGTCACCTGCGCCTGCGCAAGAAGGTCGTCGGCACGGCCGCACGTCCGCGCCTCGTCGTCACCCGCTCCACGCGTCACATCACGGCCCAGGTCGTGGACGACGCCGTGGGCCGGACGCTCGTCTCCGCGTCGACCCTCGAGGTCGACCTCCGCGGCGCCGAGGGCGACAAGTCGGCCAAGGCCCGCAAGGTCGGCGAGCTCATCGCCGAGCGCGCGAAGGCCGCCGGCATCGAGGCGGTCGTGTTCGACCGCGGCGGCAACAAGTACCACGGTCGCGTGGCCGCGGTCGCCGACGGTGCCCGCGAGGGAGGCCTGACGCTGTGACCACGACGCACGTCCAGACGAAGAAGAGGATCCACTGATGGCTGCACCTGCACGCAGCAACACCGGTGCCCAGGGTGGCGCCGGCGGCGACCGCCGCGATGGTGGCCGCCGGGACGGCGGCCGTCGGCAGGACGCCGCTGAGAAGAGCGCGTTCGTCGAGCGCGTCGTGACGATCAACCGTGTGGCCAAGGTCGTCAAGGGTGGTCGTCGCTTCAGCTTCACCGCGCTCGTCGTGGTGGGCGACGGCGACGGCACCGTCGGCGTCGGCTACGGCAAGGCCAAGGAGGTGCCCGCGGCGATCGCCAAGGGTGTCGAGGAGGCGAAGAAGAACTTCTTCCGCGTCCCGCGCATCCAGGGCACCATCCCGCACCCCGTCCAGGGTGAGGCTGCTGCCGGTGTCGTCTTCCTGCGTCCCGCTTCGCCGGGTACCGGTGTGATCGCCGGTGGTCCGGTGCGCGCGGTGCTGGAGTGCGCCGGCATCCACGACGTGCTGAGCAAGTCGCTCGGGTCGTCCAACTCCATCAACATCGTGCACGCGACCGTTGCCGCCCTGCGCGGCCTCGAGGAGCCGGCCGCCGTGGCAGCACGCCGCGGGCTCCCCCTCGAGCACGTCGTGCCCGCCCCGCTCCTGCGGGCGCAGGCCGCCGGTCGTGCCGCTGCGACGGCTGCGAAGGTCGGTGCGTGATGGCACGACTCAAGGTGACCCAGACCAGGTCCGCCATCGGCGGCAAGCAGAACCAGCGCGACACGCTGCGCACCCTGGGCCTGAAGCGGATCGGTGATGTGGTCGTCAAGGAGGACCGTCCCGAGATCCGCGGCATGGTCCGCACGGTGACGCACCTCGTCGCGGTCGAGGAGGTCGAGTGACCATGGCCGACGAGAAGAAGGCTGACGAGACGACCGAGGCGAAGGCCCCGGCGAAGAAGGCTGCGGCGGCGAAGGCCGCCCCTGCCAAGGCGTCGAAGGCCACGGCTGAGAAGCCCGCTGCCGAGAAGCCGGCCGCTGCCAAGGCGGAGAAGGCGACCAAGGCCGAGAAGACGGAGAAGGTCGCCAAGGCTCCGGCGAAGGCCAAGGCCACGCCTGCGGTCTCGGCCGCGGCGAAGGAGGCGGCCGAGGCCGCCGCCGTCCCCGGTGCGGGTGGCACGCTGCGCGTGCACCACCTGCGGCCGGCCGCGGGCGCGAAGACCGCCAAGACCCGTGTGGGTCGTGGTGAGGCGTCCAAGGGCAAGTCCGCCGGTCGTGGCACCAAGGGCACGAAGGCCCGGTACCAGGTGCCCGAGCGGTTCGAGGGTGGCCAGATGCCGATGCACATGCGCCTTCCCAAGCTGCGCGGGTTCACCAACCCGTTCCGTGTCGAGTACCAGGTGGTCAACCTCGACCGCCTCTCGGAGCTCTACCCGGACGGGGGCGACGTCACCGTCGCGGACCTGGTGGCCAAGGGCGCTGTCCGCAAGGGCAAGCCGGTCAAGGTGCTCGGCGACGGCGAGCTGACGGTCAAGGTCTCCGTGGCCGTGGACGCTCTGTCCGCGTCCGCGAAGGACAAGATCGTCGCTGCCGGCGGGACCGTCGCGCAGGACTGATTCGATCCGGAACGGGGCCGGTGGCGAGACCCTCGCTCACCGGCCCCGTTCCGGCACCCTGGGCCATCCGTTAGGGTTCCCCAGGTGCCTGCGACGCGTCGCAGGCGGCCCGGCCGGAGTGCTCCGGCCGGACGAGATGCCGCCGACGGGCGGTGCCAGGAGGACAGGTGCTCAGCGCATTCGTGCGGGCGTTCCGTACGCCCGACCTGCGGCGCAAGCTGCTCTTCACCATCGCGATCATGGTGGTGTTCCGGATCGGGTCGTTCCTCCCGACGCCCGGGGTGTCGTACCCCAACGTCCAGGCCTGCATCAAGCAGACAGCCAGCAACGACCTGCTCGGCATCGTCAACCTGTTCAGCGGCGGAGCCCTGCTCCAGCTGTCGGTGTTCTCGCTGGGGATCATGCCCTACATCACCGCGAGCATCATCGTGCAGCTGCTGCGCGTGGTGATCCCCAAGTTCGAGGAGCTGTACCAGGAGGGCCAGGCGGGTCAGTCGCGGCTCACCCAGTACACCCGGTACCTCACCATCGGCCTGGCGATCCTGCAGTCGACGACGATCATCGCGGTCGCCCGGTCCGGCAACCTGTTCCAGGGCTGCACGCAGAGCGTGATCCCCAACAGCAGCTGGGTGACCATGCTCGTCATGGTCATCACGATGACCGCCGGTACCGGCCTGATCATGTGGCTCGGCGAGCTCATCACGGAGCGTGGCGTCGGCAACGGCATGTCCCTGCTGATCTTCACCTCGATCGCCGCGCGGTTCCCCTCGAACATGTGGTCGATCGCCGGCGGCAACGGTGGCGTGAGCAAGTTCATCGTGGTGCTCGCGATCATCGTGCTGGTCATCGCGCTCGTCGTCTTCGTCGAGCAGTCCCAGCGGCGCATCCCGGTGCAGTACGCGAAGCGGATGGTCGGCCGGAAGATGTACGGCGGCTCCAGCACGTACATCCCGATCAAGATCAACATGTCGGGCGTGATCCCGATCATCTTCGCGTCGTCGCTGCTGCAGGTGCCGGTGCTGCTGGCCCAGTTCGGCAACCAGACGACCGGCTGGGTGAAGTGGGTCGGCAAGTACCTCGCCAGCTCCAGCGCCCCGCTGCACATGGTGATCTACACGCTGCTGATCATCTTCTTCTGCTACTTCTACACGGCCATCACGTTCAACCCGGACGAGGTCGCGGACAACATGAAGAAGTACGGCGGCTTCATCCCCGGCATCCGTGCGGGACGTCCGACGGCCGAGTACCTCGACTACGTGATCACCCGCATCACGGCTCCCGGCTCGATCTACCTGGCCTTCGTCGCGCTGGTGCCGACGGTCGCCTTCGCCCTGATGAAGGTAGGGGGCAACATCCCGTTCGGCGGCTCGTCGATCCTGATCATCGTGGGTGTCGGTCTGGAGACGGTGAAGCAGATCGAGTCCCAGCTGCAGCAGCGGCACTACGAAGGGTTCCTGCGGTGAGCGTCCGCCTGGTCCTGTTCGGTCCCCCCGGTGCCGGCAAGGGCACCCAGGCCGCACGCATCTGCGACAAGCTCGGCGTCCCCGCGATCTCCACCGGCGACATCTTCCGCAGCAACATCAAGGGCGGGACCGAGCTCGGTCGACGCGTCGTGGAGTACACCTCCGTGGGCGCACTGGTCCCGGACGAGCTGACCGACGAGCTGGTCCGCGACCGCCTCGCGGAGCCCGACGCGGCCGAGGGCTTCCTGCTCGACGGGTACCCGCGGAACCTGGCCCAGGTGGACGCGCTCGACGCGATCCTCGCCGACGCCGGCCGGGCACTCGACGTGGTCGTGGAGATCACCGCCGATGCCGAGGTCGTGGTGGAGCGTCTGCTGAAGCGCGCCCAGATCGAGGGTCGGGTGGACGACACGGAGGACGTGATCCGGCACAGGCTCGACGTCTACGCCGACCAGACCGCGCCGCTGTCGGGTGTGTACGCCGAGCGTGGGCTGCTGGTGCGGGTCGACGGGCTCGGCGAGATCGACGAGGTGACCGACCGCCTGCTCGCGGCGATCGAGCCGGCGCTGCGTCACTGACCTGCGTGGCCGGTCGCGAGCGGATCGAGCTGAAGTCGGTCGACGAGGTGCGTGCCATGCGGCGCGCGGGGCTCGTGGTCGCCGCAGCCCTGGCGGAGGTGCGGGCCGCGCTGGTACCCGGTGCGACGACCGGCCAGCTCGACGCCGTGGCGGCACGGGTGATCGCCTCGTCGGGTGCCACGCCCTCCTTCCTCGGGTACGAGGGGTACCCGGCGACGATCTGCGTCTCGGTGAACGACGAGGTGGTCCACGGCATACCGGGGGAGCGGGTGGTCCGCTCGGGCGACCTCGTGTCCGTCGACTGCGGCGCGATCGTGGACGGGTGGCACGGGGACAGCGCCTTCAGCGCCGTCGTCGGCGACGGCGATCCTGCCGACCAGGCGCTGGTCGCGACGACGGAGGCGGCGATGTGGGCCGGCATCGCCGCTCTTGCCGGCGGGGACCGCATCGGCGTGGTCGGGGAAGCCGTGGAGGACCTCGTCGACTCGGGTCCGGTGCGCTACGGGATCGTGCAGGACTACGTCGGGCACGGCATCGGTACCGCGATGCACCAGCCGCCCGACGTGCCGAACTACCGGTTGCGACCGAGGGGGCACCGGGTGACGCCCGGCATGGTGCTGGCCGTCGAGCCGATGCTGACGCGCGGTTCCGGTGACACGCACGAGCTCGCCGACGGGTGGACGGTGGTGACGGACGACGGGTCCCGGGCGGCGCACTGGGAGCACACCGTCGCAGTGCTGGAGGGCGCGCTCTGGGTGCTCACGGCCGAGGACGGCGGCGCGGCTCGTCTCGGCGAGCGAGGAGTGCGGATCGCGGCGCTGGTCTGAGATCGCACGGGATGGATCACCCGATCGGGTGGCATTTGCGTCGGTGCAGGTCAGGGCTGTGGATTGCCCACATCGGTCCGTTATGTCCGATATGGTCGCTCGCGCGGGAAGGATCCCGCCACGGGCCAGGGGGCGCGAGCGCGTGCGGTACGCACGCAGCGGCACTGGTGCTCGCGTTCCCCGGCAGGTGCCTCAGCGCTGACGCCTGCCCGCATCGATGGGTGGACCATGCTGCGCAGTTCTCGTCATGGAAGCTCCGTCCCCCGCCGCGGCCTCAGGGCTGCAGCGGCCGTGCTCACCGGGACGGTGATGATGATCGGCCTCGCCACGGGTGCATCGGCCGCGGCCAGCTGCGTGGACGCGGGCGGTGGGGGGCAGGACGAGTCCCAGGGAGTCCCTGCGCACCCGTTCCCCCAGCGTGGTGGCACGCATGCCGCACCCCCGACCGCGACCGGTGCGTACGTGTACCGGAAGCGCGACGCCGGCCGACCCGCGTCCTGGAAGAACTCGACGCAGCAGTACCTGGTGGCGACCTGGTCGGGTGCCGAGTACCGCCCGGTGACGCTCGACCAGGTGCGGACCGCGCTGGCCGTGGCGGGTGTCGAGCTGTGCGGATCCGGCTGGGCGGTGCAGGAGGACCAGGCCTACGGCACGGAGTCGCTGTTCACCGACACCCCCGCGCCGAGCTACCCGAGGATGACCATCGGCTGGCCACCGATCTTCGCCGCGCAGCACTGGACCCTGGACAAGCTCGTCCAGGTCCCCGCGTGCGCCTCGGCCACAGCCGTCCCGACCCCGACCCCGACGCCGACCACCACGCCGAAGTCGCCCGCGGCACCCGTGGTCGTCCCGACCGAGACGCCCAGACCGGTCGAGACGACCCCCGCCGTCGGCCCGAGCCGTCCGGCCACGACCGCGCCCACGGCGTCCCCCAGCGCGACGGTCGCTCCTGCGGCGGCCCCGAGCACCACTGCCGCACCGGTCGCGACGCCGAAGCCGAGCGCTTCTCCTTCGCGGGACGTCGTCGACGTCGTGCTGTCCGCGCCGGACTCCACCCAGAGCGCCAGCCCGCAGGTCGTCAGCGCGGTGCTTGCCGCCGAGGACCGCACGGGTTCGTTGGCGCAGACCGGTGCGGCGCCGATCGGCGTCGCAGCCGCAGCGGTCGTGCTCGTGGCGGCCGGCGTGCTTCTGCTGGTGCTGCGTCGTCGCGGCGCGATGCGATGAGTCCGGCGGCGCCGCACCTCTCCTGACGGAGGTGCGCGGCGCGCCACCGGTCCGTGCCCGACGGTGCCCCTGGGGAACCCCTCCTCCCCCGGGGGCACCGTCGTGTCCGCGTGACCGTGCGGCGGGGCCCGTGCCCGACGGCCGTGGCGCGCCGCCGGGGTGCCTGGCTGGATGTCGCGGAACGGTGTGCCGCGGCTCTCACCGGGCCGGTTTCCCGGGGTGCAGCGGATGGCGTAGGGTAGCCCGTTGGGTGTGCGTCATCCTGCGCTGCGGCGTGGGCGGGCAAGGTCGTCATCCGCCGTCCTGTCTGGACGGGGAGACCGGCAGCACCCTCCACGATGGCACGAGTCGCCGGGGCGTCAGCTCTCGCGGGTCGCGTGTCGTGGGTCGACACGTACGGACCGACAGGCAGCGGAGGACATGGCAAAGAAGGACGGTGTCATCGAGATCGAGGGCTCGGTGGTCGAGGCTCTGCCGAACGCGATGTTCCGCGTCGAGCTGAGCAACGGGCACAAGGTTCTCGCCCACATCTCGGGCAAGATGCGTCAGCACTACATCCGGATCCTCCCTGAGGACCGCGTCGTGGTGGAGCTGAGCCCGTACGACCTGTCCCGCGGGCGCATCGTCTACCGCTACAAGTAATCACCACTCGACCACGCCGTCTCACCCGCGAGGGTGCCCGGCGGCGGAGGGAACCATGAAGGTCAAGCCGAGCGTCAAGAAGATCTGCGACAAGTGCAAGGTGATCCGCCGGCACGGTCGCGTCATGGTGATCTGCGAGAACCAGCGCCACAAGCAGCGCCAGGGCTGAGCAGCCACCAGCACCACCCCGGGTCCCGGTGACGGGACCCGATCAGCGCACCGCCGCACCGGTCGCCGTCGTGCAGACGTCGACACCGGTGACACCCCCGGCTCGGAGGCCGGGGCCCGCAGGCTCGCGGGAGGACGGTGCGGCAGACCTCCGACGAAGTTGCAGGAGCCACCAGGCACATGGCACGTCTCATCGGCGTCGACCTCCCCCGCGAGAAGCGGCTCGAGGTTGCGCTCACCTACATCTACGGGGTCGGCCGCACGCGTGCGACCGAGACCCTGAAGGCGACCGGCATCAGCCCGGACGTCCGCGTCAAGGACCTCGGGGACGCCGAGCTCGTCGCCCTGCGCGACTACCTCGAGGGCAACTACAAGCTCGAGGGTGACCTGCGGCGCGAGGTCGCCGCCGACATCCGCCGCAAGGTCGAGATCGGCTGCTACCAGGGGCTGCGTCACCGCCGCGGCCTGCCGGTGCGTGGTCAGCGCACCAAGACCAACGCCCGCACCCGCAAGGGCCCCAAGCGCACCGTCGCCGGCAAGAAGAAGGCCGGGCGCAAGTAGCCCGCCCGTCGCCGGACGACCCGCAGACCCCGAGAGAAGAAGCAGATGCCCCCCAAGACCCGCACCAGCTCCGTGCGCAAGCCGCGCCGCAAGGAGAAGAAGAACGTCTCCCACGGCCAGGCGCACATCAAGAGCACCTTCAACAACACGATCGTCTCCATCACCGACCCGTCCGGCGCCGTGATCGCCTGGGCGTCGGGCGGCGACGTCGGCTTCAAGGGCTCGCGCAAGTCGACCCCGTTCGCCGCGGGCCTGGCGGCCGAGGCCGCCGCGCGCAAGGCGCAGGAGCACGGCATGCGCAAGGTCGACGTGTTCGTCAAGGGCCCCGGCTCCGGCCGTGAGACCGCGATCCGCTCGCTGCAGTCGGCGGGCCTCGAGGTCGGCTCGATCCAGGACGTGACGCCGCAGGCCCACAACGGCTGCCGTCCGCCGAAGCGCCGTCGCGTCTGAGCTCGATCGCACCGGTCCGTGCCCCGCCGCACGGACCGGTGCGCCGACCGCGCCGGTGGACCGAGACCGTGCGCGGTCATTGCACGTCACTGCGGAGCGTCATATGGCGGACGCCCGCTGAGAGGAAACCCCACCGTGCTGATCGCACAGCGCCCCACCCTGACCGAAGAGGTCATCTCGGAGCACCGCTCGCGGTTCTCCATCGAGCCGCTGGAGCCGGGCTTCGGCTACACGCTCGGCAACTCCCTGCGCCGGACGCTCCTGTCGTCCATCCCGGGTGCGGCCGTCACCAGCATCCGCATCGACGGCGTGCTGCACGAGTTCTCCACCGTGCCGGGGGTCAAGGAGGACGTCACCGAGCTGATCCTCAACATCAAGAACCTGGTCGTCTCCTCCGAGAACGACGAGCCGGTGGTCATGTACCTGCGCAAGCAGGGTGCCGGTCAGGTGACCGCGGCGGACATCGTCCCGCCGGCCGGTGTCGAGGTGCACAACCCCGAGCTGCACCTGGCGACGCTGAACGACAAGGGCAAGCTCGAGATCGAGCTGACCGTCGAGCGTGGTCGTGGCTACGTCTCCGCCAGCCAGAACAAGTCGTTCGACACCGAGATCGGCCGGATCCCGGTCGACTCGATCTACTCGCCGGTGCTCAAGGTGACCTACAAGGTCGAGGCGACCCGCGTCGAGCAGCGCACCGACTTCGACAAGCTGATCGTGGACGTCGAGACCAAGCCGGCGATCAGCCCGCGCGACGCGCTGGCCTCCGCCGGCAAGACGCTGGTCGAGCTGTTCGGGCTGGCCCGCGAGCTCAACGTCGAGGCCGAGGGCATCGAGATCGGCCCGTCGCCGACGGACGCCGCGCTCGCCGCCGACCTGGCGCTGCCGATCGAGGACCTGCAGCTGACCATCCGGTCGTACAACTGCCTCAAGCGCGAGGGCATCCACACGGTGGGCGAGCTCGTCGCACGGTCCGAGGCCGACCTGCTCGACATCCGCAACTTCGGTGCGAAGTCCATCACCGAGGTCAAGGAGAAGCTGGCCGAGCTGGGACTGAGCCTGAAGGACAGCCCGATCGACTTCGACGCGACGGCCGGTGCCGGCTACTACGCCGACGACGAGGTCGACTTCAGCGAGGACGAGCAGTACTGACGCCGGGGAACGCGCCGGCCCGTCGCTCGACGGGCCGCGCGCGTCGACCATCACCAGAACTCAAGGAGTAGAGACCATGCCCACGCCCACCAAGGGACCCCGGCTCGGTGGCGGACCGGCTCACGAGCGGCTGATCCTCGCGAACCTCGCGACGCAGCTGTTCGAGCACCAGCGTGTCACGACGACGGAGGCCAAGGCCAAGCGCCTGCGTCCCCTCGCCGAGCGGCTCATCACGTTCGCCAAGCGCGGCGACCTGCACGCCCGTCGTCGGGTGATGACGGTCGTCAAGGACAAGGGCGTCGTGCACGTCCTGTTCACGGAGATCGCACCCGCGGTCGCCGAGCGTCAGGGTGGCTACACGCGCATCACCAAGATCGGCGCCCGCAAGGGTGACAACGCGCCGATGGCGGTCATCGAGCTGGTGCTCGAGCCGCTCTCGCCGAAGCAGGCCGTCGTGAAGGAGGCGACGCGTGCGACCGCCAAGGCGGCACCCGCGGCCGCCCCGGTCGCCGCCGCTCCGGTCGAGGAGAGCGACACCCCGGTCGAGGAGTCCGCGGCTGTCGCCGAGGAGACCCCGAACGAGCCTGCCGCCGAGACGGCCGCCGACGACGCCCCCGAGGGTGACGCCGACAAGGCCTGATCCGTAGCACCGCAGCACCACACGAGAGCCCGGGACATCCGCAGAGGGGATGTCCCGGGCTCTCGCGCGTCCGCCGGGCGAACCTGGGCACCGCGGTGACGGACGGCCTAGCGTCGACCCGTGACCGAGAGGGACCGGGAACGGTCGGCGGCGGCAGGGCCCGAGCCGCGGCGGTCGACGGTGCCGGTCGTGCTGGTGCACGGGCTGCGCACGTCGCGCACCATGTGGCGGGTCCAGGTCGAGGCGTTGGAGCGGTCGGGTCGCACGGCGGTGGCGGTCGACCTGCCCGGGCACGGCGTGCGGCGCGGGGAACGGTTCAGCCTCGAGGCGGCCGACGAGACACTGGTGCGCGCCGTCGACGACGTCGGGGGCAGGGCGCTCGTGGTCGGGCTGTCGCTCGGCGGCTACGTGGCGATCGCGCACGCCGCGCGGCACCCGGAGCAGGTAATCGGCCTGGTCGCCGCGTCCTGCTGCACGCGCCCGCGGCCGCCGCTGGTGGACGCCTGGGCGGTTGCGGCGGGCGTGATCGCCCGGCTGCCGGACGCGGGCGCGCGCCTGAACCAGGTGCTCGTCGAGCGGATGCTGTCGCCGGCGGGCGCGGCCGACTCCGGTGCCGGCGGGTTCGCCCTCGCGGTGATGGGCGACGTCCTGCGCGCGATGCGGTCGGCTCGGCCGCTGGAGGACCTGGCTCGGGTCGACGCGCCCGTGTGGCTGGTCAACGGTCGGTTCGACCACTTCCGCGGTGAGGAGCGCGCCTTCCTCCGTGCGTGCCGGCACGGTCGGCTGGTGGTCGTCCCCGGTGCGACGCACCTGGTCAGCCTGGTGCGTCCGACGCGGTTCACCCGGGTGCTGCTCGAGGCGGCCGCCGAGCTGGAGGGCGCCGTCGCCGGCGGGGTGCCGCTGAGCGTCGGACCGACGTCAGAGGGTCAGCGACCAGGCGCGGACGCCGCCGACGATGCCGGCCTGGTTGGGCACCACGACGACGTCGTCGCCGAGCCGGTCCAGCACCTGCGGTGAGATGTGGCGGGAGTTGCCGCCGCCGAGGTACAGCCGGTCCCACCAGAACACCGGCCGGAACCCCTCGACGACGTGCCGCACGCGGCGCGACCACAGCGCGTCGCCGAGCCGGGCCCGTTCCGGCTGGCCGATGTACGAGTCGTACGTGGTGCTGCGGCGCAGCGGCGCATGGGACAGCTCGAGGTGGGGCGCCAGCCTGCCGCCGTCGAACAGTGCGGAGCCGAGCCCGGTGCCGAGGGTGAGCACGAGCTCCACGCCGGTGCCGGACACCACGCCCGCGCCGTGCACCTCCGCGTCGTTCAGCACCAGCGCCGGCACACCGAGGCGGTCCTCGATCAGGGCGCGGATGTCGCAGCCGGCCCAGGCGTCGACCAGCTCGGGCAGCACGGTGCTGCGCGGACCCGACCGGGTGACGTAGTGCGGTGTGGCCACGACGACGCCGTGCCGGATCATCCCCGGCATGCCGACGGTCGCTCGGCTGAACGGGAGAAGGGCGGCACCGAGCTCCGCGACCGTCTGCACCAGCCGGTCCGGGGGGAGGGGGTAGGGCGTCGGCACCCGCACCGGCGGCGCGTGGAGCGTGCCGGCGCCGTCCAGCACCGACGCCTTGATGCCACCTCCGCCGCAGTCCACGGCGAGGGTGAACGGGTCCGACGGGTTCGCCACCGGACCACGGTAGCGGGGCCCCGTGCGGCTACGGTGTCCGCCGTGACCACCGCCGCGGACCCTGTCGTCCGGCTGCGCCTCGACCTGGCCTACGACGGCGCGGGTTTCGCGGGCTGGGCGCGGCAGCCCGCGCTCCGGACCGTGCAGGGCGTGCTGGAGGACGCGCTTGCGACGGTCCTGCGCGCGGCACCTCGGGGCGAGGCCCTGCCGCGGGTGACGGTGGCCGGTCGAACCGACGCCGGGGTGCACGCCCGGGGACAGGTGGCGCACGTCGACGTCGGTGTTGCGGCGCTGCTGGCGACGCGCGGGCGGTCGGACCGGGACGGCCCGACGGCGCTCGTCGCCCGGCTCGCCGGCGTGCTGCCCGGCGACCTGGTCGTGCATCGCGTGACCGTGGCGCCGAGCGGGTTCGACGCTCGGTTCTCCGCACTGCGGCGCCGCTACGTCTACCGCGTCTGCGACGACGCGGCGCTCCGCGACCCGTTGCGCCGCGGTCACGTGCTGTGGCACCGGCGGGCGCTCGACGCCGACGCGATGGCGGCAGCGGCGCGCCCGCTCGTCGGACGCCACGACTTCGCCGCGTTCTGCAAGCCACGGCCGGAGGCCACGACCATCCGCACCCTGGAGCGGTTCGAGTGGAGTCGCGTGACCAGCGGGCCGGACGAGGGGCTGGTGGTCGCCCACGTGCAGGCGGACGCGTTCTGCCACTCGATGGTGCGGGCGCTCGTCGGCGCGAGCCTGGTCATCGGCGAGAGGCGACGCCCCGCCGGGTGGGCGGCCGAGCTGCTCGCCGGACGTCGGCGGGACGGGGCTGCGGCCGTCGTACCGCCGCACGGCCTCACGCTCGAGGAGGTGGGCTACCCGCCGGACGCCGAGCTGGCGGAGCGTGCGGTGCAGACCCGGGCGCGGCGCCGCCCGGAGGAAGCCGCCGGCACCCCCGGCTGCGAGTGCGACTGACCACGCCCGAACGGCACACCGTCATCGGCGGAGTCCCGTACCGCGCGGCGCGATGACCCGGCGAGGTCGCTGACGCGCCCGACCGGGGCGTGCCGCGACGCCCCGCTCACTCGTGCTCGTCGTCCGCCCGGTACAACGGTTCCTGCTGGTCGGGGTCGGGGATGACGTGCACCGCTGCCTCCTCGGCGCTGGCCGCGCCGCCCGCGACGCCGACGTCGTGCGCGAAGGTGTCGGTGACGCCGGCCGCCACCGCGTCGTCGTCGGCCTCGAGACGGCCGGCCCGGTACTCCTCGCGGTCGCCACTCGGCTCCTCCGGCATCTCCCAGACCTCGGGCTCCTCCTGCCGTACCCGCTGGTCGATCGTCTCCCGGTGCTCCTCCTCCCACGCCGTCTCGCCGTAGTGGGTGCTGCGGCCGCGCTCGGGCGGGGAGTAGCCCTCGTCGAGCAGGTCCTCAACACCGCGCTCGAGCAGCATGTCCTCGCGCGGCAGCTGGTCGGCGTCACCCTCGGAACCGAGTGCGGCGTCGGTGCTGGTGGCTGGGGTCTCCTCGGTCATGGCTCCACCGTGGCATCCGTCGGCCGGCGGCGCCACGGGTGCGGGGCACCAGCCCCCGGTGCGGGCGGACCGTGCGGCGTCGCGCGCCTGTGGTGCGCCGTCGGCTCAGTCGAGGACGAGCCGGACGGCGATCGTCGCCATGACGGCGGCGACGAGCAGGTCGAGGACCCGCCAGGCACCGGGACGGGCGAAGACCGGCCGCAGGCGCACGGCGCCGTAGCCCAGCGCGGTGAACCAGACGACGCTGGCGACCGCGGCGCCGGCGGCGAACTGCCACCGGGCGGCTCCCGCCTGCTGGGCGAGCGCGCCGAGCAGCAGCACGGTGTCGAGGTAGACGTGAGGGTTGAGGAACGTCAGCGCGGCGCTCGTGGCGAGCACCGGGCGCAGGCCTGCGGGGCCCGAGGTGGCGGGGTCGAGGACGCCCGGCCGCACGGCACGTCGCACGGCGTCGGCGGCCAGCCACAGCAGGAACGCGGCGCCTCCGACGCGCACGGCGGTCAGTGCGGTCGGGTGGGCCTGCACGACGGCGCCGAGCCCGGCGGTACCCAGGGCGATGAGCACGGCGTCGGCCAGGACGCAGAGGACGACGACGGCGCCGATGTGCTCACGGCGCAGGCCCTGCCGCAGCACGAAGGCGTTCTGCGCGCCGATGGCGACGATGAGGGAGAGCCCGCTGAGCAGGCCGCGGAGGGCGATCACGGAGGGACGGTAGGCGGATGCGTTCCGACAGGGAAGTTCAGGTTTCTGAAGCATCTGTAGCATCACTCATGTGTACGACGCCGAGCAGCTGACGACTCTCGCCGCGGTCGTCGCCGAGGGCACGTTCGACGCCGCCGCGCAGACGCTGCACGTGACGCCGAGCGCGGTCAGCCAGCGTGTCCGAGCGCTCGAGCAGCACGCGGGCCAGGTGCTGGTGCTCAGGACGAGGCCGTGCCGCCCGACGGCGGCCGGAGAGGTGCTGGTGCGGCTCGCCGGCCAGCGCGCCGCCCTGGACACGGAGGCGCGGCATGCGCTGGGGCAGCTGGGCGGACCCGCGGACCGGCTGCCGGTGGCCGTGAACGCCGACTCGCTCGCCACCTGGTTCGTCCAGGTCCTCTCGAGCGTCGGCGACGACGTCACGGTCGAGGTCCACCGGGAGGACCAGGACCGGACGGCTCAGCTGCTCCGGGACGGCACGGTGATGGCCGCGGTGACCGGTGACGGACGGGCGGTGCAGGGCTGCCGCTCGGTACCGCTCGGGTCGGCCCGGTACCGCGCGATGGCATCCGCGTCCTTCGTCGCACGTCACCTGGCCGACGTGCCGCTCGGCGGCTCGGGGGAGCGGCGCCGTCTCGCGCGTGCGCTCGCCACGGCGCCGGCCGTCGCGTTCACCGCGGAGGACACGTTGCAGCACCGGTTCGTCACGATGCTGGGCGGCGGCTCCGCGCTGCGTCGGGTGCACCACGTCCCGTCCAGCTCGGCGTACGTCTCGGTGGTCGCCGCGGGCCTGGGCTGGGGGATGGTGTCCGAGCAGGAGGCCGACCAGCTCGCGCCGGCCGGTGTGCTCGTCGACCTCGCTCCCGGCTCGTGGTTGGACGTGCCGCTGTGGTGGCAGCGCTGGGCCATCCGGACCCGGGCGCTCGACGAGCTCTCCGACCGGGTGGTCGAGGTCGCCCGCAGCGCGCTGCGGCAGGCGCCCGTCACGGTCTGACGGGGCGCCGACGGACGGGTTTTGCCGTGGTGCCGCTCTCAGTTACCCTGGTGTGTCGTTGCGCGTCCCCTGTCGTGCGCCGGTGGCTTCTCACCACCTGGCACCGGTGGCTGCACCCGGTGATCCCACTCGCCGGATCGGGATGCCTCGACATACCCGTCACGGGCTGCTCGCTCTGCGAGTCGTCCGCGGCCTCGACATGCATCACTGACCAGAAGGCTCACACCCGTGCGCACGTACACCCCGAAGCCCGGCGACGTCGAGCGGACCTGGTACGTCATCGACGCGACCGATGTCGTCCTGGGCCGCCTGGCCACCCATGTGGCCACGCTGCTGCGTGGCAAGCACAAGCCGACGTTCGCTCCTCACGTCGACGGCGGTGACTTCGTCATCGTCATCAACGCCGAGAAGGTCGCCCTCACCGGCACCAAGCGGGAGACCAAGGTCGCCTACCGGCACTCCGGTTTCCCAGGCGGTCTGACGGCCACCGGTTACACCGAGCTCCTGGCCACGCACCCGGAGCGCGCGATCGAGAAGGCCGTGCGGGGCATGCTGCCCAAGACAACGCTCGGCCGCCAGCAGCTGGGCAAGCTCAAGGTGTACACGGGTCCGGAGCACCCGCACGCCGCGCAGCAGCCGAAGCCCTTCGAGCTCATCCAGGTGGCGCAGCAGGGCTGAGGCCCCGCTGCGACGAACGACGGAACGCGAGGATCCCCGTGGCGGAGACCACAGTCGACTACGACACCGAGGGCGACGACACGCCCACCAGCTACACCTCTGAGACGGCAGCCCCCACGGGGCGTGGCCAGTCCCTGACGGCACCGGGCCAGGCGCTCGGCCGCCGCAAGGAGGCCATCGCCCGCGTCCGCCTGGTGCCCGGCACCGGCACCTGGACGATCAACGGGCGGACGCTCGAGGACTACTTCCCGAACAAGCTGCACCAGCAGCTGGTGAGCTCCCCGCTGAAGGTGGTGGACGTCGAGGGTCGCTTCGACATCATCGCCCGGGTCAGCGGCGGCGGCGTCACCGGCCAGGCCGGCGCCCTGCGCCTCGGCATCGCCCGTGCGCTGAACGCGATCGACGCCGAGCACAACCGCCCGGCACTGAAGAAGGCTGGCTTCCTGACCCGCGACGCGCGCGTCGTGGAGCGCAAGAAGGCCGGTCTGAAGAAGGCCCGCAAGGCTCCGCAGTACTCGAAGCGCTGATCAGGCGCTCCGTCACGACGGCCCCGCTGCACCTCGGTGCGCGGGGCCGTCGGCATGCCGGGCCCCGGAGGGGTCCGGCCGACGTTCCGGCCCGCGGCACGATCGCGACCGGTACCGTCCACAAGCAGATGACCGGCCGGCAGACCTCGGGGTCCCGGCACGTGGGGGACGACGACGAGGGGGTCCGCTGATGGGCCGACTGTTCGGGACCGACGGTGTGCGGGGGCTGGCCAACCGCGACGTGACGGCCGAGGTGGCGCTGGACGTCTCCGTGGCGGCCGCGCACGTGCTCGGCACCAAAGGGGCGTTCGCCGGGCACCGGCCGCG
Organism: Cellulomonas sp. NTE-D12; assembly: GCF_027923705.1. Lineage (NCBI taxonomy): Bacteria > Bacillati > Actinomycetota > Actinomycetes > Micrococcales > Cellulomonadaceae > Cellulomonas > Cellulomonas electrica. Next base: position 2,924,067 of record NZ_AP026442.1, on the reverse strand, counting down.
CGCGGTGGTCGGCCGGGACTCGCGGGCGTCGGGCGAGTTCCTCGCCGCGGCCGTCTCGGCCGGGCTCGCCTCCGCCGGCGTGGACGTGGACGACGTCGGCCTGCTGCCCACACCCGCGGTGGCCTTCCTGACGGCGGCGACGGGGGTCGACCTGGGCGTCGTGCTGTCCGCCTCGCACAACCCGATGCCGGACAACGGCATCAAGTTCCTCGCTCGAGGCGGCCACAAGCTGGACGACGAGCTCGAGGACGCGATCGAGACCCGGCTCGGCGAGCCGTGGGACCGGCCGGTCGGTGCGGGGGTCGGACGCATCCGGGTGGACACCGGACGCGCCGGCGAGCTGTACGTGGAGCACCTGGTCAGCACCATCACCACCCCGCTGAACGGGTTGCGGATCGCCGTGGACTGCGCGAACGGCGCGGCTAGCGAGGTCGGTCCGGCGGCGCTGCGAGCGGCCGGCGCCGAGGTGCTGGTGATCAACGCCGCGCCCGACGGGCTGAACATCAACGACCGCTGCGGCTCCACGCACCCGGAGCAGCTGCAGGCGTTCGTCGTCGCCTCCGGTGCCGACCTCGGCGTCGCGTTCGACGGGGACGCCGACCGCTGCCTGGCGGTCGATGCGAACGGAACCCTGGTCGACGGTGACCAGATCATGGCGGTCATCGCGCTGGCCCTGCGGGACCAGGGCCGCCTCGCGCACGACACCCTGGTCATCACGGTGATGAGCAACCTGGGCCTGCGGCTGGCGATGACCGAGGCGGGCGTCACCACCGTGGACACCGCCGTGGGGGACCGGTACGTGCTCGAGGCGATGCGGGCCGGTGGCTTCAGCCTCGGCGGCGAGCAGTCGGGGCACATCATCCTGGCGGAGCACGCCACCACCGGGGACGGCATCCTGACCGCCCTGCAGCTGGCGTCGCGCGTCGCCGCCTCGGGCCGGCCCCTGGCCGACCTCGCCTCGGTGGTCCGGCGCCTCCCGCAGACGCTGGTCAACGTCTCGGGCGTCGACCGGACGCGGGCAGCCGGCGACGGCCCGCTCGGCGAGGCCGTCGCCCGTGCCGAGCAGCTGCTGGGCGGCACCGGCCGGGTGCTGCTGCGGCCGTCCGGCACCGAGCCGCTGGTCCGCGTGATGGTCGAGGCGGCCACCCAGGCCGAGGCGGACCGCGTCGCCGGCGAGCTGGCCGACGTGGTGCGGGAGCGGCTCGCGCTGTGACGGCTTCGGACCGGTCAGCACGCGACCACGCGCTGCGCGACCACGCCCTGCGCCTGGTCGAGGCGGCTGCCGCGCGCCCGGACGGGTTGGCTCCGATCGTCCGTGCCGGCCACCCGGCCCTGAGGGCGGTGGCGGTCCCGTTCGACGGTCAGCTGTCGGCCACGGAGCTCGCTGCCCTGCTGTCCTTGATGCGTCGGACGATGCGGGCCGCCCCCGGCGTGGGCCTCGCCGCGCCCCAGGTCGGCCTTCCGCTCGCCCTCGCCGTGCTCGAGGACCCCGGGGTCGGCAGCCCCGAGGTCGCCACGGTGCGCGAGCGCCAGCCGCTGGCCCCTCGGGTCCTGGTCAACCCGCGGTACGCGCCCCTGGACGACGAGCGTGTGTCCTTCTACGAGGGGTGCCTGTCGGTGGTGGGCTACCAGGCCGTCGTGGCGCGGCACCGTTCCGTGCGCCTGACCGGCCAGGACGAGCACGGCGAACCGCTCGACGAGGTGGTCGACGGCTGGACGGCGCGCATCGTCCAGCACGAGACCGACCACCTGGCCGGCACGTTGTACCTGGACCGCGCCGAGCTGCGCTCCCTCTCCGCCACGGACGAGCTCGGGGCCCGGTGGGCGGCGGAGCCGCGGCCGGTCACCGCGTCCCGCACGCTCGGCTTCCCGCTGGACTGAACGCTCCCGGAGCCGGTGCCCCGGCCTGTAGCGTGAAGACGGCGGCACGCCCGCCCCGGGGCACGGGCAGTGCCGACCGTCGGCGAGGGGACGTCAGGCGTGCAGGAGTGGGCGTTGGCCCTGGTCGGGTCGCCGTGGGTGTTCGCCGCGCTCTACGCGTTCGCCACCGTGGACGGCTTCTTCCCGCCGATCCCCAGCGAGACCGTGGTGATCGCCCTCGCCTCGCTGTGGGCGTCGCGGGGGAGCCCGCCGCTGCTGCCCGTGATCCTCGTGGCCGCCCTCGGTGCGTTCACGGGCGACCAGATCGCCTACACGATCGGCACCCGGGTGAAGGTCCGCAGCCTGCGCATCTTCGCCCGGCCCAAGGCGCAGCAGGCGCTGGACTGGGCCGAGCGGTCGCTCGCGACCCGTGGCGCGTCGTTCATCATCGCCGCGCGGTACATCCCCGTCGGCCGCGTGGCCGTCAACATGACGGCCGGCGCGCTCCGCTACCGCCGTCGCCGGTTCGTCGGCATCACCGCGCTCGCGGCGGTCACCTGGGCGACCTACTCCTCGGTGATCGGTATCGCGTCCGGCGTGGTGCTGAAGAACCATCCGATGATCGGCCTGGTCGTGGGCGTGGTCGGCGGCCTGGTGATCGGAGCGCTGGTGGACTGGGTGCTCAGCGCATGGGCCCGCCGCCCCGGCGGGTCGAGGTCACGATCCGGTGCCGCCGGCTAACGATCCGGTCTCACTGCGTCAATCGGCGGGATGACCCACCTACCCTCGATCCGGGTCGGCGCCGCGGCTGGGCCTCCGGCACCGCACGTCGTCCGCGGCGGTCCTGCCGGCCGCAGGACGTAGGCAGGGGCAGGACGTGGACCGAGGACGAGGGCGCGCGCAGCGCGGTGCCGCGCGTCCGGTGGCCCTGATCGGTGCGGGCCTGGGGATCGGCACCGTGCTGCTGGTCCTGGTGCTGGGTCAGCGGTCCGACGACGATGCGCAGCGCAGCACCCGGTCGGCCGAGGTCGTGCCGGCAGCCGACTGCCTGGCGCCCGAGGTGCTCGACGCGTTCGGGCTGCGGCTCGACGCGGTTCTCGCCACGGCGGGGGCGCACGAGCCGGCACCGGCGGCCGGTCGGGTCCCGAGCTCTTTCAGCCCGGTCGGGGTGGTGGTGTGCCAGGCCGGTGGCACGCTGCGCGACGGGTCCGGCACCTGGTCGGTGGTCACGGCGACGACGAGGGAGGGCACCGCGACGGCGATCGCGGCCCTGCAGGCTGCCCTGGAAGGTGCCCCGGCGCCGGTGGCGCCGAGCGCGAGGCCGTCCACGTGCTCGACGAGCCCCGCCGACCGGGTGGAGCTGTGGCTGGTGGACTCGATGGGCCGGGCCGTCCGCCCGCAGATGCCGACGGACGGCTGCGGCCGCCCGACCGAGGCCGTGCGGCATGCGCTGGACGCCCTGACGGTGACGGACCAGTCCGATGCGCCGGTCAGCCTGGTGGCCCCGGCGACGCCCGCACCGACGGGGCCCTGAGCCGGGCGACGGGCGCCGAGGCGGTCAGAGCTTGCGCAGCCGGACCCGCTGGACGCTGTGGTCGGCGCCCTTGGTCAGCACCAGGGTCGCCCGGCTGCGGGTCGGCAGGATGTTGTCCTCGAGGTTGGGCGCGTTGATCGCGTCCCAGATCCCCTTGGCCATGTCCGTCGCCTCGTCGTCGGACAGGGCGGCGAACCGGTGGAAGTACGAGCTCGGCTGGGTGAACGACGTCTCGCGGAGCCGCAGGAACCGGTCGATGTACCACTTGCGCACGTCGGCGGTCCGCGCGTCCACGTAGATGGAGAAGTCGAAGAAGTCGCTGACCGCGAGGTTCGAGCGGCCGCCTAGCGGGGTGCGGGCCGGCTGCAGCACGTTCAGGCCCTCGACGATCAGCACGTCCGGCCGCCGCACGACCGTCCGCGCGCCCGGCACGATGTCGTAGGTCAGGTGGTCGTACACCGGGGCGCTGACCTCGGGCCGCCCCGCCTTGACGGCGGCGACGAACCGCAGCAGCGCACGGCGGTCGTACGACTCAGGGAACCCCTTGCGGTCGAGCAGCCGACGCCGCTCGAGCTCGGCGTTCGGGTAGAGGAACCCGTCGGTGGTGACCAGCTCGACGCGCGGCGTGGCGGGCCAGCGGGCCATCAGCTCGCGCAGCAGGCGGGCGGTGGTGGACTTGCCGACGGCGACCGAGCCGGCGACGCCGATGACGAAGGGCGTCAGCCCGGCGTCCTCGTGCAGGAACGTGCTGGTGGCCCGGTGCAGGTGCCGGGTCGCCTCGATGTGCAGGTCCAGCAGGCGGGAGATCGGGCGGTAGATCGCATCGACCTCCGCGAGGTCGATCGGGTCCCCGAGACCGCGCAGCCGCTGCACGTCGGCGCCGGTCAGGGGCAGCGGGGTCGACTCCGACAGGCGCACCCAGGCCGACCGGTCCAGGTCGACGTACGGCGTGGACGACGCGGCGGTGAGCGGCACGGCCCGATCCTCGCACGGGCCGTGGGCGCGGGGAGGACGCCCGGCGGCGGTCCGTCGTGGCCCGGCCGTTACCATCGACGCCATGTGCGGAATCGTCGGGTACGTCGGGAGTCGAACGGCCAGCGGCCTGCCCCTCGAGGTGGTGATCGAGGGCCTGCGGCGCCTCGAGTACCGCGGCTACGACTCGGCCGGGGTCGCCGTCGTGACGGCCGACGGGGAGCTCGACACCCGCAAGAAGGCCGGCAAGCTGGCCAACCTCGTCGAGGAGCTGGACGCCCGTCCGCTGCCCGCCGCGACGGCCGCGATCGGCCACACCCGCTGGGCGACGCACGGCGGCCCGACCGACGTCAACGCCCACCCGCACGTCGCCGGGCGGCTCGCCGTGATCCACAACGGCATCGTCGAGAACTTCGCCACCCTGAAGGCCGAACTGGTCGAGCAGGGGGTCCAGTTCGCCTCGGAGACCGACACCGAGGTGGTCGCGCACCTGCTGGCCGCCGCCTTCGACCGCACGGGCGACCTGACGACCGCCATGCAGTCGGTCGCGCTGCGCCTGGAGGGCACCTTCACGCTGCTGGCCGTGCACGCCGACCGCCCCGACCTCGTCGTCGGCGCACGGCACGACTCGCCGCTCGTCGTGGGCCTCGGCGCCGGCGAGAACTTCCTCGGCTCGGACGTCGCGGCCTTCATCGCGCACACCCGCGAGGCGCTCGAGCTCGGGCAGGACCAGGTGGTGACCATCACGCCGGACCGGGTCGAGGTGACCGACTTCGCAGGGAACGCCGCGCAGGGCCGCCAGTTCGTCGTCGACTGGGACGCCGCCGCCGCCGAGAAGGGCGGCTTCCGGTCCTTCATGGACAAGGAGATCCACGACCAGCCGCACGCCGTCGCCGACACGCTGCTCGGCCGGACCGACGTGCACGGCCGGCTGGTGCTGGACGAGATGCACATCGACGAGTCGGTGCTGCGCCAGGTGGACAAGATCGTCGTCGTCGCCTGCGGCACCGCGGCCTACGCCGGGCACGTCGCCAAGTACGCCGTCGAGCACTGGTGCCGGATCCCGGTCGAGGTGGAGCTCGCCCACGAGTTCCGCTACCGCGACCCCGTGGTCGACGAGCGGACGCTGGTCGTGGCGATCTCGCAGTCCGGCGAGACGATGGACACGCTGATGGCCGTGCGGCACGCCCGTGAGCAGGGCTCCCGCGTGCTCGCCGTGGTGAACACGCACGGCTCGACGATCCCGCGCGAGTCGGACGCCGTGCTGTACACGCATGCGGGTCCCGAGATCGCCGTCGCGTCGACCAAGGCGTTCCTCGCCCAGATCACCGCGGTGTACCTGCTGGGCCTGTACCTCGCCCAGCTGCGCGGCAACATGTTCCCCGACGAGGTCGGCGCGATCCTCACTGAGCTGCGGGCGATGCCGGACAAGATCCAGCAGGTGCTCGACCGGGCCGACCGGGTGCGGCAGGTGGCGCGGTGGATGGCCGACACGCAGAGCGTGCTCTTCCTCGGCCGGCACGTCGGCTTCCCGGTAGCCCTCGAGGGTGCGCTCAAGCTCAAGGAGATCGCGTACATCCACGCCGAGGGGTTCGCGGCCGGCGAGCTCAAGCACGGACCGATCGCCCTGATCGAGCCCGGCCAGCCCGTGTTCGTCATCGTGCCGAGCCCGCGCAGCCGGCACTCCCTGCACTCGAAGGTCGTCTCCAACATCCAGGAGATCCGGGCACGCGGCGCCCGCACCCTGGTGATCGCCGAGGACGGCGACGAGGCCGTGCTCCCGTTCGCGGACGAGGTGTTCTCGGTCCCGCAGTGCCCGACGCTGCTCGCCCCCCTGCTGACGGTCGTGCCGCTGCAGATCTTCGCCTGCGAGCTGGCCACCGCGAAGGGGCTGGACGTGGACCAGCCGCGGAACCTGGCCAAGTCCGTCACGGTCGAGTGACCGGACGGTGATCGTCGGCGTCGGCATCGACGTGGTGGACGTGCAGCGCCTGGTGGAGGCGTTGCACCGCTCACCGCGGCTCCGCGAGCGGCTGTTCGTCGCCGACGAGCGGTCGATGCCGGAGACCTCCCTGGCGGCGCGCTTCGCCACCAAGGAGGCCCTCGCCAAGGCGCTGGGGGCACCCGCGGGGCTGCACTGGCACGACGCGGTGGTGCGCCGGGTGGCGGGTGCTCAGCCCGTGATCGAGGTGACCGGGACCGTCGCGGCACGGGCCGCCGAGCTGGGGATCACGCGGTTCCACGTCTCGATCTCGCACGACGCCGGCATCGCGGCCGCCGTCGTCGTCGCCGAGCGGGACTGAGCCGCCGAGCAGGAGCGAGTCGCCGATCGGGACTTAGCCGCCAGGTCGTCAGAGGCACGGTCCCACGCTGGGCCGACGGGCAGCCGGCCCAGCGTGGGACCGTGCCTCTCAGCGCAGCGCCGGCACGACCTCGCGCTCGAACAGCTCGATGCCCGAGCGGTCGTAGGCCGCCTCGGCGAAGTAGCAGATGGCGTACGTCATGCCGAGCCCCTCGAGCTCGCGCAGCTTCTCGACGATCTGCTCCGGCGTGCCGACCAGCGGGCCGCGGCGCCACGACTCGGCCTCGTCGGCCGCCTTGGCCGGGACCGTCAGCGCGTAGTGCTCCTCGATCCAGGCGATCCGGTCGTCCACCTCGGCCTGCGTCGACCCGATCACCACGTTGTAGTTGGCGGAGCGCGTGATCTCGTCGAACGGGCGTCCGATCGCCTCGCAGTGACCGCGCAGGATCTGCGACTTCTGGGCGAAGCCGGCCGGCGCCCCGTCGAAGTTGGTGTACGACGCGTGCTCCGCCGCGATGCGCAGCGTCACCTTCTCGCCACCGCCCGCGATCCACAGCGGCGGGCCGTCCAGCTGCAGGGGGAGCGGTGCCAGCATCGCGCCGTCCACCTGGTAGTGCTTCCCGTCGAGCGTGGCGGTGCCGGTGCTCCACAGCTGCTTGAAGATCTGCACGCCCTCGTCGAGCATGCCGAGCCGGTTGCCGGCGGACGGGAAGCCGTAGCCGTACGCCTTCCACTCGTGCTCGTACCAGCCGGCGCCGATGCCCATCTCCACGCGGCCGCCGCTGATCACGTCCGCGGTGGCGGCCACCTTCGCCAGGTAGGCGGGGTTCCGGTACGCCATGCACGTGCACATCTGGCCCAGTCGGACCCGTGACGTGCTGGCGGCGAAGGCGCTCATCAGGCTCCACGCCTCGTGCACCGCCTCGCCGTTGGGCTCGGGCACCGAGTGGAAGTGGTCGTAGACCCAGATCGACTCCCAGGTGTCGCCGTCGTCGGCGTGCTGGGCGAGGCCGTGCATCACGGACCAGTGCTCGCGGGGGTCGATGCCGGTGAGGTCCTGCCGCCAGCCCTGGGGGATGAAGAGTCCGAAGCGCATGGTTCGCACGCTACCGGGGGACCCGCGAGGATGGGCGACGTGCTGCTGGCGTGGGGGTCGGACGACGTACGGGCCGCGGAGGAGCCGCTGCTGGCGGCGGGGGTGCCGCTGATGGACCGCGCCGCCTTCGCGCTGGCCACGGTGGTCGCGGCCCGCCTGCGAGAACGGCGCGGCCGGGTCGGTGGCGCGCGGGTGGTCCTGCTGGTCGGTGGCGGCAACAACGGCGGGGACGCGTTGTGGGCGGGCGTGCGGCTGCTGCGCCGGGGGGCCGAGGTCACGGCGCTGCTGGTGTCCGAGCGGGTCCACCCGGAGGGGTCGGTGGCCTTCCGGGAGGCCGGGGGCCGGCTTCGGTCGCTGGACGGGTCGTCGGACGGCTCGTCCGACGGCTCGTCCGTCCGAGCGGCGGCGGCTCTGGCGGCGCGGGCCGACGTGGTGCTCGACGGGATGCTCGGCATCGGGGCGCGGGGCGGCCTGCGCGGCACGGGCGCGGCCCTGGTCACGGCCCTGCAGGGGGCCTTCGCGGCGGTGGAGCGGCTGCCCCTGGTGGTGGCGGTCGACGTGCCCTCCGGCATCGGGGTGGACGACGGCAGCGTCGCCGGTCCCGTGCTGACCGCGGACCTCACGGTGACGTTCGGCTGCGCCAAGCCGGGGCTGCTGCTGCCGCCGGCGGCGGCTCTGGCCGGGCGGGTCGACGTGGTGGACGTCGGGCTGCGGAACGCCGGCACGCCGGCCGTGGTGCGGCTCGGGGCCGACGACCTCGCGGCGCTGTGGCCCGTGCCCGGCGAAGCGGCCCACAAGTACACCCGCGGGGTGCTCGGCGTGGTGGCCGGCACGCCGCGGTACCCCGGCGCTGCGGTCCTGGTGAGCAGCGCCGCGGTGCTGGCCGGCGTCGGGATGGTCCGGTACGTCGGTGACGTCGGCGATGCGGTGCTCGCCGCGCGGCCCGAGGTGGTCGTCGGGACCGGGAGGGTGCAGGCCTGGGCGGTCGGTCCCGGGATCGACCCCGACGACGAGGTGGCAGCCGCACGGGTGCGGGACGCGCTCGGTGCGGCGGCGGCCGACGACCTCCCGGTCGTCGCGGACGCGGGCGCGCTCGGGCTGCTGCCGGACCGGCTGACCCCGCTGACGGTGCTGACCCCGCACGCCGGGGAGCTGGCGACCCTGCTCGGCGTGCGAGGCGAACCGGTCGAGCGCGCGGACGTCGAGCGGGAGCCGCTGCGATGGGCGGTCCGGGCGCAGCAGCTGACCGGCGCCACGGTGCTGCTCAAGGGGGCCGTGACGGTGGTCGCAGGGCCGCACGGCGCCCGGTACGCGCAGGCCGAGGCGCCGGCGTGGCTGGCCACCGCCGGTGCGGGCGACGTGCTGACCGGACTGCTCGGCGCCCTGCTGGCCGGTCGTTCCGACGACGTGCGGGCCGACCCGACCCTGGTCGCGGCGCTCGCGGCCGCGGCCGCGTCGGTGCACGGTCGCGCGGCACGGGCGGCGAACCCCGGCGGACCCGTGGCGGCCCTTGCGGTGGCGCAGGCGCTCCCCGGTGTGGTGGCGGGGCTGGTGGCGCCACGCGAGACGGCGGCGGAGGACGCATGACGATCCCGGAGACGTCCCCGCTGCCGTCCGCACTGGTCGACCGGGTCCGCGCGCTGCTGGACCGTCCGCCCAGACCATCCGCCGACGGCACCGAACCGTCCGACGGTGCCGCGCACCGGCGGCTCCTCGGGATCACGGGTGCGCCGGGGGCCGGGAAGTCCACGGTGTCCGCGCGGCTGGCCGAGGCGTTCGGCGCGGACTGCGTCGTCGTGCCGATGGACGGCTTCCACCTCGCGCAGACGACGCTCGAGCGGTTGGGGCGGGCGGACCGCAAGGGAGCGCCTGACACGTTCGACGCGGCCGGCTTCGTCGCGCTGCTGCGACGGCTGCGCCGGCCCGTCGACGGCGAGACGGTGTGGGCGCCCGAGTACCGGCGCGAGGCGCACAACGCGATCGCCGGTGCGCTGGCCGTGCCGGCCGACGTCCCGCTGGTGGTCGTCGAGGGCAACTACCTGCTGGTGCGCGAGCACGGGTTCGGGCCGGTGGCCGAGCTGCTGGACGAGACCTGGTACGTCACGGTCGACGACGAGGTGCGGCTCGAGCGCCTGATCGCCCGGCACGTGCGGTTCGGCAAGGCGCCGGACGCCGCACGGGCGTGGTCGCTCGGTCCCGACGAGGCCAACGCGCGGCTGATCGTGTCGACGGCCGACCGCGCCGACCTGGTGGTCGACCCCGGCTGACGGGCAGCCTCGGGCCCGTCCGCGGGGCCGGTGAGACACTGACGGCCGTGAGCCGCTTCCCCGCCCGTGCCGTCGTCGACCTGGCCGCGATCCGCGGCAACGTGCGGGCCCTGGCCCAGCACGCCCCCACGGCGCAGGTGATGGCCGTGGTCAAGGCGGACGCCTACGGCCACGGGCTGCTGCCGGTGGCGACGGCCGCCGTCGAGGCCGGCGCGACCTGGCTCGGCACCGCGCAGGTGTCCGAGGCGCTCGCGCTGCGCGCCGCCGGGGTGACCGCGCCCCGCGTGCTGACCTGGCTGTACGCCCCCGGAGCCCCGCTCGGGGAGGCGATCGAGGCGGACGTCGACGTGTCGGTCGCCGCGCCGTGGGCGCTCGACGAGGTGCTGCGTGCCGCCCGCGCCGCCGGCCGCACCGCCCGGGTGCACCTGAAGGTCGACACCGGGCTGGGCCGCAACGGCGTGCTGCCGGACCAGCTGCCGGAGCTGACGGCGGCGGCGTTGCGTGCCGAGGCGGAGGGCGCCGTCCGTCTGGTGGGCGTGTGGTCGCACTTCGCGTTCGCCGACGAGCCCGACCACCCGACCGTCCGGGCCCAGGAGCAGGTGTTCGCCGACGCGGTGCGCACGGTCGAGGCCGCCGGTGCGCGGCTCGAGGTGCGGCACATCGCCAACTCGGCGGCGACGTTGACGCGGCCGGCCGTGCACTACGACCTGGTCCGCCCCGGGCTGGCGGTGTACGGGCTGTCCCCGGTGCCTCAGCTCGGCGGCCCGGCCGACTTCGGGCTGGTGCCGGCCATGACCCTCGAGGCGGAGCTCGCGACCGTCAAACGCGTCCCGGCCGGCCAGGGCGTGTCCTACGGGCACCAGTACGTGACCGACCGCGAGACGACCCTCGGCGTGGTGCCGCTGGGGTACGCGGACGGGATCCCGCGGCACGCGTCCGGGTCCGGGGCGCGGCTCGGCGGGCCGGCGCAGGTCGGGCGCCGCACGCTCGGGGTGGCGGGGCGCGTGTGCATGGACCAGTTCGTGCTCGACCTCGGGCCGGAGGCGACGCAGAGAGCGGGGGACCGGGTGGTGCTGTTCGGGACGGGTGCGGACGGAGGTCCGACGGCGGAGGACTGGGCCCGCGCGGCCGGGACGATCAGCTACGAGATCACCACGCGGCTGGGCGTGCGTGTGCCGCGTGAGCACGTGGACTCCGTGGCGCGGGCCGGTGTGCCGGCGTGCGACCAGGCGGTCGTCCGATGACCGGCGAGCTGGCGGGTGTGCCCGGGGCTCCGGGCTCGGGTGGTGAGGCACCGACCGGCTCCGTGCGGCTGCCGGACGCCGAGGCGACCAGGGCCTACGGGCTCGAGCTCGCGGCCGTGCTGCGCCCGGGGGACCTCGTGGTGCTCACCGGTGACCTCGGCGCGGGGAAGACGACCCTGACCCAGGGCATCGGCGCCGGACTGCACGTCCGTGGGCAGGTCGCCTCGCCGACGTTCATCATCGCCCGTGAGCACCCGCCGGTCCCGCGGCCCGACGGCTCCGTCGGGCCGGCCCTGGTGCACGTGGACGCGTACCGGCTGCGGTCCCTCGACGAGGTCGAGGCGCTCGACCTCGACTCGAGCCTGGACGAGTCGGTGACCGTGGTGGAGTGGGGCGAGGGCTGGGTCGAGCCCCTGGCCGAGGACCGGCTGGAGCTGAGCCTGCGGCGTCCGCGCGGGGCGGTGGACCCGACGGCGGACGAGCCGGCGGACGCCGGCGAGCGGGTGCTCACGGTCCGTGCCGTGGGTCCTCGCTGGGCCGGTGTCGCGCTCCCGCGCGTCGGCGTCCTGACCGTCGTGGCAGGCTGATCGCCGTGCCGATCCTCGCCCTGGACACGTCCTCCGCCGTCGCCGTCGCCGTGCTGGCCGACGACGGAACGGTGCTGGCCACCCGGTCCGACTCCGAGCAACGGCACCATGCCGAGCTGCTCGCACCGATGGTGCAGCACGTGCTGGCCGATGCCGGCGTCGACCGGACGCAGCTGACCGCGGTCGTGGCCGGCACCGGCCCGGCGCCGTTCACCGGGCTGCGCGTCGGGCTGGTGACGGCCCGGACGATGGCGCTGGCGCTCGACGTCCCGGCGTGGGGGGTGCCCTCGGTCGACGCCCTGGCGGCGACCGCCGCGCGGACGGCGGAGCCCGGAGCCCGCGTGCTGGTGGTCACGGACGCACGCCGCCGGGAGGTGTACTGGGCGGAGTACCGCGTCGACGCCGACCGTGCGGCGGAGCCGATCGGCGGCCCGGACATCGCCGTCCCGGCCAACCTCGTCGAGCACGGCCGCACCACCGGCGCGCTGGTCGTCGGGCGCGGAGCGTGGCTGCACCACGAGGCGCTCGGGCTGACGGACGAGCAGCCGGACGACCCCGCGCTGCTCGACCCCGACCCCGCCGAGCTGGGCCGGCTGGCGCTGGCCCGCCACGCCGCCGGTCAGCCGCTCGCGACCACCCCGCTCTACCTCCGCCGACCGGATGCCGAACCGTCCGTCGTGCGCAAGCGGGTCCTCACGTGAGCGCCGTCCCGCCCGACGTCGTCGTGCGGGAGCTGGCCGCGAGCGACCTGCCACGGCTCGAAGTGCTGGAGCGGGACCTGTTCGGTGCGGCTGCGTGGTCGCCCGCGTCGCTCGCGGAGGAGCTGGTCACGGAGGGCAGGTGGTACATCGGCGCCGTCACGCCGACCACGGGGCTGCTGGTCGGGTACGCGGGCCTGTGGTTCGACGGCGAGGACGCCCAGGTGATGACGATCGCGGTGGACTCCCAGCACCAGGACCGCGGCATCGCCCGGACCATGCTGAACCAGCTGGTGGACCACGCCCGGCAGCTCGGCGCCCAGCGGGTGCTGCTCGAGGTGCGGGTGGACAACGACCCGGCGATCCACCTCTACGAGTCGACCGGCTTCCGGCGACTGGGCCGCCGCCGGGCCTACTACCAGCCGGGCAACATCGACGCCTGGACCATGCTGCTCCCGCTGCACGTGGCAGAGGAGCAGCGATGAGCAGGGCCGACGTGCTGGTGACCGCCGAGGCGCTCGCGGCGGCGCTCGCCGACGAGGAGCCGCCCGTGCTGCTGGACGTCCGCTGGGCCCTGGGCCGGTCGGACGGGCACGAGCAGTACCTGGCGGCCCATCTGCCCGGCGCCGTCTTCGTCGACCTGGACACCGAGCTCGCCGCGCCCCCGAGCGCGGCTGCCGGCCGGCACCCGCTCCCGCCGCTGGCCGACCTGGAGGCCGCGGCGCGGCGCTGGGGCCTGCGCGACGGAGCGGCGGTCGTGGTCTACGACGCCACGGGGGGCACCGCGGCAGCGCGGGCGTGGTGGCTGCTGCGCTGGGCGGGCCTCGCCCAGGTCCGGCTGCTCGACGGCGGCCTGTCGGCGTGGACCGCGGCCGGCCTGTCGCTGGAGGCCGGCGAGGTGCTCCCGGAACCGGGGGACGTGGTGCTGCACGCGGGCGGCCTGCCGACGATCGACGCGGACGGCGCGGCGGCCTGGCCCGAGGCCGGCACGCTGCTCGACGCCCGCGCGGCGGAGCGCTACGCCGGCGTCGTCGAGCCCGTCGACCCGCGAGCGGGCCACATCCCCGGCGCCCGCAGCGCACCGACCGCCGACAACCTCGCGCCGGACGGGCGCTTCCTCGACGACGACGCGCTGCGCGCCCGGTTCGCCGCGGTCGGCGTCACCGGGCCCGTTGCCGTGTACTGCGGGTCGGGCGTGACCGCGGCCCACCAGGTCGCGGCGCTCGCGGCGGTCGGGGTCGAGGCGGCCCTGTACCCGGGGTCGTGGTCGCAGTGGTCGTCGGACCCGTCGCGACCGGTGGCCACCTCCTCCGGGGAGACGACCGCCTGACGCACCTGACCGGGCCGACCGCTCACGTCGGCCCGATCAGGCGTGGGTGCCGTGCCGCGGTCCGCGGCCCGCGCTCCTTCAGACCGTGCGCGTCGCCTGGTCCCAGTCGAGCCGTGCGGCGCGCGGGAACGGGTACTGCGCGCCCTCGGCCTGGCCGACGTTGACGACGAACAGCGACGCCCATCCGGTGCCGGCGAGCAGGTCGTCGTCGATCGCGGTGGCGTCCATCCCGCCCATCGGCCCCGCGGCCAGCCCCGCCGCGCGCAGGGCGACGATCAGGTAGCCGGCCTGCAGCCACGCATTGTTGCGCGCCATCTGCTCGCGCATCTGCGGCATCGCCTCGAACGTGTCCACCATCTCGGCGCGGTGCGGCGCGAGCAGCGGCAGGTGCTGGTGGAACCGGGTGTCGGCGGCGAGCAGCAGCGTGACGGGCGCGTCGAGCACGCGCTGCCGGTTGCCCTCGTTCATGTGCGCGGCGAGGCGCGCGCGGGCCTCGGGCGTGCGGACGACGAGCACCCGCAGCGGGGTGACGTTCATCGCCGTCGGGCCCCACTTGGCCAGGTCGTAGGCCGCCTGCAGCTGCGCGTCCGTGACCTCGTCGCCGGTGAAGGCGCCGGCGGTCCGGGCCGCCCGGAACAGCAGGTCGGCGGTGGCTCCGTCGAGGAGGCCGGCGGAGTCCAGCTCGGCGTCGAGGTCCGAGGTGTCCAGGGGTGTGGTGTCGGTGCTCACAAGTCGTTGAACATTCAACCGCTGGGGTCGCTTCCCGCCACGGGTGTGACCTGCGCCACAGCCGGGCGGATCCCGAGCCCTCGCCTATCCTGTCCTCGTGCCGCTGCCTGGATCCACCGACCCGCTCGTCCTCGGCATCGAGACCTCCTGCGACGAGACGGGCGTGGCCCTCGTCAGCGGGTACGAGCTGCTGGTGGACTCCGTCGCGAGCTCGATGGACGAGCACGCGCGCTTCGGCGGGATCATCCCCGAGATCGCCTCGCGGGCCCACCTCGAGGCGATGATCCCCACCATCCGCCGGGCGCTCGGCACCGCCGGCGTCGGTCTCGAGCAGGTCGACGCGATCGCCGTGACCGCCGGTCCCGGGCTCGTCGGACCCCTGACCATCGGCGCCTCCGCCGCCAAGGCCCTCGCCGTGGCGCTCGACCGTCCGCTGTACGGCGTCAACCACGTGATCGGCCACGCTGTGGTCGACGAGCTGGTCGACGGACCTTTCCCGGAGCGGGTGCTCGCGCTCGTCGTCTCCGGCGGCCACTCCTCCCTGCTCCGGATCGACGACACCGTCGAGGTGACCGAGCTCGGCTCGACGCTCGACGACGCGGCGGGGGAGGCGTTCGACAAGGTCGGCCGCCTGCTCGGCCTGCCGTACCCGGGCGGTCCGCACATCGACCGGCTGGCGCGCGAGGGCGACCCGGAGGCGATCCGGTTCCCGCGCGGCCTCACCGCGGCGAAGGACCAGGCCGCCCACGCGACCGACTTCTCCTTCTCCGGGCTCAAGACCGCCGTGGCCCGGTGGGTCGAGGCGCGCGAGGACGCCGGGCTCGAGATCCCGCTGCACGACGTGGCCGCGTCGTTCGCCGCCGCGGTCGCCGACGTGCTGACCGCCAAGGCGATCGCCGCCTGCAAGGCCCACGGCGTCGACACGCTGGTGGTCGGCGGCGGCTTCTCGGCGAACTCACAGCTGCGCGACATGGCCGCGCTGCGCTGCGAGGAGGCGGGCATCACGCTGCGCATCCCGCCGATCCGGTACTGCACGGACAACGGCGCGATGATCGCGGCGCTCGGCTCCGCGCTGGTGCGCCGGGGGCGGCCGGCGTCGTCGCTGGACCTGCCGGTCGACTCGTCCATGCCGCTGACCCAGGTGCTCGTCTAGCGTCGGACGGCGCGGGTCGCTCGGGACGCCACCCCGGGACCGCTACAGCGGTCGTCCGGCCCGGAACTCCTCGACCAGCGCGCGGACCACCGCGCCGAGGTCGCCGGCGTTGCGGCGCGCGACCGCCCGCTGCCGCTGGTACGACGCGCCGCGGCGGAGGATGGTGCGGACCTGCTCCAGCTCGGCGCGGCAGCCCAGCCGCTCGGCGACGGGCGTGAGGACCTCCAGCCACCGGGTGACCGAGTCGGTCACCAGCTCCTCGTCGCCGGCGGCGTCGGTGATCAGGATCGCGTCCATGCCGTAGCGCGCCGAGCGCCACTTGTTCTCCTGCACGAACCAGGGCTGCAGGGTCGGCAGGGGTTCGCCGCGGTCGAGCAGCTCGGAGAAGTGCTCGACGAAGCAGTGCGTCAGCGCCGAGATGGCCGTGACCTCGAGGAGGTTCGCGGCCCCGTCGGCGATGCGCATCTCGAGCGTGCCGAAGCGCGGGGAGGGCCGGATGTCCCAGCGCACCTCGTCCACCTGGTCGATCACGCCGGTGTGCACCATGTCGCCGACGTACTGCTCGAGCTGCGACCACTGGTCGAACTGGGGCGGCAGGCCGGCCGTCGGCAGCTGCTGGAAGATCAGCGCGCGGTTCGAGGCGTAGCCCGTGTCGGCGCCGGCCCAGAACGGCGATGACGCGGACAGCGACTGGATGGTGCCGAACACGGTGAGCATCGCGCGGGACAGCGGCAGCACCTTGGCGCGGTCCTCGATGCCGACGTGCACGTGCACGCCGTAGATCAGCATCTGCCGGCCCCACCACTGGGTGCGGTCGATCAGAGTGGCATAGCGCTGCTTGTCGGTCACCTTCTGGGTGGCCCAGTGGGCGAACGGGTGCGTGCCGCTGCCCATCAGCTCGATCCGCAGCGGTTCGGCGACGCGCCGCACCTGGTCCAGCGCGACCTGGAGATCCGCGGCGGCCTCCGCGACGGTCCGGCACTTGCCGCTCTGCACCTCGATGGTGTTGAGCAGCAGCTCCTGGCTGATGTTCGGGTGGTCGCTGCCGTCCTCGGCGCGCACCGCCTGCAGGATGGTCTGGGCGGCCTGCCGCAGGTCACCGGAGTCGGCGTCGACCAGGGCGACCTCCCACTCGATGCCGATGGTCGACCGCTCGGACACGGCGAACGGCAGGGGCACGGGTGCCGCCATCAGGGCTCCTCGGGCTCGCCGCCGGAGGCGGCAGGGTCGGACCGGCCGGTGGTCGCCGCGGTCGGGTCGGCGACCGGCTCGACGAGCAGCACTCGTTGCGAACCGCCGACGCGGGTGAGCACCACGGTGGCCTCGGCGTCGCCGCGCAGGTCCAGCTGCCCGCGCAGCTGCTCGGGCGTCACGGCGGTGCCGCGCTTCTTGACGGTGAGCCGACCCACCCCGCGCTCGCGGAGGTAGGTGCGCAGCCGCTTGACGCCGAAGGGCAGGTCGTCCAGGACGCGGTAGGTCGTGGCGACGTCGCTCGGCACCAGCCGGTCGGCGGTGACGTACGCGATGGTGGGGTCCAGCAACCGGCCGTTCAGGTCCTGCGCGACGGTGCCGACCAGGCCGGCTCGGATCACCGCGCCGTCCGGCTCGTACAGGTAGGTGCCGACGGCGCCGACCGGCGGCCGCTCGTCGTCCGTCCCGCCGGCCAGCGTGTGCGCGCGGCCGTCGCGCAGCACCAGTGCGGACCGTCCCGGGCCCTCGGGTGCCAGGGGGCCGAACCACAGACCCACCTCGACGACGTCGCCGTCGACGGACACCCACTGGGCGAGCGCGTCGTCCGGCACGAGCCGGTGGGGGAGCCCTGGTCCGAGCTTGAGGCCGACGGCAGGCACCCGGTCGCGCAGCGCGAGCAGCGCGTCCAGCGGCGGGGTCCAGTCCGTCGGCTCCCAGCTGCGCCGTCCAGCGGCGCTGCGCCGGGCCGGGTCGGCGTAGACGCCGTCGACGCCCTCCGCCGCGAGGTCCAGCTGCAGACCGTCGCCGTGGCGCACCTGTGCCTCGGGGAAGTGCCGCAGGTTGACCGTCGCGACCGCCGCGGTCACCTCGTCGAGGTCCACCGCCAGCACCTGGATGCCGACACCCGCCAGCGCCATCGCGTCGGCGCCGATCCCGGTCGTCAGGTCCGCCACCCGGGTCAGCCCGGCGGCGAGGTAGCGCCGCGCATGGTGCGCCGCCACCGGGAGGCGGGTCGCCTGCTCAAGGCCGGCCGGTGTGAACAGCATCCCGTCAGCGAAGTCCCCGAACTTGGTGCGCGCCCGCGCGCGCAGGCGTGACTGCGTCAGTGCCGCGGCGACGAGTGCCGGGTCCAGGCCCTCGGCCTGCAGCCGGGTGGACAGGGCCATCACCCGCTGCTCGTCGTACGGTGGCAGCGCGGTCAGCAACGCCCAGCCCTGCTCGCTGAGCAGGAGCGAGAGGCTGGCGGCGTCCATGCGGCGATCCTCGCACGGCGACCGGCGGCGACGCCGCCTGTCGCTGGCACTCGCCTTGACCGAGTGCTAAGGCGTTCCTAGAGTGAGGAGCTGGCACTCTCCCCGTGAGTGTGCCAACCGCACCCAGGTCCCGGCACCGCGACGACGGCGGCTGACGGTGCGGCACTGACCTGCTGAACTACTCACATGCGAAGGGGAGGTCCGCTGTGTCGGTCTCCATCAAGCCCCTCGAGGACCGGATCGTGGTGAAGGCCCTCGAGGCCGAGACCACGACCGCGTCCGGTCTGGTCATCCCGGACAGCGCCAAGGAGAAGCCGCAGGAGGGCGAGGTCCTCGCCGTCGGCCCGGGTCGCATCGACGACAAGGGCAACCGCGTGCCGCTCGACGTCGCGGTGGGTGACAAGGTCATCTACTCCAAGTACGGCGGCACCGAGGTGAAGTACGCGGGCGAGGAGTTCCTCATCCTGTCCGCGCGTGACGTGCTGGCGGTCGTGGGCTGATCCTCGCCCCCCGTCATGAACGAGGGCCCCTCTCCCGGTCGGGAGAGGGGCCCTCGTCGTTCGGGTCCGTGGAACCTTTCGGGGTCCCTGGAGCGCTGAGCTCTCTCAGCCCACGTGCCGGTGGCTCGCCCGCTCGGCCAGCACAGCGGCCCGCTCGTCCTCGGACAGGCCGCCCCACACGCCGTAGGGCTCGCGCACGGCGAGCGACTGCTCGCGGCACTCCTTGATCACCGGGCACGTGGCGCAGATCGCCTTGGCCGCCTCGGCACGCCGGCGGCGGGCGGCGCCACGCTCGCCCTCAGGGTGGAAGAAGAGGTTCTCGTCGGCGTCGCGGCACGCTCCCTGGAACTGCCACTCCCACAGGTCCATCACCGGACCGGGCAAGCGCGAGATCTCGGCCATCTGGTCGTCCTCCTCGTGTCCTCGGCCTCGTCGGCCGCTGCGTGCGGACCGCCCTGGCGCCGCAACGGGCGGTGCCGGTCGATCGGGTGGTGCTTGGCCACCGTAGCAACCGCGCCACAGGTTGTTCAAGACCCGGTCGGAAGTTCAGCCTCGGTGAAGCGATATGGACGCCTGCCCAGGTCCGGCCCGCGTGTCGGTGCAGGTCACGGCATCAGGCGCGGGAGCGCGACCACTGCAGTGCTCAGGGTCCTGCGGCCTGGCACAATCGCGTCATGGCCGAAGACGAGCAGGCCGCGCACCTGGCGCCGGCGCTCACGGTCGCCGCGGTCGCCCGTCGCCTCGGCGTCGCACCGGCGACGCTGCGGACCTGGGACCGTCGCTACGGCCTCGGGCCGTCCGAGCACCCGGCCGGCTCCCACCGTCGGTACGGCGCCGAGGACCTCGCGCGGCTGCTGGTGATGCGGCGGCTGACCATCGACGGCGTCGCACCCGGCGAGGCCGCGCGCATCGCGCTCGCCACCCAGGTCTCCGGCGGTTCGCTCCTGGACGCGGTGCCCGACCGGGTCGCCGTACCGGCGCCGAGCGCGTCCCGGACGCCGGGTCCGGTGGTGGACGCGGCTCTCGCCGGTGACGCCGACGGGTGCGCGGCTCTGCTGCGGATCGGCGCCGGCGGTGACGTGGTCAGCTGGTGGACCGCCCTGGTCGAGCCGGCGCTCGAGGCGCTGAGCCGCCGGACCGTGATCGACCGCCCCGGCGCCGACGCCGAGACGGTGCTGCGGGCAGCCGCCCTGGGCGCCCTCCGGGACGTGACGCCGGACCACGAGAGGACGGGTCAGCCCGTCGTGCTCGTCCTGGTGCCGTCCGGTGCCCCTCGGCCGCTGCTGGCGCACGCGCTGGCGGCCGCGCTCGTCCAGCACGGCGTGGACGCTCGCGTGGTGGGCGGCCCCTTGTCGGGTCGGCACGCCGTGGAGCTGGTCGCGATGACGCGGGCCGGTGCGCTGGTCACCGTGTCTCAGCAGCAGGTGCCGGACCTGGCGCCCGTCGCGCGGCTCGCGGAGGACCGGCCCGAGGTGCCGCACTTCGTGATGGTCCCGGACTCGGCGGCCGAGCTGCTCCCGCTGGGTCGCTCCGTGCACCGTGCGCGGACCTTCACCGGGCTGCTGCACGAGGTGCTGGCGGCGCTCGGCGAGTCGGGGGGAACCTCGAGTCACGGCGGGCGATTTCTGGGGTGATGCCCCGGAGATCCACTCGAACGGGTCACGGACAATTCCGGTTGTCCGCCCTCCACGGGGCAATTCGGCACTGCGCCGTCAAGCAGTTCCTCCGGTGCCGCTAACGTCCTGGTCCAGCGGGCCGATGTATCGGTAAACGCCCAGATGGGTGTCCGTTGCAGGGGAGGGTTACCCGAATGGCTGGCGTGGTGGTGTGCCATGCGTCGGCGTCGGTGCGCGAGCGCCTCGTCGTCGCCTCGATCGGCGTGCCCGTGCTCGCGCCGGTCCGCGCCGCCGCCACCGCGGAGGAGCTGCTGGCGCTCGCCCGCCGGGTCCCGCCCTCGATCGCACTGATCGACGCGCACCTGCCCGGCGCGGGCACCGTCGAGGTCGTCCGGCGGCTCCGCGCGGTCGCCCCCACCACTGCGGTGGTGCTGCTCGCCGGGCCGGACGACGGCGTGGCTCTCGACCGCGCGCTCGCGCTGGGCGCCCGCGGGTTCCTCGCGCCGGAGGTCGGTCGCGCCGAGCTGGCCGCGGTCGCGGCGCACGTGCAGGCGGGGCTCGCCGGTGGTGGCCGGTCCGTCACGGTGCCGCAGCCGGTCTCCGCCAGCCTGGTCGAGTCGGTGCACGATGTGCGCTCCCTGCCGCTGGCCCCGGAGGCGTTGGCGTCGGTCGGCGCGCACTCCTCGGGCGACCTCGAGCTGACCCGGCGCGAGGTGCAGGTGCTGGTCGGCATGAGCAACGGCCAGTCCAACGCGCAGATCGGCGCGGAGCTGTTCCTCTCGGAGGACACGGTCAAGACCCACGCCCGGCGGCTCTTCCGCAAGCTCGGCGCCCGGGACCGGGCCCAGGCCGTCGCCATCGGGCTGCGCCGCGGCATCATCCGCTGACCGCTCGGCACCGGGCTCCGCCGTCGGCGTCCGGACCTTCGCGGCGGCCCTGACCGCTGCCGGGGCGCCCGTCCCGGCCCCGTACCATGGACCGATGAGCCGGACAGACGAGCACGACCCGTTCGGCCGCACAGGACTGACGTACGACGACGTCCTGCTGCTGCCCGGGGAGACCGACGTCATCCCCAGCGAGGTCGACACGACCTCGCGTCTCACGCGCCGGATCTCCGTGCGCGTCCCCCTGCTGTCCGCCGCGATGGACACCGTCACCGAGTCGCGGATGGCCGTGGCCATGGCACGGCAGGGCGGCATCGGGGTGCTGCACCGCAACCTGTCGATCGCCGACCAGGCGCACCAGGTGGACCTGGTCAAGCGCTCTGAGTCGGGCATGGTCTCCGACCCCGTGACGGTGGGGCCGGACGCCACGCTCGCCGAGCTGGACCGGCTGTGCGCCACGTACCGGGTGTCCGGCCTGCCGGTGGTGGACGACGAGCGGCACCTGCTGGGGATCATCACCAACCGCGACCTGCGGTTCGTCCCCGCCGCCGAGTTCGAGCAGCGCCGCGTGCGCGAGACCATGACGTCGATGCCGCTGGTCACCGCACCGGTGGGGATCGCCCGCGAGGACGCCGCGGCGCTGCTGGCCAAGCACAAGGTCGAGAAGCTGCCCCTGGTCGACGAGCGGGGCGTGCTGCAGGGCCTGATCACCGTCAAGGACTTCGTGAAGTCCGAGCAGTACCCGGACGCGACCAAGGACGCCGAGGGGCGGCTGGTGGTCGGTGCGGCCATCGGGTTCTTCGGCGACGCGTGGGAGCGGGCGACCGCCCTGGTCGATGCCGGGGTCGACGTGCTGGTGGTGGACACCGCCAACGGGCACGCGCGCCTGATGCTCGACATGGTGCGCCGGCTCAAGGCCGACCCGGCGACGGCGCACGTGCAGGTGATCGGCGGCAACATCGCGACGTACGAGGGGGCGAAGGCCCTGGTCGACGCCGGTGCCGACGCGGTGAAGGTCGGCGTGGGCCCGGGCTCGATCTGCACCACGCGCGTGGTGGCGGGCGTCGGCGTGCCGCAGATCACCGCGATCTACGACGCGGCACGGGCGTGCAAGCCGGCCGGGGTGCCGGTGATCGGCGACGGTGGCCTGCAGTACTCGGGCGACATCGCCAAGGCGCTGGTGGCCGGTGCGGACACGGTGATGCTGGGCTCGCTGCTCGCCGGTTGTGACGAGTCGCCGGGCGACCTCGTGTTCGTCAACGGCAAGCAGTACAAGCACTACCGCGGCATGGGCTCCCTGGGTGCGATGGCCTCCCGCGGCCGGGTCAGCTACTCCAAGGACCGGTACTTCCAGGCGGACGTGCCGTCCGACGAGAAGATCGTCCCGGAGGGCATCGAGGGCCAGGTGCCCTACCGCGGGCCGCTCGGAGCCGTCGCGCACCAGCTGGTCGGCGGGCTGCACCAGTCGATGTTCTACGTCGGGGCGCACACGATCCCGGAGCTGCAGGCCCGCGGGAAGTTCATCCGGATCACGCCGGCGGGGCTGAAGGAGTCGCACCCGCACGACATCCAGATGACGGTCGAGGCGCCGAACTACACCTCGCACTGACCTGCTCGACCCGAACCGGCCGGCGCCCTACCAGAGGGTGCCGGCCGGTTCGCGTGTCGGCCAGACCAGCTCGGCGCCCGGGCCGTCGAGGCCCTGCTCGGCGCGCCAGGCGTTGAACCCCTCGGCCCAGGCCCGGTGGGCGGACACCTGGTACTCGTGCAACGTGTCCAGGTCGAGCTCCGCCAGGTGCGGGAAGCGGCCGAGGATCCGCTCGAGCACGTCCAGCGTGGCGACGACGTCCACGTCGGCGCTGTGCAGCGAGCCGGACTCGATGACGCGGTAGAAGCCGCACAGGTCGACCAGCTTGCGCTTCCCCCGCCGGAACCGGTCCTCCGCGCGGTCCAGCACCAGGGGGTCGATCACCGGGCGGGCGGCCTGGTAGAGCCGGTCCGGCAGCGTCGGCAGGCGGTGCCGGCGCAGCTCCGCGTCCAGCAGCCGCAGGTCGAACGACGCGTTGTACGCGACCACGGGGACGCCGGCCCGGAACGCCTCCGCCAGCTCGACGGCGATCTCCTCCAGCGCGTCCCGCGGCGGTCGGCCGTGCTCACGGGCGTGCTCGGTGGTGATGCCGTGGATCGCGGCCGCCTCGGCCGGGATGGGGACGCCGGGGTCGATCAGCCACGTGGTGATGCTGGTGCCCGTCGCGTCCCGGCGGACCAGCGCGGCGGTGACGATGCGGTCGCTGTCCACGTCCACACCGGTGGTCTCGGTGTCGAAGCCGAGCAGCGGCCCTTCGCTCCAGCTCGTCGTCATCGTGCCCTCACTGCCTGACCTCACTGCCTGACCTCGGTGCTGCACCGACCTCGTCGTCCCCCCGCTGCGGCGCCAGGATGGCACCGGGCACCGACACGGCCGTGCTCGGCACGCCGGTAGCCTGGGCCGGTGAGCGAGGTCGAGATCGGACGTGGCAAGCGCGGTCGCCGCGCGTACTCCTTCGACGACGTCGCGGTGGTGCCCTCCCGGCGCACCCGCGACCCGGAGGAGGTCAACGTCGGCTGGCAGATCGACGCCTACCACGTCGACCTGCCGGTGCTCGCCGCGCCGATGGACTCGGTGATGAGCCCCGCCACCGCCGTCGAGCTGGGCCGTCTCGGCGGTCTCGGCGTGCTCGACCTCGAGGGCCTGTGGACGCGGTACGACGACCCCGAGCCGCTGCTCGCCGAGATCGCCACGCTGGACCCGTCCCGGGCGACCGAGCGCATGCAGGAGATCTACTCCCAGCCGATCAAGCCCGAGCTGATCACCGCCCGCCTGCAGGAGGTGCGCGCCGCCGGGGTCACGGTGGCCGGCGCGCTGTCCCCGCAGCGGACCCAGGAGCACTGGCGCACCGTGGTCGACGCGGGCGTCGACCTGTTCGTCATCCGCGGCACGACCGTCTCGGCCGAGCACGTGTCCGGGCGCGCGGAGCCGCTCAACCTCAAGCGGTTCATCTACGAGCTGGACGTTCCGGTGATCGTCGGCGGCGCGTCGACGTACACCGCCGCGCTGCACCTGATGCGCACGGGCGCCGCGGGCGTGCTGGTGGGATTCGGCGGGGGAGCGGCGCACACCACGCGCGTGTCGCTGGGCATCCACGCCCCGATGGCGACGGCGGTGGCGGACGTCGCCGCCGCCCGGCGCGACTACCTCGACGAGTCCGGCGGTCGGTACGTGCACGTGATCGCCGACGGCGGCGTGGGCCGTTCCGGCGACCTCGTGAAGGCGATCGCCTGCGGTGCGGACGCGGTGATGCTCGGTGCCGCGCTGGCCCGCGCCACGCAGGCGCCGGGCCGCGGCTGGCACTGGGGGCCGGAGGCGCACCACCCGGACCTGCCGCGCGGTGAGCGGGTCGAGGTCGGCACCGCCGGCACCCTCGAGCAGATCCTGTTCGGCCCGGGCCGGACGGCCGACGGCACGCTGAACCTGATCGGCGCCCTGCGCCGGGCGATGGCCACCACCGGCTACTCGGACCTCAAGGAGTTCCAGCGCGTGGAGGTCGTCGTCTCCCCGTACCAGCCCCGCTGAGCGGGTCCACGAGACCTCCCGTCGGAGCCCGGTGCGCACCTGCTGCGCACCGGGCTCCGCCATGTTCGGGCGTGGACCGCCGGGGTGGGGCGGCACGTGCCCGGTTGGGTGGGAACAGAGGCCTCACCTGCGAACATGACCGTTCCGATGCCCGTTTCACACGTGAACCGATGTGGTGATGCCGCCGGTTGAGTCCGGATGTGCTTGACATCTGTCCGAGTGGACATCATGCTCTGACGTCGCGGGCACTGCCGCCCGGTCGAGTCGACGGAGACCGATGTACGCACCCGAGCGCCACCAGCAGATCCTCACCCGTGCGCGGGCCGAGGGTCGGGTGGACGTCGCCTCGTTGGCGCTCGACCTGGACGTGACGCCGGAGACCGTGCGGCGCGACCTGACCGCCATCGAGCGGCTGGGGCTGCTGCGCCGGGTGCACGGCGGCGCGGTTGCCGTGGAGCGCCTGGGCTTCGAGCCCGGCCTCGCCGACCGTGAGCGCGTGATGTCCGCCCAGAAGGAGCGGATCGCCAAAGCTGCCCTGGACGAGCTGCCGGACGGCGGCGCGATCATCCTCGACGCCGGCACCACCACGATCCGGCTCGCCGCGATGCTGCCGACCGACCGGGACCTGACGGTGGTGACGCACGGCCTGCCGATCGTCACGGTGCTGGCCGGACGGCCCAACATCACGGTGCACCTGGTGGGCGGCACGGTGCGCGGCCGCACGCTGGCCGCCGTCGGCTCCTGGGCGCTGGCGGCGCTGACCCAGATCCACGCCGACGTCGTGTTCCTCGGCACCAACGGCGTGACCGTCGAGCGGGGACTGACCACGCCGGACCTGGCCGAGGCCCAGGTCAAGCGCGCGCTGGTGGCCGCCGCCCGCCGCGTCGTGGTCCTCGCGGACCACACCAAGCTCGGCGTCTCCGACTTCGCCCTGGTCGCTCCGCTGTCCGCGGTGGACGTGCTCGTCACGGACACCGACGCGGCACCCGAGCTGGTGGACGAGATCGAGGCAGCCGGACCTCGGGTGGTGCGCGCATGACCGCGCTGCCCGTCCGCCCGCACCCCGCCCGGAGCGTGGGCACCACGAACGAAGGAGAACGATGAAGGTCTTCCGCTTCTACGCCCCGGGCGACGTGCGCATCGAGGAGTCGCCCGAGCCGCAGGTCGCCGCCGGCGAGGTGAAGATCCGGGTGCGCGCCTGCTCGATGTGCGGCACGGACGTGAAGATCGCGACGGCCGGCCACCAGCGCATGCAGCCGCCGCGGGTGATGGGCCACGAGATCGCCGGCGAGATCGTCGAGGTCGGCGAGGGCGTCACCGGCTGGGCCGCGGGTGACCGCGTGCAGGTGATCGCCGCCATCCCGTGCGGCACGTGCGAGTTCTGCACGGCAGGTCTGATGACCATCTGCCCGAACCAGCTGTCGATGGGCTACGACTTCGACGGCGGGTTCGCGCCGTACATGATCGTGCCGCCGCAGGTGCTCGCGGTGGACGGCCTCAACCGCATCCCCGACGGCGTCTCGTTCGCCGAGGCGTCGGTCAGCGAGCCCTTCGCCTGCGCGATCAACGCGCAGGAGCTCGCCGACACGCACGAGGGCGACGTGGTCGTCGTCGTCGGCTCCGGCCCCATCGGCTGCCTGCACGTGCGGCTGGCCCGGGCCCGCGGCGCGGCGAAGGTGTTCCTCGTCGAGCTCAGCCGCGAGCGCCTCGACCTCGCCGCCGAGATCGTCAAGCCGGACGCCGCGATCTGCTCGGCCGAGACCGACCCGGTGCAGGCCGTCCTCGACCTGACCGACGGCAAGGGCGCGAGCCTCGTCATCACGGCCGCCGCCTCCGGTGCGGCGCAGGAGCAGGGTCTGCGCATGCTGGCCCCGCGCGGCCGGATCAGCCTGTTCGGCGGCCTGCCCAAGGACAAGCCGACGATCACCCTGGACTCCAACCTCGTGCACTACCGCGAGCTGACGATCTGGGGCGCCAACGGGTCGAGCCCTGCGCACAACAAGCAGGCCCTCGCCCACATCGCCGACGGCAGCGTGCCGGTGGCGGACCTCATCACCCACCGGCTGCCGCTGGACCAGATCCGCGACGGCCTCGACGTCGTCCGGAACGGGACGGGCATCAAGGTCACGATCGAGCCGTGAGGTCGTGACCGCCGGGCGGTCGGCCGACGGCCGCCCGGCACCAGTCCCGGGGTGCAGGGGCCCCGGGGAGCAGGGCGCGATCAATGAAGATCCCTCAGTGCCGGACCCGGGCGAGAGCCCGACCGACCGTCACACCGAACGGAGAGTGAGCGGGATGTCCGCTAGTGCGGCAGCCGTCCCCACCGTGCGCCGGGGCAAGAGCGCACAGGTCAGGGTCCAGCGGTTCGGGGCCTTCCTGACCTCCATGATCATGCCGAACCTCCCGGCGTTCCTCGCCTGGGGCCTGATCACCACCCTCTTCATCGCCGCCGGGTGGACGCCCAACGGCATCCTCGGCGGGTTCGGCAACGCCGACGCGATGAGCTGGCAGGGTGCCGCCACGGCGCTGGCCCAGGCCAAGGACGGCACGACGTTCCACCAGTACGTGGGCCTGGTCGGCCCGATGATCACGTACCTGCTCCCGCTGCTGATCGCGAACGCGGGCGGCCGGATCGTCTACAAGGACCGCGGTGCCGTGGTCGCCTCGATCGTCGCCGTCGGCATGATCGTGGGCTCCACCGTGCCGATGTTCCTCGGCGCCATGATCGTCGGCCCGGCCTCCGCCTGGGTGATGAAGAAGATCGACTCCATCTGGGCCGGCAAGATCCGTCCCGGCTTCGAGATGCTGGTCGACATGTTCTCCGCCGGCATCGCCGGCGCGGCCATGGCCGTCGGTGCGTTCTTCCTGTTCGCGCCGGTGATCACCTCGGTCAGCAAGGCCCTGGGCCACGTCGTCGACGCGATGGCGTCCCACCAGCTGCTCCCGCTGATGAGCCTGATCGTCGAGCCGGCCAAGGTGCTGTTCCTCAACAACGCGATCGGCAACGGTGTGCTGGTGCCGCTCGGCGCGCAGCAGGTCACCCAGCACGGTCAGTCGCTGCTGTTCCTGGTCGAGGCGAACCCCGGCCCGGGCTTCGGCATCCTGCTCGCCTACACGCTGCTCGGTGTCGGCGTCGCCAAGAGCTCGGCTCCCGGCGCGATCATCATCCAGTTCTTCGGCGGCATCCACGAGGTGTACTTCCCGTTCGTGCTGATGAAGCCGATGCTGATCATTGCCGCGATCCTCGGCGGTGCGACCGGCGTGGCGACGAACGTGGTGTTCGGCTCGGGCCTGCGTGGTCCGGCGGCACCCGGCTCGATCATCGCGGTGCTCGCGGCCACCCCGAGGGGCAGCTACCTCGGCGTCATCCTGTCCGTGGTCCTGTCCGCCGCGGTGTCCTTCGTCGTGGCGGCCGTGATCCTGCGGGCGCAGCGGCGCCGCGACCTCGAGCTCGGTGAGAGCGGCGACCTGTCCGCCGCGATCGCCCAGACCGAGGCGAACAAGGGCAAGTCCAGCAGCGCGCTGGGCTCCCTGTCCGGTGCGGCCACGGCGGGCGCCGCCGGGTCCACCCTGGTCGGCACCCGGCCGATCCACTCGATCATCTTCGCGTGCGACGCCGGCATGGGCTCGAGCGCGATGGGGGCGAGCATCCTGCGCGACAAGCTGCGCAAGGCGGGGCTGAGCGACATCTCCGTGGTCAACAAGGCCGTGGCGAACCTGGAGGACGGCGCCGACATCGTGATCAGCCAGAGCGAGCTGACCGACCGCGCTCGTCGGCACGCGCCGACCTCCCGGCACCTGTCCGTCGACAACTTCCTGGCCAGCCCCGTCTACGACGACGTGGTGACGGAGGCGAAGGCGGCGGCCGCCACGGCCGGCGACAGGAGCGCCTCGTGACGGACGTCCTGACCCGGGACCTCGTCGTGGTGCCGGGCACGGCCCGGACCAAGGACGAGGCCATCCGGGAGGCCGGTGAGCTCCTGGTCAGCGCCGGGGCGGTCACACCGGCCTACGTGGAGGCGATGGCCGAGCGGGAGCGGTCCATGTCGACGTACATGGGCAGCTTCCTGGCCATCCCGCACGGGACGGACGAGAGCAAGGGGCAGATCGTCCGGTCGGCCCTGTGCCTGATCCGGTACGACGAGCCGATCGAGTGGGGTCCGGACAAGCCCGTCCGGGTCGTGGTGGGCATCGCCGGCGTCGGCGACGAGCACCTGACGATCCTGTCGAAGATCGCGCTGGTGTTCGCCGACCCCGAGCAGGCGGCACGCGTGCTCGAGGTGAAGGACGCCGACGAGCTGTACCAGCTCATCTCCTCGGTGAACGAGGCCTGACGGGCCTCGGCAGCAGGCTCCCGGGCTGGTGACGCGGCCCGGGAGCCGAGGGGCGAAGGGCGTCGCGGCCGTGGTGCGGGGATCACTCCAGAAGGTCTCCGCACCGCGCCCGCGGCGCCCTTCGCCATGCCCGGTTGCGGTGGCGGCACGGCCGGAGCCGGTGGTGCGCTCGTCTGGCGCGAGCGCGGTCCGCGCGGGACGCTCGGCATGTGCCGGGACGTGCGCGGACGCACGGCGTGGATGCGATCCCACAGTCCCGGACATCGGGGCGGTAGGCGATGTCCGATCAGCGCGACCGAATGGGACCAAAGTCCCGTTATCGGGCCAACCGGTGCCCGATCGGATCCGGGTGTGTCCGAGTCTGCTTGCTTGGGGTTGACATCCGGCGCCGTGGGCGAGAGTCTCACTGGCACGGACGCGGCGCAGGGCCCGTCCGGCCTGAGGACGACGGAGTCACCGTGTACGCACCGGAGCGGCACCAGCAGATCCTGGCGCGGGCGCGCAGCGAGGGGCGCGTCGACGTCGCCTCGCTGGCGGTCGAGCTCGACGTCACGCCCGAGACCGTGCGCCGCGACCTGACCGCGCTCGAGCGGCACGGCCTGGTGCGCCGGGTGCACGGCGGCGCGATCCCGGTCGAGCGCCTCGGCTTCGAGCCCGGCATCGCCGATCGCGAGGGCGTCCTCTCCGGAGAGAAGGAGCGCATCGCCAAGGCGGCGCTCGACGAGCTGCCCGACGGGGGCGCGATCATCCTCGACGCCGGCACCACCACGGTGCGGCTGGCCGAGCTGCTGCCGAGCGACCGGGAGCTGACGGTGGTGACCCACGCGCTGCCGGTCGCCACGGTGCTCGCCACGCGGCAGGGCATCACGTTGCACCTGGTCGGCGGCACGGTGCGGGGCCGCACGCTCGCCGCCGTCGGCACCTGGGCGCTGCGGGACCTGGGCGACATCCACGCCGACGTCGCCTTCCTCGGCACCAACGGGATCAGCGTCGAGCACGGGCTGACCACCCCGGACCTTGCCGAGGCGTCCGTGAAGCGGGCGCTGGTGGCCGCCGCGCGGCGGACGGTGGTGCTGGCCGACCACACCAAGGTGGGCCGGGCCGACTTCGTCCACGTCGCCCCGATCGGTGCCGTCGACACGCTGATCACCGACGCCGGCGTGGACGCCGAGCTCGCCGAGGAGCTGGAGTCGGCCGGACTGAGGGTGGTGCGCGCATGATCGTCACGCTGACCCCCAACCCGAGCCTGGACCGGGCTCTGGACGTCGACCGCCTGGAGGTCGGCGAGGTCAACCGCGCGCACGCCGCGCACGTGCACCCCGGCGGCAAGGGCATCAACGTGTCGCGGGTGCTCGCCCGTCAGGGCGTCGAGACCCGCGCGGTGCTGCCGGTGGGCGGTGCCGACGGCGACTACCTGGTGCGCCTGCTGCACGAGCACCAGGTGCCGGCCGTGCCGGTGCCGATCGCAGGGGACACCCGCACCAACCTGACGCTGGTCGACTCCCGCGGCACCACCACCAAGGTGAACGCGCCCGGTCCGCAGCTGTCCGCCGCCGAGGTCGACGCGGTGCTCGCGGCGGTCGAGGCGCAGCTGGCCACCCGGCCGGCCGCCCTGGTCGCCGCCGGCAGCCTGCCCGCGGGTGCGGGGGAGTCGTTCTTCGTCCGGCTGGCGGGCCTGGCCGCCCGGTACAGCGTGCCGCTGGTGCTGGACACCTCCGGCACCCCGTTCACCAGGGCCGTCCGGGCCGGTGGCCTGTGCCTGGTCAAGCCGAACGACGAGGAGCTGGCCGACCTGGTCGGCCGCGAGCTGAGCACGGTCGGCGACGTCGTCGAGGCCGCGCGCGAGGTGATGTCCGCCGGCACCAAGGCCGTGCTGGTCAGCCTCGGCGCCCACGGCGCGCTGCTGGTGCTGGCGGACGGCACATGGTGGGCCGGTGGGCCCGCCCTGGTGCCGCTGTCCACCGTCGGCGCGGGCGACACCACCCTCGCCGGCTACCTGGGCGCCACCGGCACCCCGGCCGAGCGGCTGCGTGCCGCGGTGGCGTGGGGACGGGCCGCCGTGATGATGCCGGGCACCGCCGTCCCGGACCCTGCCGACGTCGACGTGGAGGCCGTCCACGTCGTCGAGAACCCCGATCCCCGCCTCGCACTGAAGGAGCTGTGACGTGAGCACCTCGTTGATCACCCCCGACCTCGTCGCCGTCGACGTGGTCGCCACCGACCGGGACGACGTCGTCCGCCAGCTCATCGACAAGCTGGTGGCGGCCGGCCGCGTGACCGACGCCGACGGCTTCGCCGCCGACGTCAAGGCACGGGAGGCGCAGATGGCCACCGGCATGCCCGGCGGCATCGGCCTGCCGCACGCCCGGTCCCAGTACGTCACCACCCCCAGCCTCGCGCTGGGCAAGGTGCCGGGCGGCGTGGACTTCGGTGCCCCCGACGGGCCCGCGACCCTGGTCTTCCTCATCGCGGCCCCCGCGTCCGGTGACGCCGACCACCTGAAGATCCTGGCGGCGCTCGCGCGCCGCCTGGTGCACCCGGAGTTCCGGCAGTCGCTGACCGACGCGCCGGACGCCGCCACCGTTGCCGAGATCATCACCCGAGAGGTGGTTCCCGCATGAAGTTCGTCGCCGTGTCGTCATGCCCCACGGGCATCGCGCACACCTACATGGCCGCTGAGGCCCTCGAGCAGGCCGGTAAGGCGGCCGGCCACGAGGTCCACGTCGAGACGCAGGGTGCCGCGGGTTCCGTCCCGCTGGACCCGGCGCTCATCGCCGAGGCGGACGGCGTCATCTACGCCGCCGACCTGGACGTGCAGGGCAAGGAGCGGTTCGCCGGCAAGCCGATCACGGACGTCGGCGTGAAGAAGGCCGTGCACGACGCGCCCGGCGTGATCGCGCAGGCCGTCGCCGCGGTCGAGGCGGCGCGTGCCGCCGGTACGGCTCCCGCTGCCGGTGCCGCCCCGGTGCCGGTCGCGGTCACCCCTGCGCGGACCGTCGGGGTGGGTCACCGCATCCGGCAGTACCTGATGACCGGCGTGTCGTACATGATCCCGTTCGTCGCCGCCGGCGGCATCCTCATCGCGATCGGCTTCCTGATCGCGACCGTGGCGTGGCCGTCCAACGGCGCCATCGAGGTCACCAAGGTGGTGGACGGCACCAACGGTGCGGCGTTCGCCAAGTGGATCGCCGACGGGTTCTCGTTCACCTCCGGGCAGTCGTGGGCCGTGCTGCTGTTCTGGATCGGGAAGTGGGCCTTCGCCTTCCTGGTCCCGGCGCTGTCGGCGTACATCGCCTACGGCATCGCCGACCGTCCGGGCATCGTGCCCGGCATGGTGGGCGGCTTCGCGGCCGGCCTGGTCGGCGCCGGGTTCCTCGGCGGCATCGTCACCGGCTTCCTCGGCGGCTTCCTCGCGCTGTGGATCTCCCGCTGGAAGGTGCCCAAGGGCGTGCGGGGCGTGATGCCCGTCGTGGTGATCCCGCTGCTGTCCGTCGCCGTGGTCGGCGTGCTGACCGCCCTGGTGATCGGTCCGCCGATGAAGGCGCTGAACGACGGGCTCTCGAGCTGGCTGTCCAGCCTGTCCGGCGGCAGCGCGGTGCTGCTCGGTGTGATCCTGGGCCTGATGATGTGCTTCGACCTCGGCGGACCGCTGAACAAGGTGGCCTACGTCTTCGCCACCACCGGTCTGGCCAACGCCGCCAGCACGTCGGCCGCCCCGGCCAAGGTGATGGCCGCCGTGATGGCCGCGGGCATGGTCCCGCCGCTGGCCGTCGCGCTGGCCACCGCCGTCCGTCCGGCGCTGTGGACGGAGAACGAGCGGGAGTCCGGCAAGTCCGCCTGGCTCCTCGGCCTGTCCTTCATCTCCGAGGG
This sequence comes from Cellulomonas sp. NTE-D12, assembly GCF_027923705.1. Lineage (NCBI taxonomy): Bacteria > Bacillati > Actinomycetota > Actinomycetes > Micrococcales > Cellulomonadaceae > Cellulomonas > Cellulomonas electrica. Next base: position 2,891,034 of record NZ_AP026442.1, on the reverse strand, counting down.
CGCCATCCCGTTCGCTGCGGCCGACCCGCTGCGGATGATCCCGTCGTTCATGCTCGGCGGCGCCGTGACCGGTGGCCTGGTGATGGCCTTCGGCAGCGGTCAGCTGGCCCCGCACGGCGGCATCTGGGTGCTGGCCCTGATCAGCAAGCCGCTGCTGTTCCTGCTCGCCCTGGTGGTCGGCACCGTAGTGTCCGCCCTGGCGGTGATGGCGATGAAGCGGCTCGGGCAGGGCTCCGACGCGGAGATCGCGGACGAGGCGGTCACCCGTCCGGCGGTCGCCCGGGTGGCGTGAGCAGCATCGCAGTGACGACGACGACGACGTTGGACGACCTGACGAAAGGCGATTGACGACATGGCAGAACGAACTGTCACCGTGGCGTCCCGGGTGGGGCTGCACGCCCGTCCCGCGATGCTCTTCACGCAGGCGGTGGCCGCCGGCGGCACCCCCGTCACCATCGCCACCGAGGGCGGGTTGCCGGTGGACGCGTCGAGCATCCTGCTGGTGATGTCGCTCGGCGTGCCGTGCGGTGCCCAGGTGACCCTGGCAGCCGAGGGACCGAAGGCGGACGAGGTGCTCGACGGCCTCGTCGACCTGCTCTCCCGCGACCTGGACGCACCCGAGGCGACGTCGTGACCGCGGCGGTGGGGGCCGCGTCCGGTGCCGTGCTGCACGGCGTCGGCGTCGGCCGTCGGACCGCCGTCGGCCCCGTCGTGCAGGTGCGCCCGGCACCGGCCCCCGCCGCCGACGCGCCGCTGCTGGTGGACGGTGCACCGGCCGGCCCGGAGCAGGTGCGCGCCGCGGTGGGGCAGGCGTTCACGGACGTCGCGGACGCCCTGCAGGCCCAGTCCGACCGCTCGTCCGGCACCGTCAAGGAGGTGCTGGCCGCCACCGCGCAGATGGCGGCCGACCCGGCGCTGCGCACCGGCGTGCTCGCCCGGCTCGACGCCGGCGAGCCGCCGGTCGCGGCGGTCGACGCCGTGGTGGACATGTTCGCCGCGATGTTCGAGCAGGCGGGCGGGTACCTCGCCGAGCGCGTCACCGACCTGCGGTCGGTGCGTGACCGGGTGGTGGCCCGCGCGATGGGGCTGCCGGCACCCGGTGTCCCCGAGCTGACCAGGCCGTCCGTGGTGGTCGCCCGCGACCTCGCACCGGCGGACACGGCGGCGCTCGACCTGGCGAACGTGGTGGCGATCGTCACCGAGCTCGGCGGCCCCACCGGCCACACCGCGATCATCGCGGGCCAGCTGGGCCTGCCGTGCCTGGTCCGCGTCACCGGTGCGACCGACCTGCCCGAGGGCGTCGAGGTCGCCGTCGACTCGGCGACGTCCACCGTGACGGTCGACCCGGACGACGAGCTGCGGGCGGCGCTGGCGCGCCGGGCGGCGACCGAGCGCGTGTTCGAGGAGGACACCGCACCGGGTGCCACGGCCGACGGCCATCCCGTGCAGCTGCTCGCCAACATCGGCACGGCCGAGGACGCCCAGCGCGTGGCCCCGCAGCCGGTGCAGGGCGTCGGCCTGTTCCGCACCGAGGTGCTGTTCCTCGAGCGGTCCACGGCGCCGACCCGCAAGGAGCAGGCGGAGACCTACGCCGTCGTCCTCCGGGCGCTCGGCGAGCGCAAGGTGGTGGTCCGCACGCTCGACGCCGGTGCGGACAAGCCGCTGACCTTCGCCACGCAGCCCGACGAGGAGAACCCGGCGCTCGGCGTGCGGGGCTACCGCCAGGTGCGCACGCACCCGGAGCTGCTCGACACCCAGCTGGCGGCGCTCGCCGATGCCCAGCGCGAGACGGGCACCACCCCCTGGGTGATGGCCCCGATGATCGCCACGGTGGACGAGGCCCGGGAGTTCGCGGCACGAGCCCGTGCCGCGGGGGTCGCGACGGTCGGCGTGATGGTGGAGGTGCCCTCGGCCGCGCTGCGGGCCGAGCAGCTGCTCGCGGAGGTGGACTTCGTCTCCCTCGGCACCAACGACCTCGCGCAGTACACGATGGCCACCGACCGGCTGCGCGGTGAGCTGGCCGACCTGCTCGACCCGTGGCAGCCGGCCGTGCTCGACCTGGTCGCCACCACGGCTCGGGCCGGGGTGACGCTCGGCAAGCCGGTCGGGGTGTGCGGCGAGTCGGCGGCCGACCCGTTGATGGCGCTGGTCCTGGTGGGTCTTGGCGTCACGAGCCTGTCGATGTCGGCAGGTGCCGTGCCGGCCGTGCGGTACGCCGTGCGGCACCACACGCTGGAGCGGTGCCGCGAGATGGCGGCGGCGGCGCTCGCGGCGCGGTCGGCCGAGGAGGCCCGCGCGGCCGTGGTCGGGCTGCTGGTCGACGAGGTGCGCGCGACGCTGGGCTGAGTGCACGACGGGGTGGGGCGGTCGCCGACGGCGACCGCCCCACCTGCGTTCTGCACCCGAGTGCGTCCGGCTCCGCCGACTGCGCCCGACCGCGCCGGCTCCACCGACTCCGCCCACATGGGCTCCGACAGGCGGCGGACGTACGCTGACGCGATGGCGCACGACGCAGGGCAGCCGGACCCGGCACACGCCCAGCTGCACGACCCGGAGACGGACCCGCTCGCCACCTACGTGCTCGAGCCGGACGACCTGCGCACGCTGCTGGCCAGGGTGGTCGCCGGCCCCGGCCACGCCGTCCACGTCGCGCACGCGCCGTTCACCGGCGCACCGATCGCCGCCGTCCCGCTGTCCCGGCCGGAGGACGTGGTGCAGGCCGTCCGGAGCGCCCGTGCCGCCCAGCGGCTGTGGTCCGCCGCCCCGCTCCGGGAGCGCACGGCGGTGCTGCTGCGGCTGCACGACCTGCTCCTCGAACGGCAGAGCGACGTGCTCGACCTGATCCAGGTGGAGACGGGCAAGGCGCGGACCCACGCCTTCGAGGAGGTCGCGGACGTCGCCAACGTGGCGCGGCACTACGCCGTCCGCGCCCGCTCGTACCTGGCCACCCGGCACGCCGCCGGGCTGCTGCCCGGGCTGACGTCCACCCGGGTGGTGCGACACCCGATCGGGGTGGTCGGCGTGGTGGCGCCGTGGAACGTGCCGCTGACCATGGCCCTCGGCGATGCGCTGCCGGCCCTGGTCGCGGGCAACGCCGTGGTCCTGCGCCCCGACCCGCAGACGACGCTGACGGCGCTGTGGGCCGCGGAGCTGCTGGAGGACGCGGGCCTGCCGGTCGGCGTGCTTCAGGTGGTCACCGGCGGGCCGGACATCGGCTCGGCGGTGGTCGAGGCGGCGGATGCCGTCGTCTTCACCGGCTCCACCGGCGCCGGTCGCACGGTCGCCGCGCAGGCCGGGCGGCGGCTGGTGCCCGCGACGCTCGAGCTCGGCGGCAAGAACGCCCTCTACGTCGCCGAGGACGTGCACGTGGACGTCACAGCCGCCGGGGTGGTGCGCGCCGCCTTCGCGGGCACGGGCCAGATCTGCGTGAGCGTCGAGCGCGTGTACGTGCACCGCGCCGTGTGGGACGAGCTCGTGCCCGCGTTCGTCGCCCGGACGCGTGCGCTGCGGCTGGGTGCGGGGCTGGACTACCGGTCGGACGTCGGGTCGCTGACGTCGGCGAGCCAGCTGGCCCGGGTGGTCGAGCACGTCGAGGACGCCGTCGGCCAGGGCGCACGGGTGCTGACCGGCGGGCACGAGCGACCGGACCTCGGCCCCTACTTCTACGAGCCGACGGTCCTGACCGACGTCCCGGCCACGGCCCTCCTGTGCCGCGAGGAGACCTTCGGTCCGGTGGTGGCGCTCAGCCCGGTGTCGTCGGACGACGAAGCGGTCGCCGCGATGAACGACAGCGAGTACGGCCTCAACGCGAGCATCTGGACGGCGTCGGCACGGCGCGGGGCCGCGCTCGCTCGGCGCGTCCGCGCCGGGTCGGTGAACGTCAACGAGGGGTACGTCGCCAGCTGGGCGTCGATGGGGGCGCCGCAGTCCGGCTGGGGGCCGTCCGGGCTCGGCGGCCGGCACGGGCCGGAGGGGCTGTGGCTGCACACGCGGCAGCAGACCATCGCGGTGCAGCGGGGGACCCACGGCGTGCTGGGTCCGTGGGGCGGCCCGACGGTGGGGCTCGAGCGGCTCTTCGGGCTGGGGCACGAGCTCTGGCCGGCCGTCTACACGCAGACGCTGCGGGCCATGCGGACGGTGCGGCTGCCGTGAGCGCCGCCTGACGCAGCGGTGCCCCGGTCCGACGAGCGGACCGGGGCACCCGTGGGTCGCGGGCCTCAGCGGGCCTCGACCACCGCCAGCGACTGGCGGGCGATGGCCAGCTCCTCGTTGGTGGGGATCACCAGCACCGTGACGGGCGAGCCGTCGGCGGAGATGACCTTCGGGCCGCCACGACCGGCGTTCCGCTCCGGGTCGAGCACGATGCCGAGCGGCTCGAGCCCCTCGCACACCCGCGCGCGCACCACGTCGTCGTTCTCGCCGACACCGGCGGTGAACGTCAGCACGTCGAGCCGGCCGAGGATCGCGTAGTAGGCGCCGACGTACTTCTTCAGCCGGTGCACGTACACGTCCAGGGCGAGCGCCGCGTCGGCGTCCCCCGCGGCGATCATGTCGTGCAGCGCCCGGAAGTCGTTCTCGCCGGACAGGCCCTTGATGCCGGAGCGGCGGTTCAGCAGGTCGTCGATGTCGTCGATCGACATGCCGGCGTTCCGGTAGAGGTGGAACACCACGGCCGGGTCGATGTCCCCGGAGCGCGTGCCCATCACCAGGCCCTCGAGCGGCGTCAGCCCCATCGAGGTGTCCACCGCGTGGCCGCCCTTGACGGCCGACGCCGAGGCGCCGTTGCCCAGGTGCAGCACGATCTGGTTCAGCTCGCCGACCGGGCGGTCGAGGTACCGGGCCACCTCCTGCGAGACGTACTGGTGCGAGGTGCCGTGGGCGCCGTAGCGGCGCACCTGGTGCGCGGCGGCGACCTTCTTGTCGATCGCGTACGTGGCGGCCTCGGCCGGCAGCTTCTCGAAGAACGCCGTGTCGAACACCGCGACCTGCGGCTCGTCCGGCAGCAGCTGCCGGGCGACCTTGATGCCGGTGATGTGCGCCGGGTTGTGCAGCGGAGCCAGTGGGGACAGGGCGTCGATCTTCTCCACCACGTCGTCGTCGATCAGGGCCGGCGCGTCGAACACCGAGCCACCCTGCACCACGCGGTGGCCGACGGCCACGACGTTGGACGTGTGGATCGAGGGGCCGACCTCCTCGAACAGGTCGAGGACGATGCGCATGCCGACCGCGTGGTCCGGCACGGGCAGCTCGCGCTTGACCGTCTGGTCGCCGTAGGTGTGCTTGACGTTGCCGGAGCTCTCGCCGATCCGCTCGACGAGGCCCGAGGCGATCGCCGTGCCGGCGTCGGGGTCGACCAGCTGGTACTTGATCGACGACGAGCCGGAGTTGACCACCAGGACTGTGCGGGTGCTCATCGGGTTGCTGCCTCCACGGGGTCGGCTGCCGCGGGCAGCTGGGTGCGGGTGGTGGCCCCGGCGAGCGCCTGGGCCTGGATCGCGGTGATCGCGACGGTGTTGACGATGTCCTGGACCAGGGCGCCGCGGGACAGGTCGTTGACCGGGGCGCGCAGCCCCTGCAGCACCGGGCCGATCGCCACGGCGCCGGCGGACCGCTGCACGGCCTTGTACGTGTTGTTGCCGGTGTTCAGGTCGGGGAAGACGAACACCGTCGCCCGCCCGGCCACCGCGGAGTCCGGCAGCTTCGTCTTGGCGACCGAGGCGTCCACGGCGGCGTCGTACTGAATGGGGCCCTCCACCGACAGGTCGGGGCGGCGCTCGCGGACCAGCGCCGTGGCGGTGCGGACCTTGTCCACGTCCGCCCCCGTGCCGGACTCGCCGGTCGAGTAGGACAGCATCGCGATGCGCGGCTCGATGCCGAACTGCTCGGCGGTCGCCGCCGAGGAGATCGCGATGTCCGCCAGCTGCTCGGCCGTCGGGTCCGGGATCACCGCGCAGTCGGCGTACACCAGCACGCGGTCCTCGAGGCACATCAGGAAGCAGCTGGACACGTTGCTGACGCCGGGCGCCGTCTTGATGATCTCGAACGACGGCTTGATGGTGTGCGCCGTCGTGTGGATCGCGCCGGAGACCATGCCGTCGGCCAGGCCGAGCTTGACCATCATCGTGCCGAAGTAGGACACCGAGGAGACGATCTCGCGCGCGCGCTCCACCGTCATGCCCTTGTGCTTGCGCAGCTCGGTGTACTCGGCAGCGAACCGCTCGAGCAGCTCGCCGTCCTTGGGGTCGATCACCTGAGCGGCGTCGAGCACGAGACCCAGCTCGGTGGCCCGGGTCCGGATCGACTGCTCGTCGCCGAGGATCGTCAGGTCCGCGACACCGCGCTGGAGCAGGGTCGAGGCGGCGCGCAGGATGCGGTCGTCGCCACCCTCGGGCAGCACGATGTGCTTGCGGTCGTTGCGGGCCCGGTCCAGCAGCTCGTACTCGAACATCAGCGGGGTGACCACGGCGACGCGCGGGACGTCCAGAGCCCCGAGCAGGGCCGTGCCGTCGACGTGCTGCTCGAACAGCGCGAGCGCGGAGTCGACCTTCCGCTGCGAGTCGCGGCTGAGCCGCCCACGGGTCGCCGCCGCCGCGGAGGCGGACCGGAACGTGCCCAGGTCGGTGCTGATGATCGGCAGCCGGGAGTTCAGGCCGTCCAGCAGCCGGGAGATCACGGGGGCCGGTGTGAGGCCGCCGGTCAGCACGATGCCGGCCAGGTTGGGGAACCCGTCGGCCTGGTGCGCCAGCTGCAGGCCGAGCAGCACGTCGTGCCGGTCGCCGGAGGTGATCACTACGGCACCCGGCTGCAGGCGGTCGAGCAGGTGCTCCACGCTCATCGCGCCGACCAGCAGGTCCAGCACCTCGCGGGACAGCAGCTCCTCGTCGCCGCGGATCAGCGAGCCGCCCACCGCGTCGACCAGCTCGCGCAGGGTCGGGGCCGTCAGCATGGGGTCGTCCGGGATCGCCCAGATCGGCAGCTCGTCCTTGAACTCCGCCCGCACGCCGTCCACGCACGTGGCGGCGCACCGGTTGGCCACCACCGCGACCACCTGGGCGTGGTTCGCCTTCATCTCGGCGATCGCCACCTCCGCGATCTGGTGGATCGCGTCCGGCGCCCGGTTCTTGCCGCTGACCACCAGCACCGCCGGCGCGCCGAGGTTCGCGGCGATGCGGGCGTTGTACGCCAGCTCGGTCGGTCCGGCGACGTCCGTGTAGTCCGTGCCGACGACGACGATCGCGTCGCAGCGGCGCTCTACGTCGTGGTACCGCTGCACGATCTTCGCCAGCGAGCCCTCGGCGTCGTCGAGCACCTGCTCGTACGTGACGCCGATCGCGTCGTCGTACGCCATGTCGATGCCGTCGTGGGCGAGCAGCAGCTCGAGCACGTAGTCCCGCTCCTCGGTGGACCGGGCGACCGGACGGAACACGCCGACGCGCTGCACGGTTCGCGTGAGCAGGTCGACTAGGCCGAGAGCCACCGTGGATTTTCCGGTGTCACCCTCGGGTGAGGCGATGTAGATGCTGCGGGCCACGGTGGGCGTCTCCTGTTTCTTGCGGTTCGTCATGCGACGAGGGGGCCGGAGCGGTCACCCGCTCCGGCCCCCTCACCGACTACTCGTTGTCGCCACCCGTGGACAAGGTCGCGGCGACCTCGCCCTCGGCGGCGGCGTCGCCGGCATCCGGCCACACCCAGTCGCGCACCTCCGGGATGTCCTCGCCGTGCTCCCGGGTGTACTGACGGGCGCGCAGGCGGGCGTCGACCATGCGCTGGCGCAGGCCGGCCTGCGACGCGCGCAGCCAGTGCACCTGGTCGATCACGTCGATCACCAGGTGGTAACGGTCCAGGTCGTTCAGCATCACCATGTCGAAGGGCGTGGTGGTGGTGCCCTCCTCCTTGTACCCGCGCACGTGGATGTTGGCGTGCCCGTTGCGGCGGTACGTGAGGCGGTGGATCAGCCACGGGTAGCCGTGGTAGGCGAAGACGACCGGCCGGTCCGCCGTGAACAGCGTGTCGAAGTCCCGGTCGGACATGCCGTGCGGGTGCTCCCGCTCGTCCTGCAGCCGCATCAGGTCGACGACGTTGACCACGCGCACCTTCAGCACCGGCAGCTCGCGGCGCAGGATGTCCGCCGCGGCCAGCACCTCGAGCGTCGGCACGTCACCGGCGCACGCCAGCACCACGTCCGGCTCCTCGCCGGCGACCTCGGTACCGGCCCACTCCCAGATGCCGAGGCCCCGGGTGGTGTGCTCGATCGCCTCCTGCATGGTGAGGAAGTTGGGCGCGGGCTGCTTGCCGGACACCACCACGTTGACGTACTGCCGGCTCTTGAGGCAGTGGTCGTAGGTGGACAGCAGGGTGTTCGCGTCCGGCGGCAGGTAGACGCGGACGACCTCGGCCTTCTTGTTGACCACGTGGTCGATGAACCCCGGGTCCTGGTGCGAGAAGCCGTTGTGGTCCTGCCTCCAGACGTGGCTGGACAGCAGGTAGTTCAGGCTGGCGATCGGCCGGCGCCACGGGATGTCGTTGGTGACCTTCAGCCACTTCGCGTGCTGGTTGAACATCGAGTCGACGATGTGGATGAACGCCTCGTAGGAGGTGAACAGGCCGTGCCGCCCGGTCAGGAGGTAGCCCTCGAGCCAGCCCTGGCACTGGTGCTCGCTGAGCATCTCCATCACGCGGCCCGCGCGGGCCATGTGCTCGTCCACGTCGGGGGAGATGTACTCGGCGTTCCACTGCTTGTCCGTCACGCCGAACACCGACTGCAGGCGGTTGGACGCCGTCTCGTCCGGGCCGAAGATCCGGAAGTTGTCCGGGTTCCGGCGGATCACCTCGGTGAGGTAGTCGCCGAGCACCCGGGGCGCCTCGGAGAACGAGCCGGCGGGGTGCGGCACGTCGACCGCGAAGTCACGGAAGTCGGGCAGCCGCAGGTCCTTGAGCAGCACGCCGCCGTTCGCGTTCGGGTTCGCGCTCATCCGCAGGTCGCCCTTCGGGGCGAGCGCACGGATGTTCGCCTCGAGGCGGCCGGTGGCGTCGAACAGCTCCTCGGCGCGGTACGACTTCAGCCACTCCTCGAGCACCTGCAGGTGCTCCGGGGTGTCCCGGGCGCTGGCGAGCGGCACCTGGTGGGCCCGCCACGAACCGGTCGTCTTCTTGCCGTCGATCTCGGCCGGGCCGGTCCAGCCCTTGGGGGTGCGGAAGACGATCATCGGCCACATCGGGCGGCTGGTGTCGCCGGCGGCGGCACGTGCCTTGATGTCCGCGATCTCGTCGAGCACCTCGTCGAGCAGCACCGCGAAGCGTCGGTGCACGTCGACCATCGACTCGTCCGCGTCGTAGCCGCCGGTGAACACGTACGGGTGGTGGCCGTAGCCGACCATCAGGTCGTGCAGCTCGTCGTCGCTGATGCGGGCGAGCACCGTGGGGTTGGCGATCTTGTACCCGTTGAGGTGCAGGATCGGCAGCACGACGCCGTCCTGCGCCGGGTTGACGAACTTGTTCGAGTGCCAGCTGGTGGCCAGCGGGCCGGTCTCCGCCTCGCCGTCGCCGACGACCGCGGCGACCAGCAGGTCCGGGTTGTCGAACGCCGCGCCGTACGCGTGGGACAGCGCGTAGCCGAGCTCGCCGCCCTCGTGGATCGAGCCCGGCGTCTCCGGGGCGACGTGCGACGGGATGCCGCCCGGGAAGGAGAACTGGCGGAACAGCTTGCGCAGCCCGTCCTCGTCCTCGGTGATGTTCGTGTAGATCTCCGAGTACGTGCCGTCCAGGTACGCGCTCGCGACGAGGCCGGGGCCCCCGTGGCCCGGGCCGGTGACGTAGATCGTCGACTGCGAGCGCTCCGCGATGGCGCGGTTCAGGTGCGCGTACAGGAAGTTCAGGCCCGGCGTGGTGCCCCAGTGGCCCAGCAGGCGCGGCTTGACGTCGTCCCGGCTGAGCGGCTCGCGCAGCAGCGGGTTGTTCAGCAGGTAGATCTGGCCGACCGACAGGTAGTTGGCCGCACGCCACCACTGGTCGATGCGCTCGAGGGTCGATGCCTCGATCTGGGCGCCCGCCCCGCGGCGCCAGGCCGCAGGCTTCTCCGTCGTCGTGCTCATCGGTGTCTTCCCCTCGTCGACGGCCGGTCTAGGCCGGTCCCGGACCCTAGCCTTGCGTGAGCCGCGGCTCCGAATCCGGGACATCAGGCCCAGGGAGCGCTGTGACAAGGCTCATAGCGCCATACAACCCCATGGCGACGGGCAGCGCACCGGTGCGAGCCGCATCGGTTCCGCAGGTACCGCCGAGCGCACGTCTGCCCTGGTCACGGTGCTGCTCCCGAGTGCCGAGGTACCGTGGCACGTGCCCATGAGCCCCCTGCCGAGCGCACCGCCCGGCCCGTCGTCGGACCGCGGTCCGGGACGTGCCGAGCACGCTTCCGGGGACGCGTCTGCACCGGTCACAGAGCCGACTGGGACGCACGTCCCAGACTCGGTGGGGACCGACGTCCCGGCACCGTCCGGCGGGGCGGCGCGCTGGTTCCGGGCTGCGGTGACGCCGCGGATGCTCGGGATGCTCGCTCTGCTGCTCCTGGCGGCGGCGGTGTGCGCCCGGCTCGGGGTCTGGCAGCTGGACCGGGCACAGGTCCGCGGGGCCGCAGCCGAGCAGCGGCACCAGGCGGAGCTGACCACGGCGGCACCCGTCCCGCTCGACCAGGTGATCGCACCGCAGCAGCCGTTCACGGGCGGCATGGTCGGGCGGAAGGTGCAGGTCTCGGGCACCTACGACCCGGCGGGGCAGCTGCAGGTGACGGGACGCGTGGTCGGTGGCCGGCACGGGTCGCTGGTGCTCACACCGCTGCACGTCAGCACCCCGCAGGGCGCCGCCGTGCTCGCCGTCGTCCGGGGGTTCGTGCCCGACGGTGCGCCCCTGCCCGCGGCACCCGGCGGCGCCGTCTCCGTGGTCGGGTACCTGCAGGCGGGCGAGGCTCCCGGGGCGGGGGTGTCCGACGGGCGCACCGAGGCGATCAGCCCGGCCGAGCTCGTCGGGGTGTGGGGCGGACCCACGTGGACCGGGTACGTGGTGCTCGCCTCGTCCGACCCGGCGCAGGGCGACCCGCCGACGGTGCTGCCGCCGCCGACCAGGCGCGGCACCGGGCTGAACCTGCAGAACCTGTCCTACGCCGCGCAGTGGTGGATCTTCGCCGGGTTCGCGCTGCTGCTGTGGTGGCGCATGGTGCGGGACGAGGCGCGCGGCAACCCGTTCGACTAGGGCGCGCCGCTCAGGCCTCGTGCTGCCAGGAGCGCCAGAGGGCGGCGTAGTCGCCGCCGGCTGCGACCAGGTCGTCGTGGGCACCGATCTCGCTGACCATCCCGTCCTGCACCACGGCGACCCGGTCGGCGTCGTGCGCGGTGTGCAGGCGGTGCGCGATCGCCACGACCGTCCGCCCGGCGAGGACCGCCGACAGCGACCGCTCCAGGTGCCGTGCGGCCCTCGGGTCCAGCAGCGACGTGGCCTCGTCGAGCACCAGGGTGTGCGGGTCGAGCAGCACGAGCCGCGCCAGGGCGAGCTGCTGCGCCTGGGCCGGGGTCAGCGCCGCCCCGCCCGAGCCGACAGCGGTGCCGAGACCCTCGGGGAGGGCCTGGACCCAGTCCCACGCGTCGACCGCCCGCAGCGCGTGCTCCAGCGCGTCGTCGTCGGCGTGCTCGGCGGCCAGCCTGAGGTTGTCGGCGACCGAGCCGACGAAGACGTGGTGCTCCTGGGTGACCAGGGCGACGTGCCCGCGCAGCTCGTCGAGCGGGAGGTCGACCAGCGGGACACCGCCCACGGTCACCCGTCCGCCTGTCGGTGGGTGGATGCCGGCGAGCAGGCGTCCCAGCGTGGACTTGCCGGCGCCGGAGGGTCCGACGACGGCGAGCCGCTCGCCCGGCACCAGGTCGAGGTCGATCCCGTGCAGCACGTCGTGCCCCTCGCGGTACGCGTACCGCAGCCCCTCGGCGGCGATCCGCTCGTCCGCAGGCTGCTCGCTGCCGGCGGTCCGGTCAGGCGCCACCAGCTGCACGCCGACGATGCGGGCCAGCGCCGTCATCGCGACCTGGATCTCGTCCACCCAGAAGATCAGCTCCCACACGGGTCCGGCCATCTGGTACCCGTACAGGACGATGGACGTGACGGCGCCGAGGCTGACCCGGCCGTCCGCGGCGAGCCAACCGCCCCACAGGAGCACGGCGGCGGGCGCGAGCACGAACGCGAGGTCCACGCCGGGGAACAGCACCGTGCGCAGGTTCAGCGTCGCGCGCTCCGCACGGAACGCCTCGTGCAGGTCGGAGCGGACCCGACGGTGCCGACGGGGCCCCAGGCTCAGGGCGTCGACCGTCCGGGCACCCTCGACGGACTCGGTGATGGTTCCGTTGAGCGCGGCGTAGGCCGCGGCCTCCCGGACGTAGGCCGGGGTCGCGCGGCGCAGGTACCAGCGCACCACGGTGACCATCCCGGGCACGCCGACGAAGAGCGCGAGCGCCACCAGGGGCGACACCAGCACGCAGGCGACCACGGTCAGGGCGATCGAGACCACCGCGACGATCACGCGCGGCACCCCGAACCGGACGGCGTGCTGCAGCCGGTTGACGTCGTTGGTGGTGCGGGCGACCAGGTCGCCGGTGCCCGCGCGTTCCACCGTGGACAGCGGCAACGTGGTGACCGTCTCGACGAACTCCTCGCGGAGCTGGGCGAACACCTGCTCGCCGAACACGATCGAGGCGCGGGTGGCGTACCGGGTCAGGCCCGCCTGGGTCAGCACGGCGACCAGACCGATGGCGACCATCCGGTCGATGAACCGCCCCGTGGTGCCGTGCGTGATGCCGTCGACCACCCGGCCGAGCAACCAGGGCCCGGCCAGCCCGGCCGTGGCGGCCAGGCCGTGCAGCACCGCGATCCGCGTCAGCGCGGAGCGGTGCGCGCGCAGCAGCCCGAGGGCGTACGCCCGCACCGTCGGCCCGTCGGCGATGGGCAGCCTCACGACGCACCCCCCGTCCGCTCCGCACCGCCGGCGGCGGCGGTGCGTTCCTCGTCCAGCTGGCGGCCGACGATCCGTCCGTACCGGTCCGCGACGTCGGCACCGGCCGCACCCGCGAGCAGGTCGTCGTGCCGTCCGCGGGCGACCAGGCGGCCGTCCTCGACCAGCTGGACCTCGTCCACGTGCTCGAGCACCACGGGGCTGGCGCTGACCACGAGGGTGGACCGGCCCCGCCGGGCGTCCGCCAGCCGTGCTGCGATCCGTGCCTCCGTGTGGGCGTCGACCGCCGAGGTCGGCTCGACCAGCACCAGGAACTCGGGGTCGGTGAGCAGCGCGCGCGCCAGGGCGACCCGCTGCCGCTGCCCGCCGGACAGCGACCGGCCGCGCTCGGTCAGCTCGCCGTCCAGCCCGCCGGGCAGCGACTCCAGCACGTCGTGGGCGTCGGCGAGCGTCAGGGCGTGGCTGACGTGCGTCCGGTCGGCGACCCCCCGCACGTCCAGCTCGTCGACCAGCGGTCCGGAGAACAGGTGGGGCGTCGCCTCGGCGACGACGATCCGACGGCGCACCTCCTCCTTGGGCAGGTCGGCCAGTGCGACACCGCCGAGCAGCACCGGTGTCGTGGCCTCCGCCTCGTCGTCGAACCGGCCCATCCGCGTCGCGATCGCCGCGGACTCGTCCGGGTCCGCGCTGACCAGGCCGACCACCCGGCCGGCGTCCACCCGTACGCCGCTCGTCTCGTCCACCAGCGCCACGCCCGGCGCCGGGGCGGCCGCGCTCGCAGGCCGGGCGCCGGAGGCGGGCACCACCCGGAGCACCGCGACCACCTTGGCGGCACCGACGTGCGCCCGGGTCGCGGCCTGCAGCATCATCGTGGCGTTCTGCACCGGCCAGGCGAGGAAGGCCGCGAACCCGTAGGTCGACACCAGCTGGCCGGGCGTGACCGTGCCCGTCAGCGCCAGGTGGGCGCCGAGCCAGACCAGCGCCACCACGAACGCTCCCGGGAGCAGCACCTGCAGCCCGTCGAGCCAGGACTGCGTCCCGGCGACCTCCACACCGGCGGCGCGGACCTTCTGGGACTGCTCGCGGTACCGCGCGGTGAAGACGTGCTCGCCGCCGATGCCCCGCAGGATGCGCAGACCGGACACCGTGTCGGCACCCAGCGTGGTCAGCCGGCCGGACGCCTCGCGCTGCGCGGCCTGCTTGCGCTGCAGGGGCTTGACGAGCAGCCCGAGCACCGCGGCGACGGTCGGCAGCCCGAGGACCACCACCAGGCCGAGCGGGACGGACACCCGCAGCATCAGCACCGCCACGACCGCGTACGCCACCAGGCTCCCGACGAACCGCCCGGCGTTCGCGTACATCTCGCCGATCCGCAGCGAGTCGTTCGCCACCGCGGAGACCACCTCGCCGGTGGGCAGCTCGGCCGTGATCGCGTGGCCCGAGCGCGCCGCGGTGCGTCCGACGAGCTCGGAGGAGGTGAACGCCGCACGCATCCAGCACGTCACGTCGAACCGGTGGCCGATCGCGCTGGCCGCCGCGCTGACCAGGCCGAGCGCCACCAGGCCCGTCACCGCGTGGAACAGGTCCGGCCCGAACCCGTGCGTCAGCCCGCCGTCCACCGCTCGCCCGGTCAGCCAGGGCAGCACCGCCTGGCACGCGAACGTCACGATGCCGAGCAGCACGGCGGCGGTCAGGGGACCCGCCTGCTTGCGCGCCAGCCAGCCCAGCAGCGGCCAGGGGCCGCTGGTGGGCGGGGTGCCGGGATCGGCGAGGGGCAGCGAGCGCACGGGCGTCCACGTTACGGACAGGTGCCGACACGGCTCACGGTGTTTTCGCTCGTCCGGACGGTGGCCGCGGGGCCGCGCGGACCGGGCTGGCCGACCTGGCAGCGCTCGCTGGGCCGGGACGCCCGCGACGCGCACCTATCCTGGTCGCGTGACGCAGCCCCCGGCCTCCGCGCAGCGCCCGGTCCTCGTCGTCGACTTCGGTGCCCAGTACGCCCAGCTCATCGCGCGTCGCGTCCGTGAGGCGCACGTGTACTCCGAGATCGTGCCGCACACGGCGTCGGTCGAGGCGATGCTGGCCAAGCACCCTGCGGCGATCATCCTGTCCGGCGGTCCCGCCTCGGTGTACGAGCCGGGCGCGCCGTCCGTCGACCCCGCGCTGTTCGAGGCCGGTGTGCCCGTGCTGGGCATCTGCTACGGCTTCCAGGCGATGGCCCACGCCCTCGGCGGGACGGTCGACGCGGGCGCGACGGGGGAGTACGGCCAGACGCGGGCCGACGTGTCCGACGACGGCGTGCTGCTGGACGGCTCGCCCGACGAGCAGCGGGTGTGGATGAGCCACGGCGTCGCGGTGAAGTCCCCGCCGGCCGGGTTCCGCGTGCTGGCCAGCACCGCCGCCGCACCCGTCGCGGCGTTCGAGGACACCGACCGCCGCCTGTTCGGCGTGCAGTGGCACCCCGAGGTGCACCACACGCCGCTCGGCCAGTCGACGCTGGAGAACTTCCTGTACCGCGGTGCCGGCCTCGCCGCCGACTGGAACCCCGAGAACGTGGTCACCGAGCAGGTGGCCGCGATCCGCGCCCAGGTGGGCGACGCCCGCGTGATCTGCGGTCTGTCCGGCGGCGTGGACTCCTCGGTGGCCGCGGCGCTGGTGCAGAAGGCCGTCGGTGACCAGCTGACCTGCGTGTTCGTCGACCACGGGCTGCTGCGCTCCGGCGAGGCCGAGCAGGTCGAGAAGGACTTCGTCGCCGCCACGGGCGTGCGGCTCAAGGTCGTCGACGCGCGCGAGCGGTTCCTGACGGCGCTCGCGGGGGTGTCCGACCCGGAGACCAAGCGCAAGATCATCGGCCGCGAGTTCATCCGCGTGTTCGAGGATGCCGCCCGCGAGGTGGTCGAGGAGGCCGGCGAGTCCGGCGAGCAGGTCCGGTTCCTGGTGCAGGGCACCCTGTACCCCGACGTCGTCGAGTCCGGCGGCGGCGAGGGTGCCGCGAACATCAAGAGCCACCACAACGTCGGCGGCCTGCCGGACGACCTGCAGTTCGAGCTGGTCGAGCCGTTGCGCACGCTGTTCAAGGACGAGGTGCGGGCCGTCGGCCTGGAGCTGGGCGTGCCGGAGGCGATCGTCTGGCGCCAGCCCTTCCCGGGCCCGGGCCTGGGCATCCGCATCGTCGGCGAGGTCACGGCCGAGCGCCTCGACGTGCTGCGCGCCGCCGACGCGATAGCCCGTGAGGAGCTCACGCGCGCGGGCCTCGACCGGGACATCTGGCAGTGCCCCGTGGTGCTGCTGGCCGACGTCCGCTCGGTCGGCGTGCAGGGCGACGGCCGCACGTACGGTCACCCGATCGTGCTGCGACCGGTGTCCAGCGAGGACGCGATGACGGCCGACTGGACGCGGCTGCCCTACGAGGTGCTCGCGACGATCTCCACCCGGATCACCAACGAGGTCCCGGAGGTCAACCGCGTGGTGCTGGACGTGACGAGCAAGCCGCCGGGCACGATCGAGTGGGAGTGATCCACCAACGTTGACCTGCGGGAACGCTGCCCCGAATCAACGGCTTCGGTTGACGTGCAGCACGCTACTCCGCCGTGTAGGGACCTGAGTGCGTCTTCGAGCTCAGGGCTGCTCGGACTCGCCGGTGGAGCGCCGTGGACCCTCCTGGGCCTCGGGCGAGTGCCCCGGTGAGGGCTCGGCTAGCCGGCTGGCTGGCCCCCTGAGCGCTTTAAGGGCCTCCTCCGGATCCTTGGGCAAGAAGTGGTACTCCGGCCCGCCAGAGGCGATCGGGGTCTGTCCGCGGCCGACTCCGGTCTTGGCTCGCGCTGACGCACCCAGTGCGAGCGCCGGGTCGGGTCCGCCGTCCCGATTCGGTGCCTGGTCCACGGGTCCGAGCGTAGAGCCACGTCCGGCCCCGCTCGGTGGGCGATCGAGCGGGGCCGGACGTTGTTCACCTCGCCTTGCGGATCCTTCGAGCGGACTGGGCGTAGGTGCTGCCCCTCGCATGTCGAGGGCGACGCACAAGTAGCCGGGCATGATGTCGGTGCAGGACCACAGGCGGCCGGCCAGGGCACGGATCGCCTCGCGGTTGTCAGTCTCGACGGCCTCGACGAAGGCG
Source organism: Cellulomonas sp. NTE-D12 (assembly GCF_027923705.1). Taxonomy (NCBI): domain Bacteria; kingdom Bacillati; phylum Actinomycetota; class Actinomycetes; order Micrococcales; family Cellulomonadaceae; genus Cellulomonas; species Cellulomonas electrica. The sequence goes on along the minus strand of NZ_AP026442.1, from coordinate 2,873,935 downwards.
TCTCGCGTGGCCGTCAGCGTTGTCCGGGACGGGGCAGGTTCGACGTCTTGGGGTTCATGGGTGACTCCCATCGGCTGGATGGGCTTGCAGGGTCCAGTCGGACTGACGCGGTCCGATCACCCACACCACACCCAGCCGGGGCGAGCCCCGTGTGTTGCGTCGCAGCGAACGTTAGTCCACAGCCCAGCGGTGGCTGTGAGCTCTGGATCTTCATCCTTCGGAGAGGTTGGCGATTGCGCACATCGTGGCCTCGACCGCGGCGCTGCCACTCGGGGCTAGGACCGCCTGAGCCAACTCGATCGGGGAGTGCGGTCGGACTTTCTCGATCTGCCTCACGAACCGGGTGTCGGACGTGATGAACGCGTCACAGTGGGGTAAGTAGTTGGCAATCTGGTTGTCGAACACCGTGCCGTCGTTGATCCGCTGCGTCGACTGGACCAGATCGAAGGCCCAGCGCAGCCACTGATGAGGCACGTGCGATGCGTCGGTCTCGTACAGCCACATGGCGACCCACGATGCCTGGTCGGCGAGGACCAGCGGTACGGCGAGCCACGGCGAGAGCCAATCCCAATCGGCCCCTTTGCCTGCCAGAAGGCTGACCCAGTACCGGTTGAGCCCGACGGATCGCCAGGCCTGGAATGGCTCTCCGTCCCACCCTGGAACGGGGATAGTGAAGGAGTCGGTGAGGTCGAGCGGGACGTTCGCGATGTCCCATCCGCGCTCTCTGGCTTGTTGACGCTCGCGTCGCCGCTCCTCGCGCGCGGTGTCGTTTCTCCGAGCCTCCAGCAAGGTGACACGTGCAGCCTCGGCACGAGTGTCGTGCCGGCCCCGCCGCCAGAAGCCGCCCTTCCAGTCCGCCTGCAACCTGTACCAGTCTTGAAGGTCGGGCTGCGGCTCTAGCCATGCCGGGCGAAGTCGCACAATCTCGGCGCGGAGTTCGTTGGCCTCCGTGTAGGACTCGGACATCAGACGCGTCCACGATCCGAGCGTCATCGCTCTCAGCAACCGGTGACGTCGGTTCGCGTCGGGGTCACGGAGGGCCTCGTAGACCACCGCTGGGCATGCGACGATCGCGACCCTGCGGCGCTTTGCTTCCATCCTTACAGCCTCGATCGCGTCCTCATCGACGAGGTAGCGCCAGATGTTCGAGTCCGGCATCAACGTCGGTTGCGGCACGCCATGGATTCTGACAGCGACGCCTGATGATCGGGGCCGCTACGTAGGGTCTCCAAACGGCACGGGATGCATCGGGATCACCGCGGCTGCGACGTGACGTGCCAGTGCCCGCGGCAGCGGTAGGCGCGGCGGTCTATGCTGCGGGCAGGCATGCGAAGGGGGACCCGGAGCGTCTCGGCTTTCGTGGCGTAGGGCTTCTTCTCCGGGGTGCGGCACTTGCGTCGCGCGCGGCCATGCCCCGACGGTAGGACCGGGGCCTGACATACCTCAGGGCCGCGCTTTGGGCTGGGTGCTCGTGATCTCGTCGTTCCGGACCCGGCCCCGTCTCTAGGTCGCTTACCACGAGCCGTCGCGACCGGTGAGCTTGGTAGGCCAGCTCAGCCGGACCCCGAGACTCGCGCAGAGTGCCTCCAAGTCGCCGGAACTCGGCTCGCGTTCCGGCATGAGGACGGCGACGACTGGCCGGTCTTCCACCTAGAGCGCGTGCCGGTACTAGAGCACCTGGTCGAGCCCTAGCCGAAGTTGATGCGGCTCGTTCGCGGCCGTGATGCTCTTGACCTCGGCCACCGAGAGCGTGTCGCCCTCCTCCCAGGCCACATCGAAGAAGGGGACGGTCGGACCCTCTGCAGGGCAGGTCGCGCCCCTCGGCTTTTCAGTCGGTGGCGTCGCGACACATCGGGCAGACCGTCGACTCGCGGGAGTCGCGTCGCCGCCTCACGGTGTCGGCGGACCACCGAAGCGTTCCCCTTCGCGGTCGGAGTACTCGGGGATCACCAACCTGTCCGATGCGTCGTCTGGACGGCTGCCAGCCCCCGACGCACGCGACGGGCTCACTCCCAGACTGCCTCCACGTCGGAGCAGCGCGCCCACCCGGAGCCTTCCCCGTCCAGCACACGGGTCAGCCTCTCCCGCACGTGCCACGGATACTCCCCGAACAGGTCGTCGACCGCGTCAGCGGTGCCGTACTCCGGCGTTAACCACTGATAGCCGCCTTCCGCCGTGACGTAGGGGAATCCAGCGTCATCCGGCGACAGATACTCCGCGTGAAACTGATCAAGAAGCAAGTCCATCCTGTCGCCGAATGCTGGAAGCGATCCACCCCACCAGCGCCCTTGGCCGCCGTCAGGGTCGAATACCTGCATGCCGAGCGTGGGTTCTTCGTCGATCTCCAGGGCTGTGCCGTCGGGCGCGATGAGAAAAGCGATGTCCTCCCACTCAAAGTGAAGGCCTCCAGGGAGGCGCCACTCCCTCTCCCAGTCCCAGACGTAGGTTCCGGGAATCACCCGGTCGATGAACGGTGTAAGCAACCAGAAGGGGTCATCCCAGTCCTTAGCGGCGACCAGACGACTCTGGATCTGCTGGGTCGCGAGGTGCTGCGGGCTGTTCTCGTTCACGTACCAGACAGGCTGACCGCCGTTCTTGACAAGAAACTCCCGAGTGAACCCGATGCCGTACTCCCTTCCGCGCGCCGCCAACCGACCAAGTTCGGCCAAGGGCATCGCGGTGAAGCATGCGCTTTGGTGCTTGTCGGCCACCATGAAGAGTGTTCGACCTAGACCGAAAGGCGTTCGCGCCTCCAGGTGTCCCGACATGACGATGCTCGCCAGGTCCTTTTCGTCGCGTGTCATGTGCACCAGGAAGCGGCTGAGGTCACTGGCATCAGGGTGGCTCTCGGTACCAATCAGATGAGGCGGAACGCGGTGCACGTTTGGCATGGCGAAGTCTCCTTCGGGGCAGCAAGACGCAAATCGGGGCGGCCGCCGACGCCTCTCGCAGAAGGGCGGCGGACCTGGGTTCCCGGGTCAAATGCGCGCCACGCCCCGGAGCCGTGATCGGAGGCTAGCGCCCGTGCCGCCTGCTGTGAGGGTGTTCTGCGGCCGCGCAGGCGCGGAGCTGGACAGGGCTTGGGCCGTCCAGCGCGGGACGCTGCGAGGCTCTTCCAAGTCGACCGCCTGATTCCCATCGCTTGGCCGGTGAGAACGCGTAGTTTCGCGCCATACGGGCGCGCGCTGATGGGGGGCCGGGGGCGGATGAACGAGCGAGCCATACGGGCGCGCCTCGCGAGGTTGCCCAACTTCCGACGATTGACCGACGCGGAGGCTGATCTGCTGCTCGACGACAAGTCGCTCGTCGTGAATGAGCCCGTCCGGTGGGGCGTGTCCCGGTGGGCCGACGTCAATCCAACAGAGTTGCGGATGTCCGTCAGGGTGTTCAACGCGTTCGGCGAGAACCTCAGCATGCGCGGCCGCATCTCGATCGCGATCCCCGAGCGCTCGCACTGGGCGCTGGGTTGGGGTGACAAGCGAGCGGGGGAGTTCCCCGTCGACCTACGTCGACTCGATCTGCGGGACGATCACCAGAACCCGGACGGTGCGCGATGGCGGGGCACGACTCACAAGCATCGATGGTCAAGCCAGGATGGCAACCGATGGGCCTACACGCCCACGGACATCCCTCACGAGTCGATCGGCGAGGGCTCTGTCTGCGACGACGACTACCGTGCGATCTTCGAGTCCTTCGCCGCTGAGTGTCACGTCGAACTCGGCCCGGAGTTCCGGTGGCACGACCCCGAACTGCTTCGACCGACACAGACTGATCTCTGGGAGGTGCCGTGAGCGGATGCACCGAGGCTCTGACCGCGGTCCTCGACGAGGTCGCCAAGAGATCCGGCTGGCGATGCAGGCCTTTGAGGGATGGCAGCACGTCGCTCCTGACGACTGATCGCGTGCTGGTCGACAGTGAGCCGGTCCACATCCTGACTGGACTCCGGCGCGGAGTGGTCGTCCTCAGCGATGGCGGTGAGACGCTCGGCCGCCTCAGCGATCAGGGCTTGGACCTGGCGGACCCAACTCTGGCAGGGCTATGGAACCAGGCCCTTGAGACCTACGGAGTCCAGGCGAGTAGCGGGCGGGTCTTTCTCGAGGCGCCGGTTGATCGTGCGGCAAGCGAGCTCGTCCGGTTCGCCGATGCGTTAGTGGCCCTTGATGGCCTTCGCGTTGCCGCGGTTCCGCTGCAAGGGCGACGCGAGACGCTGGCCGACGAAGTGGAAGACTTCCTCCGGGATCGGCTTAGCGCCGCTCACATCGAGCGATCACCGGTGGTCAAACTGGGCGGCGGGCTCGTGATCCGTCCGACGCTCAAGGTTGAGACGCGCAATAGGTCGGGGATTCTCGTTCAGACGAGCCCGGCGACATCGACCACGCAGTCCTTCGACCACGCCTACGCGCTCTTCGGGCTCGCGCATCGCGGGGGGATCCCGTACGCCAACCGCCTCGTTGTGCTGGGCGGCAGTTATGCGGTGTGGAACCTGGCCAGGCTGAAGGCGCTCTCCGAGGTGGCGTACGTCGGCTTCTGGCGATACCGAGAGCGGCTTGAGGGCTTCCTAGAGGGCGACATCCCAAGCGAACCCCTGCTTGCCCCTCACAGACCCGCCTAGCCGATGGGCTAGACCGTGGGCTGAACCGACGAGGTCGTCGCACTCACCACACTCGTCGTGAATGCGGAGGTGGAGCCGCCGTCGGTCTCGGCTACCGCGAGGACGTGGTCACGGCGAAGCACTTCATGGAAGGTCTGGTTGCGGTAGACGCGCAAGCATCGGTGACAGCTGGTCTCGGGTCCGCAGGAGCACCCCTGGACACGGGCCAGGGCCGCGTCGACGACCGTCGGCAGGGCTTGCGCGATCCGGTGCACGAGACCGGCGCCGCCCGGCACGGCGTCGTAGAGCACGACGGCGTTGTCCCGGCTGGGAAGCACCGTGCCGTCGATGTCGTCACGGGCGATCTGCAGGGCGTCGGCTGCGCCGGCAAGGAGGGCGTAGAGCACGCTCCGGGCCTGGTCGCTCGAGACAACGGGACCGATCTGGAGCGCGAGCAGGTCGGTCTGGAAGCGATGGCCGAGCGCGAGAGAGGTGAACCGGCCCCGGCACGGCCTGCCGGTCATGGGGTGCGGATGCTCACCCGACCTGCGGCCTCGTGAGCCGAGGCTGGAGTTCCCCGCTCCGCAGGTCTCGCAGATCTGGTACATCGCGTGGTTCGGGCCCTCGTTGATGACGCACAAGGTCGCGCGGGTGTGCAGGGTCCAGCCAACGGACCCGATGTGGCTGTCCAGCCGGCCGCTGCCGACCTGCTGGCCGTCGTCCTCCACGTACTGCTCCGACCACCATCCGCCCTGCGGTCGGGTCAGGCCGACCGGGCGCAGCCTTGAGTCAGCGACGAACCCGAACTCTGGCACGACGAACACCTTGCGGGCACCGGTCCGTGCAGCCCCGCACTCGCAGGCGGGGCCGACGTCGTCGAGGTCGACGGTGAGCCTTTCGCACTGGGTGCACACGGCGTAGTGCCGGCGTACGAAGTCCCGCTTGGGGTACCGGTACAGCCCGGCGGACTTCACGAGTTTGCCCCGGGCGACGATCTCCTGGCCAGGGGCGTATTCGTTGATCGCCATCGCTAGGTCCCGGGACAGTTCGAGGGTCGGCGCGACGGGGTCGCTGTCGGGCCGTACCCGCAGCTCGACGGTGTCGACAGGGAAGCCGTACTTGGGCATGACGTTGCGTCGTGCTAGGTAGGCGAACAGCTGCTGGCGCTCCAAGGTGGTCACCACCCGCTTCAGCTGCTCGGCTTGCCGGTACTTCGCGGCGGCGACGACCTCGGCGATCTTGTCCCGGAAGAAGCCGACCTCGTCCCGGTACTCCTGTCCGGCCAGCTCGACGAGCTTCCACATCTCGTCCGGCCACGAACCATCGGCGGTGTCGAGGGCGGCACGCACGGCGGGGGGTAGGACCTCGCGCACCGCTTGCTCGACCGACAACGGCAGCTGTTGCAGGTATCCGTGCAGCTGCTGGTCGCCGGTCGTGCCGGTGCCGTCGAAGAAGTCGCCGGCGGTCCGGTACTCGGTGCCGTCTGCGTCGAACGTGGCGCGCAGGAAGCCGGCCAGGGCTATCGAATGGGCGTGGCGGCGCGCCACCCGGACGTTGTCCTGGGTCACGATCGGGGCACGAACGGTGCCCTGGACCATGGCGACAGGGTCATGGAACATCGCTTGGTCGTGGCTGCGCATCGGGGCGTAGGTCAGTACCAAGGCGGCGCTGTCGGTACGCCGGCCGGCACGTCCTGCGCGCTGGACGTAGTTGGCCGTCGTCGGCGGCACATTGCGCAAGAAGACGGTCTGCAGGTCGCCGACGTCGACGCCGAGCTCGAAGGTGGTCGAGCATGAGAGCACGTTGACCTCTCCAGTGCTGAACTGCTCCTGCAGCCGGCTGGCCACGTCTGGGCCGATCTGGGCGGTGTGTTCCTCGGCTCGCAGGGTCGAGGTGGTCAACGTCATGTAGGTGGAGGCGTAGTGGTCGCGCGGGTCGACCTGGGCCGGCTCGGGCTGCAGCTGTCCGGAGCAGCCCTTGGTGGGGCACACACCCCGCACCCATCGGGCGGACAAGCGCCCGCACAGCCCGCACCGCCAGCGTGGTGCCCCCTGTGCGCTCCAGGACCAGCGGAGGGCGGACGGGTCGATCCGCCACACAGGGCCGCGCTCACGGTCGGTGACGAGGACCAGCCACTGTGGTCCGCTCGGGCCTGACAGGCAGGTCCAGATCTGCTCCAGCAACGCACGGGGGTCCTCGTCCGCCCCCAGGGCGGTCAGCACCCTGGTGAGGTAGTCCAGGCGCCGGTTGGACTGGGCGGCGCCGGACGGAGACCAGGACAGCACTCCCTGGCTCGGTTCGGAGCCGTGCCCGCGCACGTAGGTGGCCCGGTTCCGCGGGGCGAGGTACTCATCGGTCAGATCGATGCTGTCCTCGACGGGGGCGACGGCGCCCTGGGTCCGCAGCGTCTGGGTAAGCACGTCGAGCAACGCCCAGGCCTCCTCGTCGCTGAGGCCCAGTCGGGTCAACGGGCGGGGCGCCGGGCTGGCGGGTGCCGCCAGGATCACGGTGGCCAGGCCGACGCCCTCGAGGCTGGTGCGTTCCCCGCCCTCGAGCATCTCCCGGTGCAACCACAGGCCGACCTCGCGGCGTTCGGTGAAGCCGGTGTCCCGTCCGCTCAGCACTCCCGCGGTCTGGGCGGCGCGGCGGGTGATCGCCGCGACGTCCTGGGTGGACAACTCCTGTCCCGACTCGCTGCGCAAGGCGCGGGCGATCAAGGCGCGGTGCACCAGCCCGGCGTAGGTGTACTGCAGGTAGGGCGCAGCGAACGCGGCCTGCTGGCGCGAGTCGCTGAACATCAGCAAGTGCCGGTCGCGTGCCTGCTCAGCTGGCAGGTTCTGGTAGAGCGCGGTGGCCAGCACCGCGGCGGCGGCGTCCGTACCGGACTGGAAGCGGCGGACCTGGCGGGGACCGCGGGCGCCGCACCCGCGGCACACGTTCAGCTCTTGGCCGGCGTCGATCCGCAGCACGGCCCGTAGGTGTGTGCCGCTGCACGAGAGGCACGTGGTGGCGGTGGGGCTGGCGAAGGTCCCGCAGGTGGTGCACAACGTTGCGGCCTGCGGGTCCAGCGCTGCGGTGGGGCTGGCTGGGTCCTCGTCCTCGTCCAAGCCGGTGGACGGCTCGCCCACGACGACCCAGTGCGTGCGACCTTGGCGGGTGGCGAAGGTCAGGGTCTCCTGGCCGGCGTCCATGATCACCCGGCCGAGTAGGTGCAGCTGGCCGCACTGCTTACAGGCCGCGAGCTCGAACATGGCCGCGGAGCAGTCCGGGCAGTGCGCGTGGCGGGTCAGTCGCACGTGCGGACCACGCGGCGACAAGCAGGCGAACGCGCCCTCGACGGCGCTGGCGAACAGGTGGTACCGCGCCGACAGCACTGGGCTCCCGGTCGAGGTGTTGACGTGGTGACCCAGTTCGACCAGGTCAGCAACGGCGCGCCGCGCCTCGTCTTGGTCGGTGCCGGGGAAGACCGCGCGGGCCAGGCTTCCCAGGGACTCCGGTGCCTCGGCCAGGCGGCGTTGCAGCAGGCGCATCGACGCCTCGTCCTGCAGGTTTCTGCCCGGGTGTGCCCGTCGCCAGGCGTCCGCCGGATCGGGGTCACGGGCCAACGTGGCCAACTGCTCCGGTGACAGCGGACCCCAGGTGTCCGCGCTCGGCAGGGTGCGGCGGGTCGCGGTGATGACGTCACCCGGGCTCGTGGGGCTGGGTTGCTCGAAGGGTGCGCCGAACAGTGCCTGTCCGAAGGTCGCCACTTGGTCCAGGTCGCCACCCACTGTGGCGGACGAGGCCAGGTACTGCAGGCTGGTTCCGGCGACTACGCGCTGCTGAACACGCCGCAGCAGGAGGGCGATCTCGGTGCCCTTCACCCCGTCGTACACGTGTGCCTCGTCCACGACGAGGAACCGCCAGTGCCCGGTGCTGGGCCCCTCGAACAGGTCCATGTCCCGCGGGCGCAGCAGCAGGTACTCCAACATGGCGTAGTTGGTCAGCAGCAGGTGCGGTGGGTTGGTGCGCATCTGCTCGCGGGAGATCATCTCGTTGGGCAGCGGGTCGCGTCCGTAGGTCGTCTGGTACTGGGCCAGGGCGTCCTTGGTCGACTCCTTGGTCTCGCCGGTGTACCGGCCGAAGGTGATCTCCGGGGTCGCGGCCAGCAGCTTGCGCAGTCGTTCCAGCTGGTCGTTGGCCAAGGCGTTCATCGGGTAGAGCAACAGGGCCCGAACCCCTGGGCCGAGGGTGCCCGCCGCACGCTGCCGGGCCAGCAGGTCCAAGATCGGCACGAGAAACGTCTCGGTCTTGCCTGACCCGGTGCCCGTGGCCACCACGAGGTTGCGCCCGTTCAGGGCCCGACGGATTGCCTGCTCCTGGTGCAGATACAGCGGACGTGCGCCGGGCAGCTCGGGTGAGAAGTACCGGGCGAAGCCGGCGCTCAGCACGCCTGCCTGCACAAGGTCAGCCAGGCTCGCGCCAGAGACGAACGGCGGGGTCATCTCCAGCAGCGGCCCGTGCCAGAAGGTGCTCTGCTCGGCCAGCTGCGCGTCCAGCTTGGCGCGCAGCGCCTCATCCCGCAGCGGCAGCAGCGACCCGAGGTACCGCTGGTAGGTGGCGGCGATGGCCGTTGAAGTGGCGACGGGGTCGATCGTGGTCAACGGGTAGCTCCGATCACAGCGGCGTCGGCCCGTACCAGGTCGATGGCGACCAGGTCGGGAGCGTGTCGAGCGAGGTCGGCGTGGACGGACCCAAGGCGCACGGCCTGCTGCCGGGCCGCGCCGTCACGGTGTGCCGCGACGCGGGCTAGCAGCGCCAGGGCGATCGACAGCGCAGGCAGGGCGATGACGCCGTCATGGCTGAGCCGTTGCTGCACGTACGGCCAGAGGGCCGCCTCTAGACCATCACTCGCAAGCGCCTGGCGCGTGCGGTGGATCGCCGGCATGGCGAGCGCGGCGACGTTGGACAGCTGGGCTCGGGCCTGCCACATCCGGTAGCAGGCTGCCACCCGGCTGTCAGCGTCGAGCAGCACCGTGGGCACCGGTGCCAGGTAGTCGTAGGCGAACTTGGGCAGCTCAGGTCGTTCCTCGAACTGTGGCTCGAACCTGCCGGCGCGCATGTCGTCCGGCTGACCACCCCACAGGTCGACGAGGCAGTCGCCGAGCGCTGCCGCCTGGAGCCCGGCGGCAGGATGCGTCACGCCGTGGCGCTCAACTGCGGCGCTGACCGACAGCATCGCCGCGACGGGGCACCGCGCCAGCAACGGCTCGACGAGGTCCGGCCGTTCGGTGTCCACGGCGGGTGCGTGGACCAGCCCGGACTCGGCGAGCGCGACCGTCAGCTGTGAGGTGCTGGCGGTGCTTCGGTGCACCGCCTCCAGACTCATGGGCGGATGCAAGCTCAACAGATGCGCCAGGCCCTGGCGGGGAGAGCCGGTCTTCAGCACGTACGGCAGGCGGGGCAGTGCCAACGCCTCGAGAGCGTGGGCCAGGCCCTGCGGTGTGGGGCTTGAAGCCGACGCGTCGAGTGCGCCCAGCAGAACTGCGGCGACCGCCTCGTCGCCCTCGTCTTCCCGGTCGGCGTGCCAGGCCTGGTCGACATCGAAGACGTCGGCGCCGAGCGAAGGGAACGAGGCGGTTGACGCCTGTGTCCACTCGTCGACCCGTCGCACTTGCACCCGCAGCGGGCCGCGCCCGCGAAGGTCGGCCGGCAGGGCGACTCTGTGCTCAGCGAGGGCTAGGACGCGACCGGGCTCCCACGGTGCCCCCAGGCGATAGACCACCAGTTCCAGCGTCTCGCTGACGGTGAGGTCGACGTCCAGTCGGTCGTGCTCAAGCTCGATCCGCGTCGCCAGCTGCGCCGGTCGGATCGCGCCGATCCGGGTGGGCGGCCCGCCAGCGGTCAAGAACAGCGTTCCCGAACCCTCTTGTCGCACACTGTCCGTCAGCGCCGACAGGTCGAACAGGCAGGCATCTCCCCTCGCGTGGCGGGGCACCACCTCGTGGCGAAGCAGACCCGTAGTGAACGTCACGACCGCCCGCGTTCCGGGCGGTAGTCCTCGCACGTGGATTACAGCCTTGCGCACCTGCTCGGCAGTCAGCGTGACCGGCTGCACGGTCCACGGGCCGGGGACGTCGTTGTCGACCCACGACAGGGCCGTGTGCGGTGGCGTGACAACGAGGGTCAGACCTTCCAGCTGGACGTCGTGAGACATCTGCTCGGGCGAGAACGTCACCGTATGGAGGAGCTGGTCGCCGCGGCTCAGGCGCACCTGGGCAGGAGCCAGGCCGTCGGGCGGGACCAGGCCGCGATGGTCGGGAGTGCTGTCCGCCTCAAGCCCTTCAGCGACGACGGCGCGTCGCGTCACGCCGCGGCCGAGGGGACCTTTGACGCTCACCACGAGGTCGGCGACCAGGGGTCGGGGCTGGCTTCGGAGCAGGTCGACCCGGTGGGCGGTGGCTCTGGTTCGCTCCAGGACGACCCCATCGCGGGTGGAGACCTGCACGACCCAGTCCTCGGGACGGTCCCGCTGTGGCAGCGCGACCGTCGGGCGTTGCACCGTGACGTTGTAGCCGTCCGCGGCGTGCACCCACTCAAGCTCCGACTCGACGATGACGCGTGCTCGGTCGAATCCCGCCACGCGGTGGGCCGGGTACTGATGCCAGTGCACAGCGGTGCCGGGGCTCACCACTGTCTCGCGGCGTGCCCACCGCTCCCACCCGTACGGCAGGTCCAGGTCGTCCCCCACGAAGGCGTTCCCGAGTCCGTCCCGAGGCGGGTCCTCCACCGACCCGGGCCACATCAAGGTGACCGGACCCGCCGGTATCGCCCGTGTGCGCGGAACGAGTTCGCCGTCCGCGTCGAACACCAGCATCGGGTCCTCCGCCTGCACGAGAGGCAGCTCGCTGGCCGCGCCGTCACGCTCGACAGTCACCGTGCGCACCGGTCCGTGCACCTCGACGGTTAAGGGATCTGTCCGCCGTGGCCCGGCGGTCCATGGCGCAACGGCCCTGAACGTCTCCGTTAGCGGGCCTTGATGGACTCGCCACTCCACGTCCCGAGAGGACCCGGTGGGCTGGACGCCCGGGAGCCGTACAACCACGACCCCGTCGTCGTGTAGCGCGAAGCTCGGTCGGGCCTCGCGACGGTCGGCCGAGCGCACCACCCGGCCCTGAGCGGCAAGAAGGGCGAGCCGTTCACGGACCCCACGGGGCAGCACCACATCGCGCTCGTCGACGTAGTCCAGGACCCTGCCGACCAGGTCGGGGGCGAATTCCCCGCCGTACTGCAGGAAGCGAACCAGGGCCTTGGGCTGGGTGGCCAGCGCGCGAGAGTTCAGCCGCGCCCACTCAACGAAGCTGTCACCGGACACGGTGGGGTCGCGTCGGCGACGAGACGTCACGAGGTCAAGAAGCTCGTCGAGGTGGTCCAGCGGGATGCCGCCGTGCAGCAGGACCGGGGTGACCCAGCGCATGCCACCGGCCTCGTCGAACCGAGGCAGGCCGAACCGGTCCAGGCACTCCGGGAAGAAGCGCGTCACGTCCTCTGCTGACCGCTTCGAGCAGTTCAGTGCTTGGGCCACCTTGGCGTAGAAGGTGCCCTCTTCCCAGCTGGCCATCCCCGTCGCGGTGAGACACACCAGGAGGAACGCCGGGTGGTGCCGTGCTACCTCCTGGGCTGGGTTCAGCCTGAGCACACTCCCGAAGACCTCCCGGGCGTGGTCGAGGTCGTCATCGTCGACTTCTAGCTCGGCAACCAAGGACACCCGCCGAAGACCGCTGGACCACTCGAGGTTCTTCTCGTCGGTCCACCGTCGGCTGTCCATCGGCCCGCGCCCCCTAGCCCGCTGCGAGCACCGACTCGATGCGATCGCGCGTCAGCACCCGTCGGGACGGGCTGCTCTGCTCGCCCCGTCAGAGAGGCTAGAGCGCGGGGCATCTGGTACCGCCCGCCGGGACGGGTGAAACGCCGTGGAGGCCGTGTGTCGGCGGTCAAGGGCTGAGTTCGCGGGCGCGCTCTCGGTACCGCCTCTGCACACCTCGCCACCGCTGTACCTCAGTCGAGTAGGTAGTGCGCCTCGATGTACGCCACGGTCGAGTCGAAGGGTTCACCCACCGGCCGCAACAAGTACTTGCGGAAGACCGCAGCAGCGGCGCGGCGGACGCCCCGGCCGCGATCCTCGGTGTTGTCCCAGCTCCGGGCAAGCGTCCGCTTCACGACCTGGTCGATCTCTTCAGCAAGGTGCCGTGCAGTAACGGTCATGCCCTTCGGCTGGTGCTCAGTGATGATGCGAGTGAGGACACCGATGTGATCGGCGTCGGCGACCAACGGCTCGTCCTTGGATTGCTGCGCCTGGACGATACTCTTCGCGATCTGGAGCGCTTCCGTGAGGAATTCCAACGTGTCGACGGCGTTCCGAATCACCCGCTCTCGCAAGGCCCGGATCCGCTCTGCCAGGGCGACATACTTAACGGACCGCTCGTCGACCCCGTGATCAAGGGCGTCCTTGATGCGGTCGAGGATCTCCTTCGCCGACGGAGGCTGGGCGTCGGTGTCGACCGGGACGTCGGGCGTGATGGTGACCATGAGTTCGCGCAGGATCATGAAGCCCTGCTGGTCGAGCAGGAGCGCCTCGCCCTGTGCGGACGCGACCTCGAAGTCGTGCACGTGAGTGTTGATGATGGCCAGCACCTGGGGCCCGAGCTCGGCCAGGCGGTGCCGGCGCTCCTCGTCCGTGGACTGCTTGAACAGGGTGACGTAGACGGCACCGAAGAGGGCGAACGTGTCGTCGTAGCGCGCGACGCGCGCGTCCTTCGAGACGTACGGGTACAGCTTGGCCAGCAGCCGGTAGTCCTTCTTGAACTCCTCCGCGGCATCCGGGTGCTCGTCGAGGAAGGTGTTAATGGCGCTCAGCGCGGCGAAACGCGCAAGCGCGCCGTCGTCACCGTGGATGTCCACCCCGCCTTCAACGAGGACGTCCTCGATCCGGTCGATCGTGGTCCGGAACCCAATGACGAGCTCGCTCATGCCGGTAATGAACGACTTCTTGGGGCCGGTGCCGTCGAAGGCCGGGTCGATGACCGCACCCTGGACCTGCTCGGCGAGCCCGATGTAGTCGACGACGGCGCCCTGAGTTTTGACGAAGCCGCTGGGCGAGACCCAGGTGCGGTTGGGCCGGGTGATCGTCTGGTACAGCGTGTGCTTGGTCAGCGGCTTGTCGAGGTACAGCACGCCCTCGTTGGGCGCGTCGAAGCCCGTCAGGAGCTTGGCGGTGACGACCAGGAAACACAGCGGGTCGTCGGGAGTCAGGAACCGACGCTTCTGGTCTTCCTCCACCGCCTCGGTCATGTGGTGCCGGCGCATCGCGGGGTCCTCATCCTTGGAGTCCGAGACCGAGACGTTCACCTCGGCGGCGATCGCCTCGTGGCGCCCCACCTCGGCGAGGATCTGCTGGGCGCCGTAGCCGGCCAGGATCTCGTTGATCTTGTTGGTGTACGCCACGGCCAACTCGCGGTTGTAGGCGACGACCTGCGCCTTCATCTCGTTGCGGTAGGCGGTGGCCAGGTAGTGGTCGACGATGTCCTGGCACACCTCCTCCACGCGCTCGGGATTGGAGAACAGGGAGGTGAGCCGGCCGAACTTGCGGGACAAGGTCTCCTTGTCCACGTCGTCCAGCTCGTTGGCCTCGGCGAACTTCCCGAACTCATCCTCGAGCCCATTGGTGTCCGTCTCGAACTTGACGGGGTGCGGCTCGAACAGCACCGGGACGGTCGCCTCGTCGGCCAGGGAGCGGGTGGCCCCGTAGTAGTGGAGCACCCGCTTAGGGTCCGAAGGGTCGCCGAACAGAGCGAAGGTGTCGGTGTTCAGGTTGGCCACGGGCGTGCCGGTCATCCCGAAGAACTTCGCGTTCGGCAGCGCGGACCGCATCTGCCCTGCCAGCGACTCGGTCTTGGCTGACTGGGTCCGGTGCGCCTCGTCGACCATTACCACGATGTTCGAGCGGACCGACAGGCTCTGGCCTGCCTCGGCGAACTTGTGGACCGTCGTCGAGATCACGCCGCGCACGCCGGTCGCCAGCAGCGCTCGGAGCTCGGCGCTGGTCTCGGGCTTGTGGAAGAACTGGTTGCCTAGGGCGCTGACGAACACCCCAGAGGTCTGGCGGACCAGTTGGGTGCGGTCAGACAGCAGGATGATCGTCGGCGAGGCCGTGCGGGTGTCGTTCAGCAGCAGCGAGGCCGCGAAGATCATCAGCAGCGTCTTGCCGGACCCCTGGTGGTGCCAGATCAGCCCACAGTCCCCTCCGGACACGACCCGGTCGTGGATGAGGTGGGCCGCCTCCTTCTGCGGATACCGCGGCAGGTACTTGATGTCCACGCCGTCACCGGCGGTGTCGAATAGGCAGAAGTTGGCCAGGATGTCGAGCACGTTGGCAGGTGCGAGCAGCAACTGCACGGACCGCGCGACGTCGGCCATCCCGGACAGCGCCTCGTCGTCGGCGGTGGACCGGAACGGCTGCCACTTGTTGACCGGTGCGAGGGCCGCGCCGAACCGTAGCTTCACACCGTCGGAGGCGACGCAGAACACGTTCGGCGTGAAGAACCAGGTGTACTCGGCGGCGTAGACGTTGTTGATCTCCGTGGCGGCGTCGGCCCACGAGCTGTTCGCCGTCGGGGATTTCGTCTCGACAACAACGACCGGCAAGCCGTTGACGTAGTACACGAGGTCGAACCGGCGGGTGGTCGCCCCCGACACCGCGATCGACACTTCATCGGAGACCACGAGTGAGTTGGCGCCCCACTTGTCGAAGTCAACGAGCCGCAGCGTGTGGAGCTCGTCGTCGCGGTTACGGGCCTCGATGCCGCCGCGCAGCAACTTGAGCACCCGCTCGTTGGAGGCCACCAGGCCGCCCTCGACCTTGCTGACCGAGGCAACCACCGCATCGACGATCGCGTCCACATCGAAGTCGTCGATCACCCTCACGTTGAGGCGAACCACCGCATCCCGCAGGTACGGCACAACGACCGTCTGCGTGCGCTCACGGGGCAGCTCGCGCCCGGCCACGTACTTCCACCCGAGCGGGATCGACCAGTCGATTAGCGTGTTCTGGAACTGCTTCTCGGGTACGCCGCCGACCATCAGTCCGCCACCTTCATGATCTCCGCCAGGTAGCGAGCCCGCACGGTTGCTAGCGGCACCTTGCCGCTCGGTTCTTCGACCGCCCAGAAGGCCCATCCGTTGGCGGCGCCACCAAGCTTGACGACCGTCGCAGCGGTCGACGGGTTGGGGTAGGTGATGCCGGCGAACTCGACGCCGTCGGCGACGACGACCGCGCGGGCGGGCCAAGCGCCGTTCGTCGAGACCAGTGGCGTACCGACGGACAGTGCCCCTGCGGTGATCATGTCGGCCAGGGCTACCCCGTAGTGGCGCTTGCCGCTTGGCTGCTGCGAACGCCGACCATCGAGGATGGCGGACGAGTCGTCGGCCGGAGCGGCGTCGTACCCCAGGAGCCGCAGCAGGCGCCGGATCGGTGGGACGGCTTGCTCCAGCATGTTCCGCTCGAACAGCGGCAGCGTCTCGTCACCGGGCCGGTTGCCATTGTGCAGTCGGGCGAATTCGGAGGACTGCATGAGGTCGTACAGGCGGCCCTCGAGCCAGCCCACCTGGGCCGAGTTGAACCCGTGAGTCGTGTCCCGTTGGATAATGACGACCCTCGTCCAGTGGTCCTTGGTCTTAATGTGCGACATCAGACGCGACCGCACCCCGCCCGGCGCAGCCTTGCCGACGTACGTTCCGAAGGCTCCCTCGGAGTCGTGGGGGTCGAGCAAGATGTAGGTCCCCGGCTGGTCCCACTCGACTCCGAGTCGTGTGATGCCCGCCCGCTCGACGACCGCGAACCGCAGCGCCGCGCTCTGGTCGTAGATGACCACCGGGTCAGCCACCGTCTCCGGCAACAACACCTGGAACAGAAGCAGATCCACCTGCGTGTTGGCCATCTCAGGCCACCACCCTTTCGGCAGCAGCCGCGGCGTCAGCGATCTCGATATCCCGGTTCAGCAGCCCGTTGAGCAGCGACGCCCGGACCACCCGCAGAAGGTCAGCCTCTGCGCGGGTGGCCGCGATCAACTTCTGAGGCGCATCTAGAGTGCGTCCGATCGATTCCTGC
The DNA here is from genome assembly GCF_027923705.1 of Cellulomonas sp. NTE-D12. Classification (NCBI taxonomy): domain Bacteria; kingdom Bacillati; phylum Actinomycetota; class Actinomycetes; order Micrococcales; family Cellulomonadaceae; genus Cellulomonas; species Cellulomonas electrica. The sequence goes on along the minus strand of NZ_AP026442.1, from coordinate 2,857,199 downwards.
TCGGCCAGGGGCGGGAGGTGAATGCGGATCGCCGAAACGATGCCTTGATTTACCGAAGGTACCGCGCCGTTCTGGGTCAGCTCGGCCAACCGTACTTGCGACATGACGGCCAGCATGAAGTCCGGCAAGACTCGTTCGCCGAGGATGAGACCCATGAGGTTCTGGTCGAATGCAGATGGATGGCCCAAGATCCTGCGTTTTTCCGTCGCCAAGGCGGCTCCCAAGATAGGGAAGACGACCGTCCCGCGTGGGCACACGCGAGGCCTAACGGCTGCCACGCCTTCAGCATCGAGCCAGTTGGACGCGACCGAGAGTACCGGGTCATTGCGCGGTCCGTTAAGGTCGGCGACCTTGAAGTAAGGGACCTGCCCCGTGGCGTGCCCCTGGTACTTATCCGGGAAGGCGCGTCCCGTCGCAGCGATGGCGACGTCTCCGATTCGCACCTCGGTCCAGTCCCTGCCGGGCGTGAGTAGAGCGCTGCGCAACCCAGAGGTTACCCCAATCTGGGCCTCCGCCTCGGCGTCGAGGGCAGCGACCTGATCGTCGACTGCGGCGATGACATCGACGATCCGCTCCTGGACCGCCAACGGCGGTATCGCGATCGGGATGGCTTGGAACTCCTTGTCCGAGATGGTCTTGCGACGCAGGACGGTGCCGGAGGCTCTGTTCTTCATCTCATCCCAGAGGGCCTGCGATTGAAAGAACAGAGCGAGGTAGCCTGGAAGTACGTCCTCCGCAATCTCGTAGGTGATGAACACGCTCGACACATGAGAGCCGTCATGTTCGGCTCGAGCGACGGCTGCGGGAGCCTCGAACGCCGTGATAGTCCGAAGGACGACGTCGCCCTGGCGTACGCGGAACAGGGCCTGGTACTTCGACTCTCCGCCTACGAAGGGCGGCTTCGCGCCAATGCCTCGGCCGTACATCTGCACGCTCACGGCGGGGTAGGCAATTCCGTCCTCGACCGCGACTTTTCGGCGCACCCGTGTCAGATGCTTGCCCAGTGAGCCGGGCGTCCACTCGTCACTCATCGAAGCCTCCGATTCCGGCTTCGGCGAGGACCGCGAGCATGCGCTCCTCGGCGCTCTGGCGTTGGGCACGAGCCACGTTATAGCCCTCAATGAGTGTGCCGAGGGCCGTTGCCTCGACCGCGTCGGCCTTGAGGTAGCGGCCGATGTTGAGGTCGAAGCCGTTGGCCTTGATCTCGTCGATGGGCACGAAACGGGCCTGGATACCGCCGTCGTCGGGGTCGATGGGCTTGCCATCGATGCCGAATGTCGAGTGGTAGGCGGCAACAGTGGCGGTCATGTCCTCGCGCCGCAGGGTGTTGCGGTTCCTGCCTTGGCGAAGCGCTGGGAGGCGTCGACGAACAGAACTCCGTTGTGCCGCTCATCGGCCTTCGAGCCCCGCGCACGGAAGACTAGAACGCAGGTGGGGATCGACGTTGAATAGAAGAGGTTCGCCGGGAGTCCGATGACGGCTTCGAGCAGGTCTTCCTCGACGACCTTTCGGCGGATTGCCGCCTCCTGACCGCCACGGAACAGCACGCCGTGGGGCAGGACGACTCCGGCGCGGCCGGTCTTGGACTTCATCGAGGCGACCATGTGCTGGACGAAGGCCCAGTCGGCCGTGGAGCGGGGCGCGATGCCGCCGATAGCCCTGGCATCGTTGATCCACGGGTCCCACTTGAGCGAGTAGGGCGGATTGGCCAACACCACGTCGAACTGCTCGACAGTCCCGTCACCCTTCTTGAACTGGGGCGCGTGAAGGGTGTCGCCGACTCGGATCACGGCGCTGGTCAGATTATGGATGAACAGGTTCATCCGCGCGACACCGGCGGTGCTGGACACCGACTCCTGGCCGCTCAGCCGCAGCGTGTAGGGCCGCCCGTCGTGCGACTTAAGCAGGTTGGCAGCGGCGATGAGCATCCCGCCCGAGCCACAGGCGGGATCGTAGACGGAGTCGAAGTCGTGGGGGTCGAGCAGCCGAACTATCAGCTCGACGACCTCGCGGGGTGTGAAGAACTGTCCGGCACGAGTGCCGGAGCCGTCGGAGAACCGCTTAAGCAGGTACTCGTAGGCGCCGCCGAGGACGTCGTAGGAGACGTTCTCCGCGAACATCTTGGGCACCCGGTCCATCGCCTGCATGACCCGCACCAGCACCGGCCCATCCAGCCCGTCGTCGCCAGTCCTGCTCCAATCCAGGGAACCGAACAGCCCGGAGAACTTGTCCGGGTTCGCGGTCTCGATCGCCTGGAGCGACGAACGGACTCGCGCGCCGAGACCGGGCTGCGTGATGGTCGTCAGGACCGCGCCCCACGACGCGCGGAGCTCGCCAACTTTGCCTCGCCCGATCATCGGGATCTCGAAGGTCTGGTAGTCGCGGTACTCGACCTCGTGCGCCTCATCCGCACTCAGCCACTCGATGCCGGTGTTCTCCGCCAGGAACACCTCGTGGTTGTGGTCCCAGGTATCCGACAGGAACTTCCAGAACATCAGCGGAAACATCACCGACGCGTACTGCGACTCAGGCATCTTCGCCCGCAACTCATCGGCAGCACCCCATAGCCGCGACTCCATCTCGGACTGGGTGATAGCACTGCTCATCAGTGAGGCCGTCCTCCATCGACTGCGGGCTCGGACGTCTGCGCAAGCCTCCCTCGGACCCTAGCTTCGGGCGGACAGCCGGGGCTGCGACGCCGCGGGCCAAGGATCGGCCGACAGTTCCATCAACCACAAGGGTCGAAAAGATCCCTTATCACGCGCTATCGTGAGCCGGTGGGAACAGCCCTGCAGAGGCACGGCGAGTCACCGGTCGGCGCCGTGATGGCCACTGGCCTGACCGCCGAGGACGCCGTCCGCGTTGGTGCCGCCGTCGACGCAGCTACGGCGGCCAACACGCGCCGGGTGTACGCCTCGGCGTGGCGCGGCTGGCAGGCCTGGTGCACGGGCAGGGGAGTGTCGAGCCTTCCGGCAACCGCAGCGGGTATCGCCTCGTACCTGGCCGAGCGAGCCGAGGCGGGGGCGTCGGCCTCGACGCTGGACGTCGCTGTCGCGGCGATCCGCGCGGTGCACCTGGAACACGGGCTCGACGACCCCACGCTCGATCCGCGGCTGGCGCTCGTGCGTCGCGGTCTTCGTCGCACGGTGGGTCTGGCGGCACGGCGTCAGTCGCACCCGCTGTCAGTGGCCGAGGTCGGGCGCATCCTGCGCCACATCGACCGTGCGACGCCGGCCGGAGCCCGTGACGCGGCCCTTCTGCTCGTCGGCTTCGCCTCGGCGCTGCGCCGTTCGGAGCTGGCGGCGCTGAGCACGGCCGACGTGGAGTGGCGCCCAACGGGCGTCCTGCTGACCATCAGGAAGTCGAAGGGCGACCAGGATGGCCGGGGACAGATCGTTGCGGTTGCCCGCGGTGAGCATGCGGAGACGGACCCGGTGGCCGCGCTGCACGCATGGCTCCAGGTGCGACCGGCGGGGTCTGGTCCGCTGTTCAGTCGGATGCGTCGCGGCGGGCACGTGACCTCCGAGCCCTTGTCGGGGGCGGCAGTCGCGCGGGTCCTCCAGGGGCGGGCCGCCGGGGCGGGGCTGTCCGACCTGCCCATCAGCGGCCACTCCCTGCGCTCGGGGCACGCCACCGCGGCCGCCGCCGCGGGTGTCGGAGTCGAGCGCATCGCTGCCCAGACGCGCCACCGTCACGTCGACACCTTGATCCACCGCTACATCCGGCCGGTGGAGGCCCTGGCGACCACGAGCAGCGCAGGGCTGGGTCTGTAAGCCAGGCCCCAAGCCCACGCCCTTCGGAGCCCGACTCGGGCGCTGTAGATCTCTTCGGGCCAACGGCCCGCGCGTTGGGCGGCGTGGCCATGGGCTCAGGCTCGGTGAGCCGGATCGGTCTCAACCGTGGCGCCGACGTGCGACAGATCTGCCTCAGGCCGACTCCGGTCGGGGTGGCGCGCCGGTTACTCAGTCGGCTTGTCAGGCCGCATCGAGGTGTCCACAACCGCGAGAGCGACCTGGCGCGCAGCGGGCCGGCAATACACGCCAGGATCGCCCTAATCCGGGGTTCACCGTGATCGCTCGAGCCGTCCGCTCGAGCGGAGTGCCAGTGCGGCTACCCGGTGTACTCGTCGGCGCGGGAGGCCACGCAGGTGCCGAGGTCTCGCAGGCCCTCGACCACCGCCTCGTAGGCGTCACCGTTCGGCTGGTCCGAGACCACCCTGATCGCGGACAGGGCGTACGCGAAGCCGAGCACGTCGTCCGCGTTGTCGGGGTCCAGGTCGAGCACCCGCATGAGGGGCGAGAGCCGGGGGTAGTACTCGCTGAGGGTCAAGAAGCGCACCGTGTTGTCCATCGTCTTCTCCGTGGTGGTCGTGGTGGTGGTGGGGTCAGTCGGTCTGCGTGGGCCCGTTCGAGGCCCTCCAGCCAGCGCTGAGGGCGCCGACCACCGCCGCGACGCTGGACGCCGTCCCGTCGGTCAGGACGACGACCATCCCGATCGACAGCGCCGGGGCGGTGGGCGGGTTGTCGGTGAGCAGCTGGCAGCGGCAGCCGCTCGCCCGGCAGCGGGTCTTGGCGGCGGAGTGGAACGACGCGGGGTGGTTGCAGGTCCCGCACTGCGGCTGCGGCCGGTGCGGCGGCCGGGGCTTCGGGGGACGTCCCGGCGAGGTGGCCGCCCGTGCGCTCGGCTGCCAGGAGCGCCCTGGCTGGGCCTCGGTGCAGGGCGGGGAGCCGCCGAACATCGCGATGATCGCGTTCGCGACCGGGTCGTGTCTGGTGGTGGTCATCGAGGTTCCTTCCCGTTGTGCTGCTGTCACTCCTTTCGTGGAGACCGGACGGGTTTGGCAGGGCCCTGAGCGGCCCGGTTCGGCACGACGTGGCCCGGGGCCGCTCTCGACGTGGCGAGCACCGTGTTGCCCCTACCGCAGTGCTGGTTGTCGGACCCGTTCATCGGCTGGTTCCTCAGTCGGTCTTCGAGGGGACGGAGGGTCCCGGCGTGGGGACGGTGCGCCTGCGCGGGAAGCGCAGCCCGGGGCCGCGGTTTCGCCACCGGGGTGAGTGCTCCGGTCGCTCGGCGTACCGCGTTGACCGCGGCCTCTGCAGCCGCAGTGAGTCGGCCAGGTCGGCAGCCATCAGGTCCGGCGTCGGGTCGTGCAACTCCTTCTCCTTCCACTTGGTGCAGCCGGCCCCGGCCCGGGGGAGCGGCGCCGGGGCGCGCTTCCGGCCGGACCCTCGTGGCCTCGGTGCTCCCGAGGCGGTGGGACCACAGTGCCGCCGGTCCATGGGGGAGCCTCGGGGCGGTGCGGCGTCCCGGGAGCCGTTCCCCTGTGAGGTCGACCTAGAACAGCTCTAGGTAAGCGAGAGGGCGCCCGACCCGGGCCACCGGCATGAAGCGGTAGGGGGCTCGCCGCGGGGCTCGCTGCTACTGGTCCACAGCGCGCCGGTGCCGGCGGGCGAACGCGTCGACGTCCTCGTCGTACAGGCGGACCGACCGGCCCAGGTGCACAGCGGGGATCTGGCCCAGGCGGATCATGTGCCGCACCCAGCGCGTGGACATGCTCAGGCGCTCGGCGGCCTGGTCCATTGTCAGCAGTCGTCCGGTAGTCGTGGTCTCGGTCACGGGTGGCCTCCAGGGGATCGCGGGTGGACTCTCACCCCTTGGAGGGGGTCAGGGCGCCTCCGACAGGGCTTGCGGGGCTGCCCGAGGCGGCGACCGGCTCCGATGAGTCGGTGGCGTATCCATGGGCGGCGCACCACCGGCGCCGCTCGACGGCCTTGGCCTGCGTGAGGCCAGCGAACACCTCGCCGGTGTGCACGTCGCGGAAGAACCCCTGGGACGCGGCGAGCACCAGCCGCCCGCCGTTGTCGGCCAGGTGCCGGGCGCGGCTGGGGTCGTGGCGCATCTCCTTGAGCAGGTACCCGCCGCTCCCGTCCCGGTACCGGGTCAGGTGCATGTGCGGCATCCGGCTGTCGTCGGCGTGCGCCACCAGGTCCGTCTTCGTTACCTGTGGGCCGTGCAGCAGCACGTGCGCGTGGAGCAGCCCACTCTCGTGGCGCTCGAGCACGGCCAGGTACTCCAGGCCGTACGCATGCTTGATCCGCTTGAGGAAGCCCCGCACCAACGGGCGGGTCTCGAGGGCGTCGCCAGGGAGGCACGTCAGGGTGAGGAGCTGTTGTGGCGCCGCGGCGGTGATCGCCTTGGCGGCCTGGACCACGTGGGCGTGGACGCAGTACGGACAGCTGAGCCGTCTGCACCTCCTCAACTGAACAGCCCGTCCTTGCCGAACCACCACGGGCGCGTTGGGGCACCAGTCGGGGCGGGACCAGCGTGTGGCAGAGGTATCAAGGGAGCGACCGCGCAGTGCAGGCTTCGAGTTGGCCACCGCACCTCCCGCCGTGAGGCAGGGCGGGCAACCGTGGGGTACCGGGTGGCACCTGGCGCGCTCTGCACCACTTCGCGGGAAATCCAGCGGCGTACACAGGACTCGGACGGCCCGAGTGCTTCGTGTGCTCGCCCGGCCTGGCCGAGCACTGCACCGTGCTCCGCGAGCCCTGAGGGCCTAGGAGCGGGGGATTGGACTTCGTTCATAGAAGAATCTCGGCGTGCCGTCCGGCAGAGCGTCGGCAACGGCCGAGCCGGGCTCGGGAAGCTGCGGCCCGGCCCGTCGACGATCACGACGGACGGGACGCCCCGTTGACGATCACGAGGCACCGGACGCCTTGTCGATCACGTGGATGCGCTCTCGGCGCTTCCTCGCCGCGATCTCGGAGAGGAACGGCTGGCCCCGGAGTGCGGTGTCGCGCTTCATCCGGTCCGCTGCCAGGCCGAGGTAGACCTCGGTCGTCTGGCTGCTCCGGTGGTGCAGCAGCGCGGAGGTGACCCGGAGCGCGCCGTCATAGCCCGCCTCCGCGGCCTGGTCGAAGAACGCGCGGGCGACGGACCGCCTGATGGTGTGCACACCCTCGCCCGCCCCCACCTCGACCCCGGCAGCCCGGAGAGCGTCCTGCACGACGACCTCCGGTCGGTGCAGGGGACGGTCCGGACGCCACCCTGCCTGCGTGCGCTGTCGGTCCTTCGAGCCGTCGGCGAGGGTCACCCACCTGTAGACCGCGGGCCTCCGCGCCGGGAACAGGTAGTCGGCCGGCGTTAGGGGCCGTCCCAGCTGCAGGGTGTACTTCCGGAGCCACTCCGCCAGTGCAGGCGCCAGGTCTGCGCTGACCGGGAACAGGTCTTCGAGGTGCGACTTCGAGACTCGGACCCTGATGGTGCCTCCGACGAGGTCGACATCCCCGACGCGGATGCTCGTGGCGGTGCTCGCCCGGAAGCCGGAGTTGGTGATGAGTGCGATGAACGCGGCGTCCCGCTCGTCGCGCGCGAGGCCCGGCAGACCAAGGAGGGTCTCGGCGCTGATCTGTAGGCGCACCCGCCGCGTCACCGGGAGCGGTTGCACATCCGCCAACAAGTCTTGACGGAGGTAGCCGCGCTTCGTGGCCCAGACGAAGAACGAGTTGAGGCGCGTCCGGTAGTAGTTGGCCGTCGCCGGGGTGATCGGACGCCGGTGCCTGGCGTCCCGGGTCACGTGATCGGCCAGCACGCCTGCCGTGCCGAAGAACCACTCACCGACGCGGTCCGGGCGCATGTTGCGCAGCTGCACGTTCCCGTACCAGGCTGCGAAGCGGCGGAGGACGAAGGCCTCGTTCGTCGCCGTGGTCGCCGCGACCCGCGGACGCCGGTAGGTGACGTACTCCTCGACGGCTTCGTGCAGTCGCTTCGGCTCCGCCATGCCAGACTCCCAGGGCTTGATACGCGCCGTTGGGACGGGCAGCGCGGGTACTTCGTGGGACCGTTGGCGGACGGCCAGGACCCCACAGTACCGCGTCACCGACAAGCGTTCCAGCAGGTCAGAGGCACTCTAAGGTTGGTTGTGGATACTCTTCGAGTGGGAGTGAGAGGGTGACAGGGACGACGGACTCGACGGGGCCGCGCACGGAGCCGACGCCTGACCCGACGGCCGCTGCATCGGTGGACCCGCGCGTGCGGCGCGCGGCCGGTGCGCTGGCCCGGTACCGGGTGATGGCCTACGTCACCGGCTCGATGCTGCTGGTGCTGTGCCTCGAGATGGTGCTCAAGTACGGCTTCCACGTGAACGCGCTGGACTGGGTGCCGCGGCTGCACGGCTTCGTCTACATCGTGTACCTGGTCACCGTGTTCGACCTGTGGTCGGTGATGCGGTGGAAGCTCGGCCGGTTCGTCACCATGGCGGCTGCCGGCGTGGTGCCGGTGATGTCGTTCGTCCTCGAGCGGCGGGTGCACGCCGACGGTCAGGAGCGTCTCGCGACGCTCGGCCGCCGGTGAGCGCGGCAGGCCGTCAGGCACCTCGCGGTTAGCGGGCCCGCGTGCGGATCGTCCACGTCTCCGACTGCTTCCCGCCCCGGACGGGTGGCATCGAGACCCAGGTCAGTGACCTCGCGACCTATCAGGTCGCCGCAGGGCACGAGGTCCACGTGCTGACCGGGACGTTGGGCCCCGACGGGGAGCGGGGCGGCGCGCTGCAGGACGTCCGGGGCGTGCGGGTGCACCGCCTCGGTGCGCGCATGCCCTTCGAGCTGCCGGTGAACCCGCGCGGACCGCACCTGATCACGCAGGCGCTGCTCGCGGTGCAGCCCGACGTCGTGCACGTGCACGCGGGCGTGGTGTCCCCGTTCGCGTACGACGGTGCCCGCCTGGCGATCGCCGCCGGTCTCCCGACGGCGATCACGTGGCACTGCATGCTCGACGGCATCGCGCCCGTGCTGCACCGCGCCGTGCAGCTGTCGCACTGGCGCACGGTGCCGGCAGCGCTGTCGGCGGTGAGCTCGGCGGCCGCCGAGCGCGTCTCGGCGGTGTTCGAGGGACAGCCCGTCGACGTGCTGCCCAACGGTGTCGACCTGGACCGGTGGGCGCCGCGCGGCGACCCCGACCGGGCGGACCGACCGGGGGAGCGCGGGCCGCTGCGGCTGGTCGCCACCATGCGGCTCGCGCCGCGCAAGCGTGCGGTTCCGCTGGTCAGAGCGGTGGCGGAGGCCGCACGGCGGCTGCCGCCCGACCGGCTCCGGCTCACCGTCCTCGGCTCGGGGCCGGCGCGGGGGGCCGTGCAGGCCGCCGTCGAGGACAGCGGTCTGGAGCACCTGGTGGACCTGCGCGGACAGGTGCCGCGGGAGCAGGTGCGGGCGACGTACGAGGACGCGGACGTGTTCCTCGCCCCCGCCCAGCTCGAGGCGTTCGGTATCGCCGCGCTCGAGGCGCGGGCCGCCGGCCTGGTGGTGGTGGCACGCCGGGGGACGGGGATCGCAGAGTTCGTCGTCGACGGCGTGGACGGGCTGCTGGTGGAGGACGACGACGACATGGCGATGGCGATCGTGCGGCTCGCCCGGGACGGCGCGCTGCTGGACCGGATGGCGGCCCACAACCGGTCCCGGCGACCCGATTTCGGATGGCAGCGGGTGCTCCGCGCCGCTGAGGTGGAGTACGAGCGCGCGCGTTCGCTCGCCGGCACGCACTGACGCTCCGTCGCCCGTCCAGGGGTCGCGCCCGACCCCGTGCAAGGGGGTCATGGGACGAGATCCGTCGACAAAGGGTGCCCTGACCTGCGGTGCTACATTCTGCGGGACCTGGGTCCCAGCCAGGTGCCTCGACCAGCAGCGACGCTTTCTCTCGAGCACAGACGCTCACCGAGGGCCGGATCTCGCCGGGCCTCGCCAGCTGCAGAGATTCACCAACGAATCGGGGAGACCATGTCCACCACCCTCAGCGAGCGCACCGGGACCGCCAGGGTCCTGGGCCTCATCGTTCTCATCTTCGGCGCCATCTTCATCGTCGCCGGCGGCGTCACGTGGGGAGCCGTGTCGGCGAACCTGGCCGACGAGAAGATCACCGTCTCGCCCGACGCCTCCGCCTTCGGGGGCCAGGACGTCAACTCGCCGTGGACGGCGTTCTCGCAGGCGATGATCATCCGCCACCACGCCCTGACGGCCAGCAACGACAAGACGTACGCCGAGCTCGGCGCCATGATCTCGGCCAAGCAGGCCGACCTGAAGGCCGCCGGCAAGTCCGCTGACGAGATCGCCAAGGACGCGGACGTCGTCAAGCTGCAGGGCCAGCGCACCACGGTGATGAACGGCTCGTTCCTCCGGGCCTCGCTGTTCACCTCGGTGATCGCGTTCGGTGTCGCGCTCTTCGCGGTCGGCGTGGGCGTCGTCTTCGCCCTGATCGGCTGGACGCTGATGAAGCTGTCGAAGCCCGCCGCGGTGGCCCCGGCGGCGGCTCGCGAGCCCGTCACCGTCTGACCTGCTCCGCACGCACGGTCCCACAGAACGAGGGACGGTCGACCAACCGGTCGACCGTCCCTCGTTCTTTCGTCCCTCATCACCCTGCTGACCTGCTGCTCGGCCGGGTCGGCCCACCGTCTCCGGCCCTCCGGGCCGACCCGACCGCCTCGCGGTGCACGTCCGCGGCGCGCCCCCCGCGCGCCGGCTCAGGCCCGCCCGTCCCGCCGGTGCGGCCGGCGGAGCGCCACGACGAGCGAACCGACCAGCAGCGCGACTCCTGCTCCGGCGAGCAGCACGATCAGCGCGAGCCCGCCGTCGATCCGGGCGCCCCAGGCGAACGAGACGATCCCGATCCCGACGACCGCCACCACCAGGCCCCACACCACCGTCCCGACCCGCAGCTCCGGCCCGGCCGGTGTGGCGGGCGTGGGTGCTGGAGCGGGTGCTAGTGCCGGGGCGGATACGGGCGCGGGTGCAGCCGCCCCGGTCGGCCGCGGTGGTGGCGCCGTCTCGGTCGCTGCGGCCGGCCGCGGCGCGTCCGCGCTCTCGCGGGACGTCGCGACGCTCTCCTCGGCGACCGGCAGCGGCCGGGTGGTCCCTGCGCTGTCCTGGTCCAGGGCGGCGGTGTCGACCGCCGGCCCGGCCTCGTCCGCCGCGACCGGCTCGATCGCCCGGGTGGGGGTCTCGTCGTCCGCCGCGGGCAGCGGGCGGGTGTCGTCGGTGCTCATCACTGCTCCTCGATGGTCAGGTCGCCGGTGCCCATGCTGATCCGCAGGTGCAGCTGCGACGTGCCGCTGGACGCGGCCTGGTTGGCGAAGTTGCGCTGGGAGATGCCGACGCCGTTCGCCTGGTCGTTGCCGCCGTCGAGCCGCCAGCTGACGGAGCCGGCGCCGAGGTCGACCGTCGCCGTGACGGCCGTGCCGCGCGGCACCACCACGGTGTAGTTGCCCACCGCGAGCCACAGCGGTACCTCGAGGGTGCTGGCGTCCATCGGCACCGCGCTCAGGTCGATCCGCGTGTTCCCGACGCCGGCGCGCACGCCGCGCGCGGCCTCGGCCCGGTCGGACACCGTGACGGTGGACGACCCGTTGACCTGCTGCGCGTGCGACAGACCCGGGGAGGTCCAGTCGCTGCGCTCGCCGAGCGCGGCCGGTCCGGCGATCAGGACCGCGATGATCGCGACGGCGGTCAGCCCGCCGCTGCGACGTCCCCGCAGCCCGACCGCGATGGTCGCCAGTCCGGCGAGCACCACCGTGACCCCCGCCGCGGTAGCGACGACCGGTCCCGTGAAGTCCGTGGTGCGCTGCGCGATCAGCAGGCCGGCGAGGGTCAGCAGGCCGAGCGCCACCACGCTGCCCACCCACGGCAGGCCGGCGGAGCGCCGGACCGGTGACGGGTACACGGGCGTGGCCGTCGCGACGGGGCGCGGCGGGACGGGTCCCGGGGAGTACGGAGCCTGCGGCGGGTAGCCGGGACGGCCGGCCGGTGCTGCAGGGCCGGGGTACGGCCCGTAGGGGCCGGGCGGTGGGTAGGCACCGGGGCCACCGGGCTGGCCGGTCGTCGGCCCGGGCTGGGGTGCGGCGCCATAGGCAGCGGGTGCCGGCGTCGTCTGCGCGGCCGGACGGTAGCCGGCTGCGGCGGTATAGGTGGTCGACGCCGTTCCGGCCGCCGGGGGCACGGGCGGCACCGGGCCGCCCGGGAACGGGCCGTAGGGCGTCGGCGGGCGCGGCGTGGTGCTCCGGTGGGATGCCGCGGTCGCGACCAGCACGACGGCGCCCACCACGGCGGCCACCCAGAACAGACCCTGGATCCAGCCGGGGACGTGGCCGTCGAAGCCGAAGTAGGAGCCGCGTCCCAGCCCGACGAGCAGCATCACCAGTGCGCCGAGCAGCGCGATGTCCGGGTGCCCCAGCGTCAGGCCCTCGAGGTGGATCCGGCCGTCCCGCTGCTCCGGCAGCAGGGCCCAGCCGATGGCGTAGAGCACCAGGCCGAAGCCGCCCAGCAGCACGGTGACGGCGACGATGCCGCGCACCAGCAGCGGGTCGACGCCGAACCGGGCGGCCAGGCCGCCGCAGACGCCGCCGATCCAGCGGTCGTCGGAACGGTAGAGCCCGGTGCGGCGGATCGCCGCGAAGAACCCCGCCGGCGGGGCGGGTGCCGGCCCGGGTGCCGGCGTGGGGGAGGTCGGGTTGTCCATGTCCCGATCGTCCGCCGAGGCGTCCCGCCGCCACCATCGGGTGACCCCCTGAGCGCACCCTGAACCGCCCCTGATCCTGCCCCGGCGGCTGCCCTCACCTGCACCCGGACGTGTCACGATCGACCTGTGTGGACCGCTCCCGTGCCGCCTCCCGCGCCGCCGCGCCTGCCGTGGCGGCGCCCGGCCCAGGGCCGTCGGCTGGCCGGGGTGGCCATCGGGCTGGCCGTGCACCTCGGCATCTCGGTCCGCCTGGTGCGGGTCCTCTTCGTGGTGCTCACGCCCGTGCTCGGCGTCGGGCCGTTGCTCTACGGGTTCTGGTGGCTGACGGTCCCGGAGGGTGACCCCGCCGAGGCAGCCGAGGCCGCGCGGCCCGCGGCGTTCGCCCGGCTGGCCCGCCGGCAGGGCACCGACGGGACGCCCAGCCGCCTCCCGGTGACGGACGTGGCCGTCGGCGTGCTGCTGATGGCGGGCGCTGCGGCGCTGCTGCTCGCCCGGCAGCAGGGCTCGCTCGGGCTGCAGTGGGTGCTGCCGGCGATGCTCGTCGCGGCCGGTCTGGTGCTGGCGTGGAGCCAGCTGGACGCCGTGCAGCGGGGACGGCTGCGGGAGCGCGCCGGTGGACGCGTGCCCGTCAGCGTGCTGCGCCTGGTCGGCGGCGTGGTGCTGGCCGGCGTCGGGGTGCTGCTGCTCGTGGGTGGCGCCACGGGGCAGGGCATCGCGCCCGCTGTGCTGCTGCAGGCGGTCGTCGCGGCGGTGGCCGTGCTGGCCGGCGTCGGGCTGGTGCTGGCGCCGTGGTGGCTGCGGCTGTGGCGCGAGCTGGGGGACGAGCGCGCCGCCCGGGCCCGCGAGGCGGAGCGGGCGGACATGGCCGCGCACCTGCACGACTCCGTGCTGCAGACCCTCGCGCTGATCCGGGCCCGATCGGACGAGCCTGCCGAGGTCGCGCGCATGGCCCGCGCCCAGGAGCGCGAGCTGCGCGAGTGGCTCTACGACGACCGACCGGCCCCGGGCACGTCGCTGGCGGCAGCCCTGCGCGCGGTGGTCGCCGAGGTGGAGGACTCCCGCTCGGGGCCGGGCGGGGAGCCCGTCGCGGTCGACACCGTCGTGGTCGGCGACCGGGTGCCCGACGAGGGGACCGACGCCCTGCTCGCCGCGAGCCGGGAGGCCCTGGTCAACGCCGTGGTGCACGGCCGCCCGCCGGTCTCGCTCTACCTCGAGGTCCGTCCGGACGAGGTCGAGGTGTTCGTCCGCGACCACGGCGACGGGTTCGACGTGGACGCGATCGGTCCCGACCGGTTCGGCGTGCGGGAGTCCATCATGGGGCGCGTGCACCGGCGCGGGGGCAAGGCGACGGTGACCAGCCGGCCGGACCGCGGCACGGAGGTGCACCTGCTGCTCCCCGTCGGCGCGGCGGTCGTCCCGCCCGTCGTGGCGCGGCCGGCGGCGGACGGTGACGGACGGGCGGAGAGGACGGAGGTGGCCCGATGACGACGAGCGCGGTGCGTCCGCCGGTGGACGTGGTGCTGGTGGACGACCACCACATGTTCCGCACCGGCGTGCGTGCGTCCCTGGACGAGCGTGTCGACGTGGTGGGCGAGGCCGACTGCGTCGACGAGGCCGTCGAGGTGATCCACCGGCTGCGGCCGCCCGTCGTGCTGCTCGACGTGCACCTGCCCGGGGGTGACGGCGGTGGCGGTGCCGAGGTGATCCGCCGGTGCGCGGACCTGCTCGCGGGCACGCGCTTCCTCGCGCTGTCGGTGTCCGATGCCGCCGAGGACGTCGTCGGTGTCATCCGCGTCGGCGCGCGGGGCTACGTCACCAAGGCGATCAGCGGTCCCGACCTGACCGACGCGGTGCTGCGCGTGGCGGGGGGCGATGCCGTGTTCTCCCCGCGGCTGGCCGGCTTCGTGCTCGACGCGTTCGGCACCGCGGCGGGCGACGTGGCCACGGGCGACGACGAGCTCGACCGCCTGTCGGCACGCGAGCGCGAGGTGATGCGGCTGATCGCCCGCGGCTACTCCTACCGCGAGGTGGCCGGCGAGCTGTTCATCTCGGTGAAGACGGTCGAGACCCACGTCTCGGCGGTGCTGCGCAAGCTGCAGCTGTCCAGCCGCTACGAGCTGACCCGGTGGGCGGCGGCGCGTCGGCTGCTCTGAGACGCGCCGCACGGGGCGGTCTCGTAGGGTCGCCGCATGACCGTCGTCGCTGGTGTCCTCGTCGTGCTGCACCTGATCGGCTGGGCCATCGTGCTCGGCGGCGCCCTGGTGAGCCTCCGGCCGCCGCGCATCCCCACCGGGATGCTGCACGGCGCGCTGACCGCCCTGGTCACCGGTCTGATCCTCGCGTTCCTGCTGACGTCCGGCGCGTGGAAGCCGGACGAGCACGTCAGCAACGCCAAGCTCGGCGTGAAGCTCGTCGTCGCCCTGGTCGTCACCGGGCTGGTGGCCTGGGGAGGCCGGCGCAAGGACAAGGGCGTGCCGCGCTGGCTGGTGCTGACCATCGGCGGCCTGACGGCGTGCAACGTCGCGGTGGCGGTGCTCTGGCCGTAGCCCGGTCGGCGTGACGATCGGCGCAGCCGGGGAGCTGACCTGGCTCGTCGGCACCCTGGTCGCGATCGGCCTGGTCGGCACCGTCGTGCAGGTGCTGCCCGGCGCCGTGCTGGTCGGTGCGTCGGTCGCGGGATGGGGTGCGCTGACCGGCGGGCCGCGCGGCTGGACGGTCACCGTGGTCGCGGTGCTGCTCACCGCCGCCGGACAGGTGCTGAAGTACCTGCTCGCCGGGCGGCAGCTGCGGCGCGGGGGAGTGCCGCGATCGGCACTCGTGTGGGGCGGGGTGCTCGGCGTGGTCGGGTTCGTCGTCGTCCCCGTCGTCGGGGTGGTGCTCGGGTTCGTGCTCGGTGTCTACCTGGCGGAGCGGGTGCGGCTGCGGGCGCACGCAGCGGCCTGGCGCGCGACCGGCGTCACCCTGCGCGCAGCCGGCCTGACGGTGCTGGTGGAGCTGACGGCGGCGCTCCTCGTCGCGGGCGTCTGGGTGGTGGCGCTGGTCACCCGCTGATCAGGCCCGCCGCGCCCAGGGGTGTGGGTCCGCTCGCCTACCCTGGTAGGGCCATGACGTCGCTGTTCGAGAACCTGTCCCTGCCCCTCCCCGGGTCGGTCCGCGGCACCCCCGCGTCCGGCTCCGTCCGGCCCACGCACGTCGGGGAGTCCTCGGGCCTGCCGGTGGTGCTCCCGCCCCGGGAGGACGAGCGCGCGGGGACGTCCGACGTGCCGGACGACGACCGTGCGCGTGCGCGCGAGCAGGCGCAGGCGCGTGACGAGGCCCGCGCCCACGAGCTGCTCGAAGGCCTGAACCCGCAGCAGCGCGCGGCCGTGCTGCACGAGGGCGGTCCGCTGCTGATCGTCGCGGGCGCCGGCTCCGGCAAGACGCGCGTGCTGACCCACCGGATCGCGCACCTGCTGGCCACGCACCGCGCCCGCCCGGGGGAGATCCTCGCGATCACCTTCACCAACAAGGCCGCCGCCGAGATGCGCGAGCGCGTCGAGGCCCTGGTCGGCCCCTCGGCGCAGCGGATGTGGGTGTCCACCTTCCACTCGGCGTGCGTGCGCATCCTGCGCCGCGAGGCCACCACGCTCGGCCTGCGCTCCTCGTTCTCCATCTACGACTCGGCGGACTCGCAGCGCCTGCTGACGCTGGTCGCCCGTGAGCTCGACCTGGATCCCAAGCGCTACCCGGCCAAGGCGCTCGCGGCCAAGATCAGCAACCTCAAGGACGAGCTGGTCGACCCCGAGACGTTCGCGGCGACCAGCGGCCAGGGCGCCGCCAACGACTTCGACACCGCGCTGGCGCAGGTCTACTCGCGCTACCAGCAGCGACTCCGACAGGCCAGCGCGCTGGACTTCGACGACCTGATCATGACCACGGTCAACCTGCTGCAGGCGTTCCCGGCGGTCGCCGAGCACTACCGCCGCCGGTTCCGGCACGTGCTGGTGGACGAGTACCAGGACACCAACCACGCGCAGTACGTGCTGGTCAAGGAGCTGGTGGGCGACGGCTCGGACGGCGTGCCGCGCGGCGAGCTGACGGTCGTGGGCGACGCCGACCAGTCGATCTACGCGTTCCGCGGCGCCAACATCCGCAACATCCTCGAGTTCGAGGCGGACTACCCGGACGCGAGCACCATCCTGCTCGAGCAGAACTACCGCTCCACGCAGACGATCCTCTCCGCCGCCAACGCGGTGATCTCCCGCAACCCGGGCCGCAAGCCCAAGCGGCTGTGGACCGACGCCGGTGCCGGCCCGCAGATCGTCGCGTACGTCGCCGACGACGAGCGCGAGGAGGCCCGGTTCGTCGCCGAGGAGATCGACCGCCTCGGTGACACCGCCGACGTGCGGCCCGGTGACGTCGCGATCTTCTACCGGGCCAACGCGCAGTCCCGTGCGATCGAGGAGGTGCTGGTCCGCGTCGGCCTGCCCTACAAGGTGGTCGGCGGCACGCGGTTCTACGAGCGCCGCGAGATCAAGGACGCCGTCGCCTACCTGCGCGCGATCGCCAACCCGGACGACGACGTGAACACCCGCCGCATCCTCAACGTGCCCAAGCGTGGGCTGGGGGAGCGGTCGGAGGCGATGGTGGCCGCCTTCGCCGAGCGGGAGCGGATCAGCTTCGGCGCGGCGCTCGAGCGGCTCGACGAGGTGCCGGGGCTCGGCACCCGGGCGGTGACGGCGCTGGCCGCGTTCCGTGAGCTGCTGGGCGGCCTGCGCGAGCTGGCGGCCGACGCGGGTCCGGCGACCGTGCTCGGTGCGGTGCTGGACCGCAGCGGCTACCTGGCGGAGCTGCGAGCGTCGGACGACCCGCAGGACGGCTCCCGCGTGGACAACCTCGCCGAGCTGCACGCCGTGGCCACCGAGTTCGAGCAGGGCGACCCCGACGGGGACCTGGCCGACTTCCTCGAGCGCGTGTCCCTGGTGGCGGACTCCGATCAGATCCCCACGCCGGACGGCGGGGACGAGGGCGCCGGCCCCGACCAGGGCGTCGTCACCCTGATGACGCTGCACACCGCCAAGGGGCTGGAGTTCCCGGTGGTGTTCCTCACGGGCCTCGAGGACGGCACGTTCCCGCACCTGCGGTCGCTGTCCGACCCGGACCAGCTCGCGGAGGAGCGCCGGCTCGCGTACGTGGGGCTGACGCGCGCCCGGCAGCGGCTGTACATCTCCCGCGCCGCGGTCCGCACCGCGTGGGGCGTGCCGAACGAGTTCCCGCCGAGCCGGTTCCTCGAGGACCTGCCGGACGAGCTGATCGACTGGCGGCGGCGCGAGTCGTCGACGTCGCGGATCCGCGGCGGCTGGGGGTCCGGGTTCGGCAGCGGCGGGGGCCGCGGGTCGTCCTGGAACGACGGGCCACGTGGATCGTCCGGCGGCGGAGGCGGGTCGCGGACCGAGCGGGCGCCCCTGCCGTCCACGGGCGCCACGTTCGGGTCCGCCAAGCCCCGACCTGAGGGCGCGGTCCCCACCCTCGCCGTCGGCGACAAGGTGACGCACGACGCCTACGGCCTAGGGACGGTCGTGGCGCTCGAGGGTGCCGGTCCCAACGCGGTGGTCAAGGTCGACTTCGGCTCGGCCGGAACCAAGCGGCTGCTGCTCCGGTTCTCGCCCGTCACCAAGCTGTAGCGGCTACGCGCCGGTGGCGCGGTCGGCGTACGGCAGCACCACCTCGGTCCGCGGCTCGGGCACCCCCGGCTCGTCGAGGTAGGACTCCCACGGCGCTCCCGCGGGTTCCGCGCCGGCCTCGCTCACCGACCGCAGCAGCAGCTCGTACGCCGCGGCCACCGTGTCGTAGCTGCCGCGGTGCACCACGCTGACCGCCGGTCCGCCGGGCAGCGTGCTCGGCGCCACCCGGCCCTGCGCCACCACCGGCGCGTCCACCGGGAAGCCGGCCTCGACGTCGAACGTCCCGTCGCCGACGGGCACGTACCGACCGAATGGCATGCCGGCGACGTGCCGGCCCTGCGCCGCGACGGTCGTCATCACCTCGCCGAACGCACCACCCAGGAACCCTGGCAGCTGCTCGGTCGTCATCCGCCCGCGCACCACCGCCACCTGCTGCTCCGCGCGCACCTCGCGCGCGATCTCCTCGGTCGTCATGCGTCCAGCGTCCCGCTGACGTCGGTCGGCGTCGAGCGTGCGTCGCAGGTGCGTCACTGCGGTGCAGAGGGGCTGGTCGGGGCGCCGTACAACGATGTACGATCCGGCGACGCGGACGCGTGCGCTCGGGCGGGGGCTGCGTCTGCCACGCTGTGGCGCGGACGCGACGGCAGGAGAGGGTGACGGGATGAGCCGTGCAGGTCGCACGGGCGGTGTGACGATGCACGACGTCGCCGCCCGGGCCGGCGTGTCGATCA
This sequence comes from Cellulomonas sp. NTE-D12, assembly GCF_027923705.1. Taxonomy (NCBI): domain Bacteria; kingdom Bacillati; phylum Actinomycetota; class Actinomycetes; order Micrococcales; family Cellulomonadaceae; genus Cellulomonas; species Cellulomonas electrica. Next base: position 2,838,304 of record NZ_AP026442.1, on the reverse strand, counting down.
AGACCGTCTCGAACGTGCTCAACGCGTACCCGTACATCCGCCCGGCCACGCGGGAGCGGGTCGAGCAGGCGATCGCCGAGCTCGGCTACCAGGTCAACCTCAGCGCCCGGAACCTGCGCCGCGGCTCGACGGGCATCATCGGCCTCGCCGTCCCCGAGCTGCGGCTGCCGTACTTCGCCGAGCTCGCCGACTCCGTGATCGGCGCGGCCGAGCGCGAGGGTCTCACGGTGCTCATCGAGCAGACGGGTGCGGAGCGCACCCGGGAGCTCGCCGTGCTGACCAGCGCCCAGAGGCAGCTGACCGACGGGCTGCTCTACTCGCCGCTGGCGCTCGACCTCGCCGACCTGGCGTCGTTGCGCCTCGACTTCCCGATGGTCCTGCTCGGGGAGCGCATCTTCGGTGCGGACGCCGACCACGTGACCATGGCGAACGTCGACGCCGCGCGCGCCGCGACGGAGCACCTGGTGGCACGGGGACGGCGCCGGGTCGCGACCGTCGGCGCCCATCCGGGGGAGGTGTCCGGCTCGGCGGTGCTGCGGCTCCAGGGCTACCGGGAGGCGCTGGAGGCGGCCGGTCTGCCGTTCGAGCCCGCGCTCGTGGCGGAGGCCTGGTTCTGGAACCGCGCCGCCGGTGCCGCCGCGATGGACCGGCTGCTGGACTCCGGGGTCGGCGTGGACGCGGTGTTCGCGATGAACGACGCGCTGGCCCTCGGCGTGCTGCACGCGCTGCACCGCCGCGGCGTGGCGGTGCCGGAGCAGGTGGCGGTGATCGGCTTCGACGACATCGAGGAGGCGCAGTACTCGGCACCGACCCTGTCGTCGATCTCCCCCGGACGGGACCAGATCGCGCAGACGGCCGTCCGGCTGCTGCGCGAGCGGATCGACCGCGGGGACGCCGCCGGGCCACCGCGCACCGTGGTCGCGGAGTTCACGGTGGTGGCGCGGGAGTCGACGGCGACGTCCTAGGACGACGTCCGTCGGCCGTCCCGCTCGCTCCGCTTGTCAGGTCCGGGTGATCCTCTCTATCGTTGTACTACAACGTTCCAGAACTCGGCCCCAGCGTGCCGCGCTCGGGAGCCGCAACCGTCCGAGCAGCGCCGCCCGCACCCCAGGAGCTCCACCAGCATGTTCACCGCGACCCTCACCCTCGACCCGGCGTTCCGTGTCGGCCCGGTCCGCCGGCGCACCTTCGGCTCGTTCGTCGAGCACCTCGGTCGCTGCGTCTACACCGGGATCCACGACCCGTCCCACCCGACCGCCGACGCGGACGGCTTCCGCAAGGACGTCATCGAGCTGACCCGTGAGCTGGGCGTCTCCACCGTCCGCTACCCGGGTGGCAACTTCGTGTCCGGGTACCGGTGGGAGGACGGGATCGGTCCGGTGGACCGTCGGCCGCGACGGCTGGACCTCGCGTGGCACTCGACCGAGCCCAACCTCGTGGGTGTCGACGAGTTCATGCGGTGGGCAGCCGCGGCGCAGGTCGAGCCGATGATGGCGGTCAACCTCGGCACCCGCGGTGTGCAGGAGGCCCTCGACCTGCTGGAGTACTGCAACGTCCCCGGCGGCACGGCGTTGTCGGACCTGCGCCGGGCCAACGGCGCGCAGGCGCCCTACAAGGTCAAGATGTGGTGCCTGGGCAACGAGATGGACGGGCCCTGGCAGATCGGTCACAAGACGGCTCACGAGTACGGCCGGCTGGCCGCGGAGACCGCGCGCGCGATGCGGATGATCGACCCGGACCTCGAGCTGGTGGCCAGCGGGTCGTCGGGGGTCGGGATGCCGACCTTCGGCGAGTGGGAGCAGACCGTGCTGACCGAGGCCTACGAGCAGGTCGACATGATCTCGGCGCACGCGTACTACTGCGAGCAGGACGGTGACCTCGGCTCGTTCCTCGCCTCGGCGCTCGACATGGACCACTTCATCACGTCGGTCGCGGCGACGGCGGACGCCGTCCGCGCCCACAAGAAGCTGTCCAAGCGCATCGCGATCTCGTTCGACGAGTGGAACGTCTGGTACCAGCACCGCGCCGAGTCCCAGCCGCCGACCGGCGACGACTGGCCGGTGGCGCCCGTCCTGCTGGAGGACCGCTACAACGTGGCGGACGCCGTGGTTGTCGGCAGCCTGCTGATCAGCCTGCTGCGGCACACCGACCGCGTCGCCGCGGCGAGCCTGGCCCAGCTGGTCAACGTGATCGCGCCGATCATGACCGAGCCGGGCGGCCGGTCGTGGAAGCAGACGATCTTCCACCCGTTCGCGCAGGCGTCGTCCGCCGCCGTCGGCGACGTGCTGCAGGTGGCGATCGACGTGCCGACGTACGAGACGGCCAAGTTCGGGGACGCGCCCCTGGTCGATGCGGTCGCGACCCACGATCCCGAGACCGGTGCCGTGGCGCTGTTCGCCGTCAACCGGTCGACCACCCAGGAGGCGCGCCTCGAGGTGGACCTGCGCTCGATCCCGGGGCTGCGGCTCACCTCCGCGAGCACGCTGTCGAACCCGGACCACACCTGGCAGGCGACGGTGGACGACGACAGCAGCGTGGCGCCCCGCTCCAACGCGACCGCGACCGTCGAGGACGGAAGGCTCAGCCTGACCGTGCCGCCGGTGTCCTGGAACGTGGTCCGGCTGAGTCTCTGACGCCGGGGCGGCCTCAGCCGACCAGAACGCTGGCCGGGCCGTCGTCGGGCTCGGCCCACGCCCGTCGGACTGCCCGCCGGACCTCCTCGGGCGCCAGCCCGAGGCCGAGCAGCACCTGGTGCGCCGGGACCTCGTCGAGACGCACGGCCGCGAGCAGCACGTGGCCGGTGTCGATGCGCCGGTGCCCGGCTGCGACGGCCTCGCGCAGGGTGGTCTCGAGCAGCTTCTTGGCGGTGGTGTCGAAGGGGACGTGGGTGCCTCGTCGGCCGCCCCGGCCGGGTGCGGGCCGGTCGAGCGCACCGACGCCGAACAGCCGCTCGGCCCGGGCGCGGACGGCCTCGAGGTCGATGCCGAGCGCCGCGAGGGCGTCCGCGTCGAGCCCGGTGCTGCTGCGGCGCCGCACCGCGGCGTCGACGTCGGCCGGGCGGATGCCGAGCGAGGCGAGCGCGCGAGAGGCGGCCGACCCCTCGGTCCGCACCGCGCCGACCAGCATGTGCTCGGTGCCGACCCGGTCGGCGTGCAGCTCGCGCGCGAGCTCCTGTGCCAGCACCACGGCGGTGCGGGCGTCCTGCGTGAACCTCTCGAACATCAGCCCAACCTCTTCCCGTACTTCTGGTGGACGGCCTGTCGGGACACGCCCAGGGCGGCGGCGACCTGCTGCCACGACCAGCCGAGCCGCCGCGCACGCTCCACCTGCAGCGCCTCGAGGCGGTCGGCGAGCTCACGCAGCGCCCCGACGGCGGCCAGGCCGCTCGCCGGGTCGTCGGAGGTCGCCCTGTCGAGCAACTCGTCGGTCATGGCCGTCAACCTAGATTGACGTCCACCACCCTGTCAAGACGACTTGACGCCCTCTGGAGGCAGATGCAGCTCGGCCGCCACCACCCCCGCCGCCCGGCGCGTCGACGGAATCTCTCGATGTCGAGAAATCGCCGGTCCCCGGCTAGAGTCGCCACCGGTGCGCACGTCGCCTACACCGACGTGCGGGACGAGCGAGAGGACGCGCCGGCGTGGACCTGTTCGAGTACCAGGCACGGGACCTGTTCGAGAAGCACGGGGTACCGGTCCTGCCGGGCATCGTCGCGACGACCCCCGCGGAGGCGCGGGCCGCGGCCGAGCGGCTGCTCGGCGAGAGCGGTGGCGTCGTCGTCGTGAAGGCCCAGGTGAAGGTGGGTGGCCGCGGCAAGGCCGGTGGCGTCAAGCTCGCCCGGTCGGCCGACGAGGCCGAGCAGGTCGCCGGCCAGATCCTCGGCATGGACATCAAGGGCCACACGGTGCGCCGCGTGATGGTGGCCGCGGGAGCCCGCATCGCCAACGAGTACTACGTGTCGCTGCTGCTGGACCGGGCCAACCGCCGGTACCTGGCGATGGCGTCCGTCGAGGGCGGCATGGAGATCGAGCAGCTCGCCGTCGAGCGCCCGCAGGCTCTCGCCCGCGTCGCCGTCGACCCGCGCACCGGCATCGACCGCACCAAGGCGGAGGAGATCGTCCGGGCCGCGGACTTCGACCAGCAGGTGGCCGGTCAGGTCGTGGACGTGCTCGAGCGGCTGTGGGCGGTCTACCGCGACGAGGACGCGACGCTGGTCGAGGTCAACCCGCTGGTGCTGACCGAGGACGGCGACGTGATCGCGCTCGACGGCAAGGTGTCGCTGGACGCCAACGCCGACTTCCGGCACCCGGACCACGCCGAGCTCGAGGACAAGGCCGCGGCCGACCCGCTCGAGGCGCGCGCCAAGGAGAAGGGCCTGAACTACGTCAAGCTCGACGGTCAGGTCGGCATCATCGGCAACGGCGCCGGCCTGGTGATGAGCACGCTCGACGTGGTCGCCTACGCCGGTGAGGGCCACGGCGGGGTCAAGCCCGCCAACTTCCTCGACATCGGCGGCGGCGCCTCGGCGCAGGTGATGGCCGACGGGCTGGACATCATCCTGTCCGACCCGCAGGTGAAGGCCGTGTTCGTCAACGTGTTCGGTGGCATCACCGCGTGCGACGAGGTCGCGCGAGGCATCGTCGCGGCCCTGGGCATCCTCGGCGACGAGGCGTCCAAGCCGCTGGTCGTCCGCCTCGACGGCAACAACGTCGCCGAGGGCCGCCGGATCCTCACCGAGGCGGCGCACCCGCTGGTGACGCTGGCCGACACGATGGACGGCGGCGCGGACGACGCGGCCCGCCTGGCCTCGACGGCCGCCTGAGCCACCCGACGACGAGAGAGACGAACAGCCATGGCCATCTTCCTCACCGCTGCGTCGCGGGTGATCGTGCAGGGCATGACCGGGTCCGAGGGGACCAAGCACACCACCCGGATGCTCGCGTCCGGCACCCAGGTGGTCGGCGGCGTGAACCCGCGCAAGGCCGGCACCACCGTGACGTTCCCCACCGGTGACGTCCCCGTCTTCGGGACGGTCGCCGAGGCGGTCGCGCAGACGGGTGCCGACGTGTCCGTCGTCTTCGTCCCGCCGGCCTTCACCAAGGACGCGGTCGTCGAGGCGGTCGACGCCCGCGTGCCGCTGGTCGTCGTCATCACCGAGGGCGTCCCGGTGGCCGACACCGCCGCGTTCTTCGCCTACGCGCAGGACAACGGCGTGCGGGTGATCGGCCCCAACTGCCCCGGCCTGATCAGCCCCGGGCAGTCGAACGTCGGCATCATCCCGGCGGACATCACCGGCCCCGGCCGCATCGGGCTGGTGTCCAAGTCCGGCACGCTGACCTACCAGATGATGTACGAGCTGCGTGACCTGGGCTTCTCCACGGCGATCGGCATCGGCGGCGACCCCATCATCGGGACCACGCACATCGACGCGCTCGCCGCGTTCGAGGAGGACCCGGACACCGAGGCGATCGTGATGATCGGCGAGATCGGCGGCGACGCCGAGGAGCGTGCCGCGGCGTACATCCGGGACCACGTCACCAAGCCGGTGGTCGGCTACGTCGCCGGGTTCACCGCCCCGGAGGGCCGCACGATGGGCCACGCCGGTGCGATCGTCTCCGGCTCGTCGGGTACCGCGCAGGCCAAGAAGGAGGCCCTCGAGGCCGCCGGGGTCAAGGTCGGCAAGACGCCGTCCGAGACCGCCGCGTTGGTCCGCGCGTTGCTGTCCTGAGCCCGCGGGGGCGTCGCGCGCGCTGCGGCGCGCGCGACGGCGCCGGGTCGCGCCGTGAGCGACTCGCCGGACGTGCCTGCCGGACGGCACGCGGCGGTCGGCCGACCATGGGCGCGTGAGCCTGCGCACCGACCCCGCCACCCGCCGCCGCGCGCCGCGGACGACCCGCGGACGTGCCGGTGACCTCGCGCTGGCCGTCGATCTCGGCAGCGCGCTCGACGGCGCCCCCCGGTGGGTCGCGGGCGTGCTCGCCGCCCTGCAGGGCGCCCTGCTGTCGTGGCTGGTCATCGTGGTCCCGTCGGTCGCCGCGTTCGTGGCGACCTCGGCCGACCCGGCGAACGACGGCGTGCCCTGGGTGCGTGCCGTCGGGGTCGGCACCGCGGTCTGGCTGCTCGGGCACGGCGTCACGGTCAGCGTCGGGGCGATCACGGTCGGCCTGGTGCCCTTGGGCGTGAGCGCGCTCGCCGTGTACACCTGCCACGCCTCGGCCCGGCGGTCGGGCGCGGCGAGCTGGTCCTCCTCGCTGTCCGGGATGGCGACCTACGTCCTGGTGGTGGCCGGGATGGCCGCGCTGACGCCGGCGGCGCGCGGCGGGCTGCCGCGCGCCCTGCTCGGCGGGGCGGTGGTCGCGCTGCTCGGGCTCGGCACGGGGGTGATGCGCAAGAGCGACGCGCCGACGTGGGCACGGCTCGCGCAGCCGCTGACGCGTCGGCTGCCACCCGTGCTGCGCGCGGCGCTCGGCACGGGCCTGCTCACGGTCGCGCTGCTCGCGGTGGTCTCCAGCCTGGTGACGTGCGGCTGGCTGCTGGACGGGCGGGCCCAGGTCGCGTCCGTCGTCGGCGGGCTGAACCTCGACGTGATCGGCGGCGTCGTGCTCGCCGTGGTCCAGCTCGGCTACCTGCCGAACATGGTGGTCTGGGCCCTGACGTGGGTCTCCGGCGTCGGCTTCTCCGTCGGCGCGGGGTCCCGGTTCGCTCCCGACGCCGTCGTGCCCGGATCGCTCCCGGCGGTCCCGCTGCTCGGCATGCTGCCCGCCGAGACGGTGCACGGAATCGCGGCCACGGTGCTGCCGCTGGTGCTCGCCCTGGTCGGCGTGCTGGCCGGACTGGTGCTGCACCGCCGCTGGTCCGCGCGGCGGTGGTGGCACCCGGCCGCGGCGGCGGGGCTGCTCGCGGGGGTGGTCGCGGTGCTGGTCGCGCTCGTGGTGACGGCGGCGAGCGGGGCCGCGGGCCCGGGCCGGATGGCCGTCGTCGGAGCGGAGGGGTGGCTGGTCGGCCTGCGGGTCGGGTTCTGGGTGTGGGTCGGTGCCGCGGTCACGACGACGCTGAGCGCCCCTGTGGTCCGCACCGCTGTGCGGCACCTGGTGCACCGGCGGGCGGTCGACCCGTGGGTGCCGGACGACACCGAGCTCGGCGGGGCCTGAGCGCTCGCGCTCGGCCGTCGGCCGTCAGGGGAGGTGCACCGACCCCTGCTGCGGCAGGAGCGCCGCGCACGAGTAGTGGGCCTGCACGGTGAGCGCCGACTGCTCGCACGGGTACGAGTCGGCACCGGCGGCCCAGTAGGCGGCCAGCATCAGCGAGACCGCCACGCTGCCGACGCCCACCACCAGCAGCAGGGTGGTCAGCACGGAGGCGGGCCCCCGCACCCGTGCCCGGGACATCAGCAGCATGGTCCGTCCCACCACGCCCGTGCCCAGCAGCGCGAACGGCAGCGCGAGCAGCCCCCAGGGCAGCGGCAGCAGCTGGACCAGCAGCGCCGCGAGCACCAGGGCGGCGCCGAAGCGCATGCCCGCGGCGATCCGCGACAGCTGCGCGGGGCTGACCGGCGGCGGCACCTCCTGCTGACCGGGACCCTGCCCCACGCCAGGCCGGTCGGCGGGACGGACGCCCGGCCACGGTGCCGGTGCCTGCCCGTCGGGGCCGTGGAACGGTCCGCTGGACGGTCCTTTCCCGGGACCGGTCACGCCGTGCCGCCCGTCGGGAGCGCCGCGGTCGGCCGGCGCCTCGTCGCCGCGGGGCCGGTCGTCCGGCGGGGCGTACGGGTTGCTCACACCTCATTGTCCCCCGGGCCGTCGACGGGGACGTCGGGCGTCCGTCGGTGCCCGGTTAGGGTTCCCCCGTGACCGCCGCTCCCGGCCCCACCCCTCCCGGCCCGACCCCGCCCGGCCCGACCCCTCCCGCACCGTCCACCCGCACCGCGGGGCGCGTCGTCGTGCTGGTCTCGGGCACCGGCTCGACGCTCGACGCCCTGCTGGCCGCGCACTCCGACCCGGCGTACGGCGCGCGCGTCGTCGCGGTCGTCTCCGACCGGCACGGCGTCAGGGCGCTCGAGCGCGCGCGGGAGGCCGGGGTGGCCACGGCCGTGGTGGCCCCGGCGGACTTTGCGGACCGTGCGGCGTGGGACCGCGCCCTCGCCGAGACGGTCCGGGTGTTCACCCCGGACCTGGTGGTCCTCGCCGGGTTCATGCGGCTGGTCGGCCAGGCGTTCCTCGCCGAGCACGGTGGCCGGACGCTCAACACGCACCCCGCGCTGCTGCCGGCCTTCCCCGGTGCGCACGCGGTCCGGGACGCCCTCGCGCACGGGGTCAAGGTCAGCGGCTGCTCGGTGATCGTGGTCGACGAGGGCGTCGACTCGGGCCCGATCGTCGCGCAGTCGGCGGTGCCGGTGCTCGAGGGGGACGACGAGGCGACGCTCCACGAGCGCATCAAGACCGTCGAGCGGGAGCTGCTGGTCGACGTCGTGGGGCGGGTGGTCCGGGAGGGACTCAGCGTCGAGGGCCGTCACGTGCGGCTCGGCGGTGCTCCGGTCGCCGGATAGCATGGTCTCGGCCGTGACTGGCGAACCGAGGTGGATCACCACCGGGGAGCGGCCGCACCACCGTCGTCCGTGCACCGTCCGCCTGGGTGCCCGGGTCCGCCCCGCGCCGTGACCGCGGCGCCCCGACCCGGGAGAGTGCTCGATGTCCCAGCAGCCCAGCCAGTCCACCCCCGCAACCTCGACCGGCGACGGTCGCCGCGCCGTCCGCCGCGCGCTCGTCTCCGTCTACGACAAGACGGGCCTCGTCGAGCTCGCCACCGCACTGCACGCGGCCGGGGTCGAGCTGGTGTCCACCGGCTCGACGGCCGCGACCATCGCCGGCGCCGGAATCCCGGTCACCCGCGTCGAGGAGCTGACGGGCTTCCCCGAGTGCCTCGACGGCCGCGTCAAGACCCTGCACCCGCGGGTGCACGCCGGGATCCTCGCCGACACCCGCCGCCCGGAGCACCTGGCCCAGCTCGAGGGCCTCGGCGTGGCTCCGTTCGAGCTGGTGGTCGTCAACCTCTACCCGTTCACCGCGACCGTCGCCTCGGGGGCGTCCGTCGACGAGTGCGTCGAGCAGATCGACATCGGCGGCCCCTCGATGGTCCGGGCCGCCGCGAAGAACCACCCGAGCGTCGCCGTCGTCGTCGACCCGTCCGGCTACCCCGCGGTGGTCGAGGCGGTCGCGGCCGGCGGTTTCACGCTGGCGCAGCGCACCCGGCTCGCCGCGGAGGCGTTCGTGCACACGGCGACCTACGACGTGGCGGTCGCCTCCTGGATGGGCAACGTCGCCACCAGCACCGACGAGGTCGAGGGTGAGCACACCGGCTTCCCGGCATGGGTCGGCGGCACGTGGACGCGCTCGGCGGTGCTCCGGTACGGCGAGAACCCGCACCAGGCGGCGGCGCTGTACACCGCCGGCGACGGTGCGCGGGGGCTGGCCCAGGCGACCCAGCTGCACGGCAAGGCCATGAGCTACAACAACTACGTCGACGCCGACGCGGCCTGGCGTGCGGCGCACGACCACGGCGACCAGCCCACCGTCGCGATCATCAAGCACGCCAACCCGTGCGGCATCGCCGTCGGCACCGACGTGGCGGACGCCCACGCCAAGGCCCACGCGTGCGACCCGGTGTCGGCGTTCGGCGGTGTGATCGCCGCGAACGTGCCGATCACCCTGGCGGCGGCTCAGCAGATCGCGCCGGTGTTCACCGAGGTGGTGCTGGCGCCGGCCTTCGACGACGACGCCCTCGAGCTGCTCTCGCAGAAGAAGAACGTGCGCCTCCTGGTCGTGGACACCCCGCCGGCCGCCCGCCTCGAGCAGCGCTCGATCAGCGGTGGCCTGCTCGTGCAGCGGGCGGACCGGATCGACGCCGCGGGCGACGACCCGACCACGTGGACGCTCGCCGCAGGCGAGGCGGCCGACGACGCCACGCTGGCCGACCTCGCGTTCGCCTGGCGCGCCGTCCGGGCGGTGAAGTCGAACGCGATCCTGCTCGCCGCCGACGGCGCCTCGGTCGGCGTCGGGATGGGGCAGGTCAACCGCGTGGACTCGTGCCGGCTGGCCGTCGAGCGCGCCGACGCGGACGGTCAGGCGCGGGCGCGCGGTTCGGTCGCCGCGTCGGACGCCTTCTTCCCGTTCGCCGACGGCCTCCAGGTGCTGCTGGACGCCGGGGTGCGCGCCGTCGTGCAGCCGGGCGGCTCCGTGCGTGACCCCGAGGTGATCGAGGCGGCGAAGGCGGCCGGCGTCACCCTGTACCTGACCGGGACGCGGCACTTCGCCCACTGACGGGCACCGTCCGGGACCGTGCAGACGGCGGTCCCGGACGAGCCCGTCCCGTGACGGTGCCTGCCGCGGCTGTCGCGGCAGCCGTCAGCGCGCGCTGGGGACGATCGCCGCCAGCACGCCGAGGACCAGGGCGAACGCAGTCAGGGTCAGCACGTCGAGAGCGCGTGAGCGCACGGCCAACGCGTTCGGTCCGGGGGCCGGGCGGACGGCCCGCACGACGGCGCACACCAGCAGGTGCAGCGCGAGCAGACCCGCCGCCGCCCGGGTGCCGAGCAGCAGGGCGCCGACCACCACGAGGGCGACCCCGAGCACCACCAGCAGGACCGAACGCGGCAGGCGAGGCCGGCGCCGGGCGACCAGCGGGACGGCTCCCGTTGCAGGCGAGGGCGAGGACGCAGCCATCGGTGGCACTGCGCCGGGGTTGCTCATCGAGGTGCCGCCTGCGTCGATCCGGGGCCACGTGGACGCGGTGGCGGACGGTGTGCGGGGTGCGCCACCGGAGGTCGGTGCGCCCGTCGGCGCACGACCGACCGCATGCTCAGCGCCCATCCGTGCCTCCCTCTCGGCAGACTACCGTGGCCCGGTGCGCAGCAACCCGGCCGCCCGTGACGTCCTGGTGGTCGGCGCCGGGCTGGCCGCCACGCGCACCGTGGCCGAGCTGCGGACCGCCGGGTTCGACGGCCACATCCACGTGCTCGGCGCCGAGGGTGTGCCGCCGTACGACCGGCCGCCGCTGTCCAAGCACCTGCTCGACCGCACCGCACCCGCCTGGCTGACCGACGAGCTCGGGGTGGACGTCGCGGCCCTGGCCGACCGCGTCGAGCTGGACCGACCCGCGCGCGCCCTGCTGCTCGACGAGCCCGGACGGCCCGGTGTCGCCACGGACACCGGCGCGGTGCGCGCCGACCACGTCGTGCTCGCGACCGGCGCCCATGCCGTCCGCCCTCCGGCCTGGCCCTCCGCCCGCACGCTGCACACCACAGCCGACGCCGACCGGCTGCGGGCCGCGCTCGCGGCCGGTGGGCCGCTGGTGGTGATCGGCGCGGGCTGGATCGGTGCCGAGGTGGCCGGTGTGGTCGCGGCGAGCGGCAGCCCCGTGACCGTCGTCGAGGCGGCGGGCGCGCCGCTGAGCACCGCGCTGGGCAGCCGGGTCGGTGCGCTGACGGCGCCCTGGTACGCGGCGGCCGGCGTCGAGCTGCTGACCGGCGCGCCCGTCGCTGCCGTGGAGGACGGCGGCGTCCGGCTGGCCGACGGTCGACGGCTGCCTGCGGCCACGGTGCTGGCCGCGGTGGGCGCCCGCCCGGCGACCGGCTGGCTGGGGGACACCCTGCCGCGGGACGCGTCCGGTGCCGTCCGGGTCGACGAACGGTACCGGGTGCTGGCGGGTCGCCGGCCCGTCCCGGGCGTCTGGGCTGTCGGCGACGTGGCGGTGCGTCGGTCGGCCCGGCACGGCTGGGTCGCGGGCGGGCACTGGGAGGCGGCGCTGCGCGGACCAGAGGCGCTGGCGCACCACCTGGTCACGCTGGACGACCCCGTGCTGACCGACCCCGTGCTGGCCGACCCCGTGCTGGCCGACCCCGTGCTGGCCGACCCCGCGCCCGAGGTGTTCTCCACCCAGCTCGGCCACGACCTGGTGCTGCTCGGTCAGCCGGGCGCCGCCGACGAGGTCGTGGTCCGCGGCGACCCCACGGCGTCCGCCGGCTGGAGCGTCCTCTGGCTCGCCGGCGACCGTGTCACCGCAGTCCTGGTCGTCGACCGTCACCGCGAGGTCGGTGCGGCGCGCCGCGCGTTCACCGGTGCGAGCCTGCCGCGCGTCGACGTCGCGGCCGCCGCGGACCCGGACGTGCCGCTGCGCACCCTGCTCAGCGCGACGCCCGCCGGCTGAGCTCCCGGAGCGGGAGGCAGACGGCGGGCGTCGACGGGGTGCGAAGGTGCCTTACTGCACGACGAGGATCTCTTCCTCGTCCTCCTCGCCGAACAGGTCGTCCTCGATCGGCTCGCGCGCGAAGGCCCGGTACAGCAGGCCGGACACGGCGGCACCGAGCAGCGGAGCCACCCAGAACAGCCAGACCTGCTTGAGCGCCCAGCCCTCGGAGAAGATCGCCGTCGCGAGCGACCGCGCCGGGTTCACCGACGCGTTGGTGATCGGCAGCAGCACCAGGATGACGGCGGACAGCGTCAGACCCACCGCGAACGGGACGTGCTGCAGGTTGGCGCGACGGTCCGTAGCGCCGAGGATCACCGCGACGAAGATCGCCGTGCCGACCGCCTCGGCCAGCAGCGCGGCGCCGACTCCGAACGTGACGTCGGACGTGATCTGGTTCTGCGCCAGCACGTGCGCCAGCGGGGAGTGGGTGCCGTAGCCGGTGGAGACCGTGCTGAACAGGGCGCGGACGCCGCCGGACTGGTGCCCCAGGATCTGCGGCAGACCGCTCGGCACCGTCAGGAACAGCACGGCCGCACCGAGCGCGCCGCCGACCACCTGGGCCAGCCAGTAGGGCAGCACGTCGGCCCAGCGGGTGCGGCCGGCCACCGCCGCGCCGAGGGTCACCGCGGGGTTGAAGTGCCCGCCGGAGACCCGGCCGAACGCGATGATGCCCGCCAGCACGGCGATGCCGAAGGCCAGCGCGACCGCCAGGGTGCCGCCGACGCCGCTGAAGGCGGAGTACAGGGCGACGCCGACGCCGGCGAACACCAGCACGAACGTGCCGAGCGCCTCGGCGCCGAGCTTGGCGGCCAGCGAGGGTCCTTCGACGTAGGTCTCGACGTCCTCGTCGAGCACCAGCTCGCCCTCGGCGGTGACGTCGGCCAGCTCCTCGGGCTCCGACACGGGCTCGGGGTGGGTGCCGGCCGGGACGGCCTCGGTCTCGACGGGTGCGTCGGACGCGGTCGCCGCCGTGATGTCGGCGGGGTCGGGCTTCTGCTGGGACATGGTCGTCCTGTCGTGAGTACGGGTGGAGATCGGGGATCGGCCCCCAGCATGCCAGCCGCTGCTGTGGCGCGTCGGAGGCCGGCGCCGGGACCCGCGCCGCGAGATCTCTCGATGTCGAGTAATCTGGCGCGCGGCACCCAGCCGTGCCGGCCCCGGCCCACAGGAGAGCCCGCATCATGGCGAAGATCAGCGTCGTCGGTCCGGTCGTCGAGCTCGACGGCGACGAGATGACCCGGATCATCTGGCAGTTCATCAAGGACCGTCTGATCCACCCGTACCTGGACGTCGACCTCCTCTACTACGACCTGTCGATCCAGCACCGGGACGCCACGGACGACCAGGTGACCATCGACGCGGCCCACGCGATCGCGGAGCACGGCGTCGGCGTGAAGTGCGCGACGATCACGCCCGACGAGGCGCGGGTCGCCGAGTTCGGCCTGAAGAAGATGTGGAAGAGCCCCAACGGGACCATCCGCAACATCCTCGGCGGCGTCGTCTTCCGCGAGCCGATCATCATCAGCAACATCCCGCGCCTGGTGCCGGGCTGGACCAAGCCGATCGTCATCGGCCGTCACGCCTTCGGCGACCAGTACCGCGCCACGGACTTCGTCGTCCCTGGCGCCGGCACGCTGACGATGACCTTCACCCCGGCGGACGGCTCCGCGCCGATCAGCCACGACGTCGTCGTCTACCCCGAGGCCGGCGGCGTGGCGATGGGCATGTACAACTTCACCGAGTCGATCAAGGACTTCGCGCGGGCCTCGTTCGCGTACGGCCTGCAGCGCGGCTACCCGGTGTACCTGTCGACCAAGAACACGATCCTCAAGGCGTACGACGGTCAGTTCAAGGACCTGTTCGCCGAGGTGTTCGAGACCGAGTACAAGGCGCAGTTCGACGCCGCCGGCCTCACCTACGAGCACCGCCTGATCGACGACATGGTCGCCTCGGCCCTGAAGTGGGAGGGCGGCTACGTCTGGGCCTGCAAGAACTACGACGGCGACGTGCAGTCCGACACCGTCGCGCAGGGCTTCGGCTCGCTCGGCCTGATGACCAGCGTGCTGATGACGCCCGACGGCAAGACGGTCGAGGCGGAGGCCGCGCACGGCACCGTCACCCGGCACTACCGCCAGCACCAGGCCGGCAAGCCGACGTCGACCAACCCGATCGCCTCGATCTACGCGTGGACCGGCGGCCTCAAGCACCGCGGCGCGCTCGACGGCACGCCCGAGGTGACGCGCTTCGCGGAGACCCTCGAGGACGTCGTCATCAAGACCGTCGAGTCGGGCGCGATGACCAAGGACCTCGCCTCGCTCGTCGGGCCGAAGCAGCCCTGGCTGACCACCGAGGAGTTCCTCGCCCAGCTCGACGAGAACCTCGCCGCTCGCCTCGCCTGAGGCGTCCGGCACCAGCAGCACCACCCGGCGGCCGGCCGCCGCGCGATCGATTCGAAGGAGAACGAACGTGTCCGCACCCACCCCCGTGCACGTGACGGTGACCGGCGCGGCCGGCCAGATCGGCTACGCGCTGCTGTTCCGGATCGCCTCCGGCCAGCTGCTCGGCCCGCACACACCCGTCCGGCTGCACCTGCTGGAGATCCCGCAGGCCGTCAAGGCCGCCGAGGGCGTCGCGCTCGAGCTGGAGGACTGCGCGTTCCCGCTGCTCGCCGGCACGGACATCCACGACGACGCGACGGCCGCGTTCGACGGCGTCCAGGTGGCGCTGCTCGTCGGCGCCCGCCCGCGGACCGCGGGCATGGAGCGCGGCGACCTGCTCACCGCGAACGGCGGGATCTTCGGACCGCAGGGTGCCGCGATCAACGCCGGTGCGGCGGACGACGTGCGCGTCCTCGTCGTCGGCAACCCCGCGAACACCAACGCGTACATCGCGCAGCAGCACGCGCCCGACGTCCCGGCCGACCGCTTCACCGCGATGACGCGTCTGGACCACAACCGCGCGGTCGCGCAGCTCGCCGCCCGCACCGGCGCAGCGGTGTCCGACGTCACCCGGCTGACCATCTGGGGCAACCACTCCGCCACCCAGTACCCGGACATCACGCAGGCGACCATCGGCGGCCGCCCGGCTCCCGAGGTGGTCGGCGACGAGACCTGGGTCCGCGAGACGTTCATCCCGACGGTGGCCAAGCGCGGTGCGGCGATCATCGAGGCGCGCGGCGCCTCGTCGGCGGCGTCGGCCGCGAACGCCGCGATCGACCACGTCCACACCTGGGTGCACGGCACCCCGGCGGGGGACTGGACCTCGGCCGGCGTGGTGTCCGACGGCTCCTACGGCGTCCCCGAGGGGCTGGTCTCCTCGTTCCCCGTCACGGCGGCCGACGGACGCTTCACCATCGTGCCTGACCTGCAGCTCGACGCCTTCTCGCGGGAGCGGCTCGCCGCCTCGGTCGCCGAGCTGGAGGAGGAGCGGGCCCAGGTCCGCGCCCTCGGCCTGGTCTGATCCGCACCGCCCTCGTCCCCACCTCGCCCCGGTCGGCCGCCGCGCCTGCCGGGGCGAGGTCTTGACGATCGGTGGTTTGATTCACCCAGAAACCGCCCGGGCAGGCCCGGTGCGCCGACGAACCGGCGCCGCCTCCGGCGCGGCGCGGCGCGGCGGGAGGGCGAGGACGATGTCGGGGTCGCAGTCCGCCCTGCGAGGGGCGAACCGCGCGCTGATCGTCGACGCCGTCCGTCGTTTCGGCGGCCTGACCCAGGTGGAGCTCGCCGGCACCACCGGGTTGTCCGCCGCGACGGTGTCCAACATCGTCAAGGAGCTGCTGGGGGCCGGCGTCGTCGAGGTCCGCACCACGGTCCGCAGCGGTCGCCGTGCCCAGCTCGTCACGCTCGCGCACCGCACCGGAGTGGCTGTCGGCGTCCACATCGGCTTGCGGCACCTGCGCATCTCGCTGGCGGACGCCTCCCACGAGGTGCTGGCGGACCAGACGCTGCCGTTGCCGCCCGAGCACCGTGCGGACACCAGCCTGGACCGCGCCGCCCTGCTGATCGTCGACCTGCTCGAGCGCGTCGGGTCCGCCCTGGACGAGGTGCTCGGCATCGGCATCGCCCTCCCGGCGCCGGTCGACGTCGCCACCGGCACCATCTCCGTCCCCGGCATCATGCGCGGCTGGGACGACGTGTCCGTGGGCTACGTGATGTCCAAGCGGCTGAACCGACCGGTGTTCGTGGACAACGACGCCAACCTGGGCGCTCTGGCCGAGAGCCGCATCGGCGCCTCCCGCGGCTACCAGGACTCGGTGTACGTGCGTGCCTCGTACGGCGTCGGCGGCGGCATCGTCATCGGCGGCCAGGTCCACCGCGGGTTCGCCGGCACGGCGGGGGAGATCGGCCACGTGCAGGTCGACGCGGGCGGCGACATCTGCCTGTGCGGCAGCCGCGGGTGCCTCAACACGGTGGTCGGCGCGCAGGCGCTGCTCGCCCCGCTGCGCGCGAGCCACGGCACGCTGGCGCTCCGCGACGTGATCGCCCAGGCGTTGAGCGGCGACCCCGGCTGCCGCCAGATCGTCGCCGACGCCGGTGCCACCATCGGCGCCGTCGTCGCCGGGCTCGGCATGGCCGTCAACCCGCAGTGCGTCGTGGTCGGTGGCGAGCTGGCCGAGACGGGGGAGATCCTGCTCGGACCCATGCGCGAGGCGATCCGCCGCCGGGTGCTGCTGAACCAGATCGCACCTCTCGAGGTGGTCCCTGCCGACCTCGGCGCCAACGCCGAGGTGATGGGTGCCCTCCTGCTCGTGCTGTCGTCGACCGATCTGTTGGTGAGGGCGGTCGAGGACGAGCCGGTCGGACGCTGGGGGGTTGGTTGACTGTGGACGTCCGCACCGATTCACTGACGGGACGCATGACCGACGAGGAGCAGGAGAGCATGACGGCGACGACGCCCGACATCCGCCCGCCCCTGCTGTCGATGCAGGGAGTGACCAAGCGGTTCGGTGCCGTCGAGGCCCTGATCGGCGTCGACTTCGAGGTGCACGCGCACGAGGTCGTCGCGCTCGTCGGCGACAACGGTGCGGGCAAGTCGACCCTGGCGAAGGTCATCGCCGGTGTGCTGCGTCCCGACGCCGGCCTGGTCGAGCTCGACGGCGAGCCGGCCAGCATCACCTCCGCCAAGGCGGCCCGCGAGCTCGGGATCGCCACGGTGTTCCAGGACCTCGCGTTGTGCGAGAACCTCGACGTGACGGCCAACATCTTCCTGGGCCAGGAGGTGCGCGCGTCCGGCGGCTGGCTGGCCGAGGAGCGCATGGAGCAGACGGCTCGGCGCATCCTGCAGCAGATCACCGCCGGCATCCCGTCGGTGCACTCGCCGCTGCGCACGCTGTCGGGCGGCCAGCGCCAGGCCGTCGCCATCGCGCGGACGCTGGTCGGTCAGCCCCGGCTCGTCGTGCTCGACGAGCCGACCGCGGCACTGTCCGTCGCGCAGACCGCCGAGGTGCTGACGCACATCGAGAGGCTGCGCGACCTGGGCCTCGGCGTCGTGCTGATCAGCCACAACATGACGGACGTCCGCTCGGTGTCGGACCGCATCGAGGTCCTGCGCCACGGGCGCAACAACGGCTCCTTCGACACGGCGACCACCAGCTACGAGGCGATCATCGCCGCGATCACCGGTGCCTCGTCGAACCGGCCGGTGTCTCACCTGCGCTCCGTCATCTAGCCGCAGGCCGTCCCCCGAGGGCTGAACGGTCAGCGAGCCGACCGCAGCCGGTCGACGAGCTCGAGCAGGTCGGCCTCCTCCTGCGCGTCGTGGGTCTCGACCTCCACGAGCTTGTCGCGGCTCGTGGCCCCGCGCACCAGGCGCACCCTGCGGGTGGGGACGCCCAGGGCGTCGGCGACGGCGCCGAGGGCGGCATCCGTCGCCTTGCCGTCGACCGCGCGCTCGTGCACGGCCACCACGAGGCGACCCGCGTGCTCGCCCCCGACGCCCGCCCGGGACGACCCAGGGCGCACGCGGATCTCCAGACGCATGACCCAGATGGTGCCGCACGGAGGCCGCGGCGGGTGAACTTCCCGGCCCGTTCCTAGCGTTCAAGAAGTGATGACAAGAAGCGAGCCGCCCCCTGTACTGCGTGAAGTCGGGCGGATCCGGACGTGAAGACTCGGGCGGAGTCGGGGCGGGCCGATGGCAACGGATGCCAATGTCACGGCGAGGTCACGATGCGGTGAGGGTACGGACACGGCCTTGCGTTCATGAGTTGACGCGATGGGGTGCCCTGCCTAGTGTCTGTCCGGACCCGCGGGGTCGCGGTGTGCAGTGTGGCACGAGGAGCGTGAAATGACGGACGGCCCAGTCATCCTGGAGATGCGGTCGATCACCAAGGTGTTCCCGGGGGTCCGGGCCCTGGACCGGGTGAGCATGCAGGTTCGTGCCGGGGAGATCCACGCGATCTGCGGGGAGAACGGTGCGGGCAAGTCGACGTTGATGAAGGTGCTCTCGGGGGTGTACCCCTACGGCACCTACGAGGGTGAGATCAACTACCTCGGCGAAGAGGTCCGCTTCAAGGACATCAAGTCCAGCGAGCACGCCGGGATCGTGATCATCCACCAGGAGCTCGCGCTCATCCCCGAGCTCTCGATCACCGAGAACATCTTCCTGGGCAACGAGGTCAAGGGCTCGCTCGGCATCGACTGGGCCGAGGCCCGTCGCCGCGCGGTCGACCTGCTGGCGCGCGTCGGCCTGGACGAGTCGCCCGACGAGGTGATCAAGAACATCGGCGTGGGCAAGCAGCAGCTCGTCGAGATCGCCAAGGCGCTCTCCAAGAACGTGAAGCTGCTCATCCTCGACGAGCCGACGTCGGCACTGAACGAGGACGATTCGGCGCACCTGCTGGACCTGCTCCGGGGCCTGCGCTCCCGTGGCCTGACCAGCATCATGATCTCCCACAAGCTCAACGAGATCGCGGCGATCGCCGACTCGATCACGATCATCCGTGACGGCAAGTCGGTCGAGACGCTGGACGTCGGTGCCGGTGGCGTCGACGAGGACCGGATCATCCGTGGCATGGTCGGCCGTTCTCTCGAGGCGCGGTTCCCCGAGCACACGCCGAACATCGGCGCCACCTTCTTCGAGGTGAAGGACTGGACCGTCGAGCACCCGCAGGTGCCCGGCCGGCTGGTCTGCAAGGGCTCGAACTTCCACGTCCGCCGGGGCGAGATCGTCGGCTTCGCCGGCATCATGGGCGCCGGCCGCACCGAGCTCGCTCGGTCGCTGTTCGGCCGTTCCTACGGGCGCTACCTCGGCGGTCAGATCTTCATCGAGGGCCGTCCCGTGTCGATCCACACGGTGCAGCAGGCGATCGACCACAAGGTCGCCTACGTCCCGGAGGACCGCAAGGCGCTCGGCCTGAACCTGCTCGACACCATCCAGGACACCGTCGTGGCGGCGGACCTGCGGCGCATCTCCAAGCGCTCGGTGATCGACGCGGACGCGGCGTACCTGGCGGCGGAGCGGTACCGCAAGGCGCTGAACGTCAAGGCGAACTCCGTGACGGAGGGTGTGGTCAAGCTCTCCGGCGGCAACCAGCAGAAGGTGCTGCTCGGCAAGTGGATGTTCCCGGAGCCGGACCTGCTGATCCTGGACGAGCCGACCCGAGGCATCGACGTCGGTGCGAAGTTCGAGATCTACGGCCTGATCAACCGCCTCGCCGACGCAGGCAAGGGCGTGGTCGTCATCTCGTCCGAGCTGCCTGAGCTGCTCGGCCTCTGCGACCGCATCTACACGATCTTCGAGGGCGCCATCACCGGCGTCGTCGACCGGGCGGATGCCACGCAGGAGTCCCTCATGCGCCTCATGACCGGCGCGGCTTCGGCCGCCACCCACTGAAGCCCTACCGGCACGAAGGAATCTCGACGATGAAGTCTCTCAAGCAGCTGTTCAGCGGCGGCGCGCGCCAGTTCGGAATGGTGTTCGCGCTCGCGGCGCTGATCGCGATCTTCCAGTTCACGACGGGTGGCAAGGTCCTCACGTCGACCAACGCCCAGAACATCATCAACGGCAACGCCTACGTGCTGATCCTGGCCATCGGCATGGTGCTGGTGATCATCGCCGGGCACATCGACCTGTCGGTCGGGTCGGTCGCGGCGGTCGTGGGCATCGTGGTGGCGCTCGCGATCCGCGACTGGGGCATCCCGTGGTGGCTCGGGGTGATCCTCGGCCTGGCGGTCGGCGCCCTGATCGGTGCCTGGCAGGGCGCCTGGGTCGCCTACGTCGGCATCCCCGGCTTCATCACCACGCTGGCCGGCATGATGCTGTTCCGCGGCGCCAACCAGTACATCGGCAAGTCGAACACCATCCCGGTGCCCAACCAGATCCAGTACCTCGGCGCCGGCTACCTGCCCGAGTGGGGCCCCAACACCGGTCTGAACAACTCGACGCTGCTGCTCGGCGTGCTCGCGATCGTGTTCACCGTCTGGGTGGAGTTCCGTCGGCGCAGCAAGGCCGCCAAGCTCAACGGCGCCCAGATGCCGGTCATGGTGTCGGTCATCCGGACCGTGCTCATCGTGGCCCTGCTCGGCTACGTGACCTGGCTGTTCGGCTCCGGCCGCCCCGGCACGTCCTTCCCGGTCTCCGGCGTCATCCTCGTGGTGCTGGTGATCGTCTACCACTTCATCTCGGCGCGAACCATCACCGGTCGCCACGTGTACGCGGTCGGTGGCAACCGGGCCGCAGCGGCCCTGTCCGGCGTCAACATCAAGCGGACCAACTTCGTCGTGATGATGAACATGTCCCTGCTGTCCGCCCTGGCCGGCATCGTGTTCATCGGTCGCTCCACCGCCTCGGGCCCGTTCGACGGCACCGGCTGGGAGCTCGACGCGATCGCCGCCGTGTTCATCGGTGGTGCGGCGGTCTCCGGCGGTGTCGGCACCGTCGTCGGGTCGATGATCGGTGGTCTTGTGATGGCCGTGCTGAACAACGGCCTGCAGCTGATGGGTGTCGGCTCCGACCGCACGCAGATCATCAAGGGCCTGGTGCTGCTCGCCGCTGTGGCGTTCGACGTCTACAACAAGGTCCAGGGTCGCCCGTCGATCATCGGCACCCTCTTCCGCAACCGGCGCAACGACATCGTCTCGCCCGGAACCTCCGAGCAGCCCTCCGTGCCGGTCAGCGCCGGCGAGACCGCCGCTCGGGGCTAGTCCTCCACAGATTTCCGCTGTTACACCCGCACCCAATGACGGGTGCCCGACAAGAAAGCGATATCCCATGAAGAAGTTCGCAGTCGCGGCCATCGCGGTCGGCGCCGCCGGGGCCTTGGTGCTCACCGGTTGCTCGTCCAACTCGCGTTCCACCGCGGCCTCCTCGGCCGGCTCCAGCGCCGCTGCCAAGGGCTTCGCTGCCGACGCGACCATCGGTGTCGCCCTGCCGCAGAAGACCTCGGAGAACTGGGTCCTCGCCGAGAGCCTGTTCAACGACGACCTCAAGGCCGCCGGCTTCAAGCCGCTCGTCCAGTTCGCCAACGGCGGTGTGACCGAGCAGCAGAACCAGATCTCCTCGATGGTCGAGCAGAAGGCCAAGGTCATCGTCGTCGGCGCCATCGACGGTTCGCAGCTCGGCAGCCAGCTGAAGGACGCCAAGTCCTCCGGCGCGACGATCATCGCCTACGACCGCCTGCTGAAGAACACCGACGCGGTGGACCTGTACATCGCGTTCGACAACTACAAGGTCGGCCAGCTGCAGGGCCAGGCCCTGCTGGACGGCCTCAAGGCGCGCAAGGGCAACGGCCCCTACAACATCGAGCTCATCGCCGGTTCGCCCGACGACGCGAACTCCGCCCCGTTCTTCAACGGTGCGATGTCCGTGCTCGAGCCGAAGATCAAGGACGGCACGCTCGTCGTGCCCTCCGGCCAGACCACGATCGAGCAGGTCTCGACCCAGGGCTGGAAGGCTGAGAACGCCCAGAAGCGCATGGACACGATCCTGGCGGGCACCTACACGGACAAGAAGCTCGACGGCATCCTGTCCCCGAACGACACCCTCGGCCGCGCTGCGATGACCTCGGTCAAGCAGGCCGGCAAGGACCTGCCGGTCGTCACCGGTCAGGACTCTGAGGTCGAGTCCGTGAAGTCCATCATGGCTGGTGAGCAGTACTCCACCATCTACAAGGACACCCGCGAGCTGGTCAAGCAGACGGTCCAGACGATCAAGGACCTGCAGGCCGGCAAGGACGCTCAGGTGAACGACACCAAGTCCTACAACAACGGTGTCAAGGTCGTCCCGGCCTACCTGCTGACCCCGGTCATCGTGACCAAGGCGAACGCGGCCCAGGTCTACGCGAACGACCCGACGCTGGCCCCGCTGACCAAGTAGTCCCGTCAGCACAGCACGCACGAGGGCCCCGCACCGGAAGGTGCGGGGCCCTCGTGGCGTGTCCGAGCACTTCGGGCCGGCGCGGGCAGCTCGGGCGAGCGCGAGAAGCTCGGACCGACGCGAACAGCTCCGGCGGGCGGGTGGCTCAGCGGAAGACGATGGTGCGGCGGCCGTCCAGCAGCACGCGGTGCTCGGCGTGCCAGCGAACGGCACGGGCCAGCGCGCGACGTTCGACGTCCTGGCCGAGGCGCACCATGTCGGCGACCGTGCGGTTGTGGTCCACCCGCTCGACGTCCTGCTCGATGATCGGCCCCTCGTCGAGCGCCGCGGTCACGTAGTGCGCCGTCGCTCCGATCAGCTTGACGCCGCGGGCGTGCGCCTGGGCGTACGGGCGGGCGCCCTTGAACGACGGCAGGAACGAGTGGTGGATGTTGATCACCCGGCCGGGCAGCCGTCGGCACAGGTCGTCGGACAGCACCTGCATGTAGCGGGCCAGCACGACCAGCTCGACGTCGAGCTGGTCGACCAGCTCGAGCAGCCGCGCCTCGGCCTGCGCCTTGGTGTCGGGGCTGACCGGCAGGTGGTGGAAGGCGATGTCGTAGAACTCGGCCAGCGGGCGCAGCACCTCGTGGTTGGACACGACGGCCACGATGTCGATCGGCAGGCTCTCCGACCGCTGGCGGAAGGCGAGGTCGTTCAGGCAGTGCGCCGCGGTGGAGACCATGACCAGGGTCCGGATCGGTCGACCGGCGACGTCGAGCTCCCAGGTGAGGTCGAACCGCTCCGCCAACGCGGTCAGCGCCGTCTCCAGCGACTCCCGCGACGCCGCCGCCGTCACCTGCACGCGCATGAAGAACAGACCCGAGTCGGCGTCCCCGAACTGCTGCGACTCGGTGATGTTGCCTCCGTGCTCGGCGAGCAGGCCGGCGACCGCGGCGACGATGCCGGGACGGTCGGGGCAGGACAGGGTCAGCACCCAGGCGGTGGCGTCGGTGTCTGTGGTGGGGGACACGAGGCCCGAGAGTAGTGCGGTCGGTGCCGGGCCTGGGACGATGGCCGCATGACGGCCGACGACATCGAGATCCGCCTCGTCACCGCGGAGGACGCCGGCGAGCTGCTGACGCTGCGCCGGGCTGCGTTCGTGACGGAGGCGCAGCTCGCCAACGACCCCTTCATCCCGCCGCTGACGCAGACGCTCAAGGAGCTGCGAGCCGACCTGTCCGCCCCGGGCGTGATCACCGTCGGCATGTGGCAGCGGCACCGGCTGGTCGGCTCGATCCGGGTGCTGGTCGAGGGTTCGAAGGCGACGCTCGGCCGGTTCGCGGTCGCGCCCGACCAGCAGGGCAAGGGCGTCGGCACGCACCTGCTCGACGCCGTGGCGACGTTCCTGCCGGACGGCATCAGCGAGGTGTGGATCTTCACCGCGCGGGACTCCGTGCAGAACATCGCCATGTACACGCGGCGGGGCTACGAGTACCAGCACGACCGGACGGCCGGGGACCTGACCTACGCCTACCTGCGCCGGTTCCTGGGTCGGGACCCCGGTGAGGAGCTGGAGCCCGCCGACGACGGTGCCGCTACCGAGGACTGACGCTGCACGGTTCGGCGAGCCGCGGGGACTCGTCGGCTGAGCCCGGGACGGGCGCTCTGCGCCGGACGAGCGGTGCCCGCAGGCGTGCGACGACGGCGGCGGTCGACGGCTGTCCGACCAGCACGGCTGCCAGCACGGTGATCGTGCCGACCACCTGGAGCGGGCCGAGCCGCTCGCCGCCGAGCAGCAGCCCGAGCGTGACGCCGGTGACCGGGTTCAGGAGTCCGAGCAGGCCGACGGCGGAGGCGGGTAGGCGGCGCAGGCCCGAGAACCAGGCCAGGTAGGCGAGCGCCGTGGCGACCAGCGCCACGTATCCGACGGCGAGGAGGGCCTCGGGTCCCAGCCTCGGCGGCGGACCCTCCACGAGCAGGGCAGCCGGGGTCAGCAGGAGGCCGCCGCCCACCAGCTGCCAGGCGGTGGAGCTGACGACGTCCACGTCGTCGCGCCAGCGCGTCGCCAGGCCGTAGCCGACGGACGACATCACCATCGCGCTGACCGAGGCCGCGATGCCGAGCGGGTCGGGACGCGCGGCGCCCGTGGTCAGCATCGCCACGACGCCCGCCACGCCGAGGGCGGCGCCGACCAGGGCGGCGCGGGTCGGGTGCTGGCCGAGCAGCGGCCGGGCGACCAGCATGAGCACGAAGGGCGACGTCGCCATGACGGTCGAGGCGGTGCTGGTCTCCAGCCGCTGCGAGGCGACGTACACGAGCACGAAGAACACGCTCGTGTTGAGCAGGCCCAGCACGGCGGAGCGCCACCACCACCGACCGCGCGGCAACCGTCGGGCGACGAGGAGCAGCAGCAGGCCGGCGGGGAGTGCGCGCAGCGCCGAGCCCCACAGCGGGAGCTGGGCCGGCAGGGCGTGCCGCGTGACGAAGTAGGTGGCACCCCACGCGACGGGGGCGACCGCGGTGGTGGCGGAGGCGCGCCAATTACCTTCCATGGAAGGGATAGTACCTGACCGGGAAGATATAGGCTGGGCGGCATGGCGGACGACGGGGTGCCGGGCCCGGATCGCATCGACCTGCTGCGGTCTGCCTGGGAGCGGGAGCGGCCGGACCTCGACGTCAGCCCCCAGGGTGTGGTCACCCGCCTGCACCGGGTGGCGAACCACCTGACCGACCGGCTCGTGGAGGTCTACCGGAGGCACGGCCTGGGCGAGGGCGACTTCGACGTGCTTGCCACGTTGCGGCGCGGGGGAGCGCCGTTCGAGCGGAGCGCCGGCGACCTCGCGGAGCACACGCTGGTGACCACCGGCGGGATGACCAAGCGGATCGACCGGCTGGAACGAGCCGGGCTCGTCGAACGTCGTCGCGACGCGCACGACGGCCGCGGCCGGGTGGTCGCGCTGACCGCGCGGGGCCGCGAGGTGATCGACGCCGCCTACACCGAGCACATCGCGAACGAGCACCGGCTGGTCGCGATGATCGGCGAGGAGCGGGCCGGTCAGCTCGAGCAGATCTTGCGGGTGTGGCTGGCGGCGCTCGAGGAGCCGCCCGCGCACGACTGACGGGCCCGTGGTCGTGAGACGGTCGGCGGTCCCGAGACGGGCCGTCGTCCTGAGACGGGCTGGCGGCAGGCGACGGGCCCGTTGGTAGTCTTGGCGCGTCGCGACTGGCGCAACGGGTGGGTCACCACCGGGGAGCGACGCAGCAGCAGGACCAGCGGGTCGGACGCCTGGGCCCCCGGTCACCCACCACCACGGTGCGGGGTGCCCGTCGCCGGCCGCCGCCCACCGCTGACTGCGAACGGAGCGCCACCATGACCGATCTGATGGATCAGTCCATCGCTGAGCTCGACCCCGACATCGCCGCCGTCCTGGACGGTGAGCTCGCCCGGCAGCAGGGCACGCTGGAGATGATCGCCAGCGAGAACTTCGTCCCCCGCGCGGTGCTGCAGGCGCAGGGATCGGTGCTGACCAACAAGTACGCCGAGGGCTACCCCGGCAAGCGGTACTACGGCGGCTGCGAGCAGGTCGACATCGCCGAGACGATCGCGATCGACCGCGCCAAGGCGCTGTTCGGTGCCGAGCACGCCAACGTGCAGCCGCACTCGGGCGCGACGGCCAACGCGGCCGTGCTGCACGCGCTGGCCACCCCGGGTGACCGGATCCTCGGCCTCCAGCTGGCCCACGGCGGTCACCTGACGCACGGCATGAAGATCAACTTCTCCGGCCGGCTGTACGACGTCGCGGCGTACGGGGTCGACCCCGAGTCGTTCCTGATCACCCCCGAGGCGGTGCGTGAGGCCGCGCTCAAGCACCGTCCGGCCGTCATCATCGGCGGCTGGTCGGCGTACCCGCGGCACCTGGACTTCGCGGCGTTCCGCGAGATCGCCGACGAGGTGGGCGCCAAGCTCTGGGTGGACATGGCGCACTTCGCCGGCCTCGTCGCCGCCGGGCTGCACCCGTCGCCCGTGCCGTACTCCGACGTCGTCTCGTCCACCGTGCACAAGACGATCGGCGGCCCGCGCTCGGGCTTCATCCTCTCGCGCGAGGAGTACGCCAAGAAGATCGACTCGGCCGTGTTCCCCGGTCAGCAGGGTGGCCCGCTGATGCACGTGGTGGCCGCCAAGGCCGTGGCGTTCAAGATCGCCGGTACCGCGGAGTTCGCCGACCGCCAGCGCCGCACGCTGGAGGGCGCCAAGATCATCGCCGAGCGCCTGTCGGCGGCGGACGTGCGGGACGCCGGGGTCTCGGTGCTCACCGGCGGCACGGACGTGCACCTGGTGCTGGTGGACCTGCGGAACTCGCCGCTCGACGGCCAGCAGGCCGAGGACCTCCTGCACGACGCAGGCATCACGGTGAACCGCAACGCCGTGCCGTTCGACCCGCGCCCCCCGCGCGTCACCTCCGGCCTGCGCATCGGCACCCCGGCGCTCGCCACGCGCGGTTTCGGTGCTGCCGAGTTCACCGAGGTGGCGGACGTGATCGCGACCGCGCTGGTGGACGGCACCGGCGCGGACATCGACGCGCTGCGGGCACGGGTCGCCAAGCTGACCGAGGCGTTCCCGCTCTACGCCGGCCTGAAGCAGTACTGATGACGGCACGGCTGCTGGACGGCACCGCGACAGCGGCTGCTATCAAGGACGAGCTCACCTCCCGGGTCGCCGCGCTGGCGGCCCGGGGGCTGCGCCCCGGGCTCGGCACGCTGCTGGTCGGGGACGACCTCGGGTCGCGGCTCTACGTCGAGGGCAAGCACCGCGACTGCGCGCAGGTCGGCATCGCGTCGATCCGTGAGGACCTGCCGGCTGACGCCACGCAGGAGCAGATCGAGGCGGCGGTCACGCGGCTGAACGAGGACCCGGACTGCACCGGCTTCATCGTGCAGCTGCCGCTGCCGAAGGGCATCGACACGCACCGTGTGCTGGAGCTGATCGACCCGGCGAAGGACGCCGACGGCCTGCACCCGACCAACCTCGGGCGGCTGGTGCTGCGGGTGAACGAGCCGGTGACGTCACCCCTGCCGTGCACCCCGCGCGGCATCGTCGAGCTGCTCACCCGGCACGGGGTCGACCTGCGAGGGGCGGACGTGGTGGTCGTCGGACGGGGCGTGACCGTCGGACGGTCGATCGGGCTGCTGCTCACGCGCCGGGAGCTCAACGCCACGGTGACGCTGACCCACACCGGGACGGCGGACCTGGCGGCGCACACGCGCAACGCCGACGTCGTGGTCGCCGCGGCGGGGGTGCCGGGCATCGTGACGGCGGACATGGTGCGGCCCGGTGCCGTCGTGGTGGACGTCGGGGTCTCGCGGGTGACCGACCCGGCGACGGGCCGGTCGCGTGTGGTGGGCGACGTGGACCCGGCGGTGCGCGAGGTGGCGGCGTGGGTGTCGCCCAACCCCGGCGGCGTCGGGCCGATGACGCGGGCGATGCTGCTCACCAACGTCGTCGAGGCCGCGGAGCGCATCCTCGCCTGAGCGCGTCGCCGGCGGTGGGCCGGTGCCGCGTGCGACCCCAGGGCGCGGTGCCGGTCAGCCTGGCGATGAGATCGCGTGGTGGGGGCGGTCGGTACGGCTGACGGTGCCCGCAGGGGGCGCCGGGGACGGGGTCGGTCATGACGACGGTTCGCTCGCACCTGTGGTTCGACGACCAGGCGCTACCGGCGGCGCAGCACTACGCCGCGCTGCTGCCGGACACGAGGGTCACCTCGGTGGTGCAGGCGCCGGCGGGCACACCCGGTGTGGCGGACGGTGCGCCGTTCATCGTCGAGCTCGAGCTGGTCGGCGTGCCGTTCACGTTCCTGAACGGCGGCCCCGCCCTCCGGCTGGACGCGGCCTTCTCCGTGCTCCTGCAGGTGGACACCCAGGAGGAGGTCGACCGGTACTGGGACGCGCTGACGGCCGACGGCGGACAGCCGGGTCAGTGCGGGTGGTTGGTCGACCAATTCGGCGTGTCGTGGCAGGTGGTGCCCGCCGGGTTGACGCGCGTGATGAGCGGGTCCGACCCCGCCGGCGTCGCCCGCGCGATGGCCGTCATGCTCACGATGTCGAAGCTCGAGGTGGCCCCGCTCGAGGCGGCCTACGCCGGTCGCTGACCTGGTCGGCGGGGATGTCGGTGGCGTCCGGCAGGATGTCCCGGTGCTGAGCGTCGCCACCGTCAACGTCAACGGCATCCGTGCCGCCTTCCGCCGCGGCATGGGCGAGTGGCTGGACAAGCGCCAGCCGGACGTGCTGCTGCTGCAGGAGGTCCGGGGGTCGGACGAGATCCTGGCCGACCACCTGGACCCGGCGGTCTGGGACCTCGCGCACGAGGCGGGCGCTGCGAAGGGCCGGGCCGGCGTGGCGATCGCGTCGCGGTTGCCGATGACCGCCGTCCGCGTCGGCCTGGGCACCGGAGCAACGGGTGACGCCGGGCGGTGGGTCGAGGCGGACGTCACGGTGCCGGACGGTGGGACGCTGACCGTCGTGTCGGTGTACCTGCACTCCGCGACGGTGGGCACGCCGTCGCTGGAGGAGAAGTACGCGTTCTGCGAGCACGTCGGCGCACGTCTGCGGGAGCTGGCGCAGGCCGGCGGGCTGGCCGTGGTGGGGGGCGACCTGAACATCGCCCACCGCGAGGTGGACATCAAGAACTGGAAGGGCAACCTGGCGAACGCCGGCTTCCTGCCGCAGGAGCGGGCGTACCTGGACCACTGGTTCGACGACCTCGGCTGGCACGACCTGGGGCGCGAGCTGGGTGGCGGCGGTCCCGGGCCGTACACCTGGTGGTCCTGGCGGGGCAAGGCGTTCGACAACGACGCGGGGTGGCGGATCGACTACCAGCTCGCGTCCGCACCGCTGGCCGAGGTGGCCGTGGCGGCGAACGTGGACCGTGCGCCGTCGTACGCCGAGAGGTTCAGCGACCACGCCCCCCTGGTCGTGGAGTTCGACGCCTGAGCCATCGGGAGGGCATCACCGGCCACGGCCGGGGGAGCGGTGCGCTCCGTGCTCCCGTCAGCGGCCGACGGGGGAGAGCCCGAGCGAGCGGCCGGCCAGGCCGCGGGGCCGCACCGCCAGCCGCTTGGCGATGTCGGTGAGCACCCGGGCGGCGGCCGTCTCGGGGTTCGCTGCGACCACCGGCGTCCCGCCGTCGCCCGCCTCGCGCAGCGACACGTCGAGCGGCACCTGACCCAGCAGGGGCACGTCCGTGCCGGTGATGCGGGACAGGCTCTCGGCGACCCGAGCGCCGCCGCCGGCACCGAACAGCTCGAACCGGGTGCCGTCCGGCTGCTCCAGCCAGGACATGTTCTCCACGACGCCGATCACCCGCTGCCGCGTCTGCACCGCGACGGCACCGGCACGCTCGGCGACCTCGGCCGCCGCGACCTGCGGGGTCGTGACCACCACCAGCTCGGATGCCGGCAGCAGCTGGGCCACGGAGATGGCGATGTCGCCCGTCCCGGGCGGCAGGTCCAGCAGCAGCACGTCGAGGTCGCCCCAGAACACGTCGGCGAGGAACTGCTGCAGGGCCCGGTGCAGCATCGGTCCGCGCCACACGACGGGCTGGCCGGGGGCGACGAACTGGCCGATCGACACCACCTTGACGCCGTTCGCCTCGGGCGGCAGGAGCATGTCGTCCACCTGCGTGGGCGGGCGGTCGGCGCCGAGCATGCGCGGCAGCGAGAAGCCGTAGATGTCCGCGTCGACCACGCCGACGGACAGCCCCTGGCGGGCCATCGCCACCGCGAGGTTGGCCGTGACGGAGGACTTGCCGACGCCACCCTTGCCGGACGCCACCGCGATCACCCTGGTCAGCGAACCGGGCTGGGCGAACGGGATGACGGGCTCGCCGGCCCCGCCGCGCAGCCGGGAGCGAAGCTCGGCACGCTGCTCGGCCGTCATCGACCCGAGCTGGACCACCACCTCGTCGACGCCCGGCACCGCGGCGACCGCGGCCGTGACGTCGCGCTGCAGCGTGTCCTTCAGCGGGCAGCCCGGCACGGTGAGGTCGATGCCGACCACGACGCGGCCGCCGTCGAGCTCGACGGAGCGCACCATGCCGAGGTCTGTGATCGGCCGGTGGATCTCCGGGTCCTGCACCCGCGCCAGCGCTGCCCGGATCGCCTCTTCGAGACCGCCGGGGGCGGGAGACGTGGCGGTGGGCGGGGTGTCGGTCGGCATGGGGCAATCGTAGGTGCGGCGACCGGGCCGTCATCTGTGACCCTCGTCGCCTCCTGGGTCTGCGACGGCCCGGGCGTCAGGCGCTGGGTGGCGCGCTCCGGTCGGTGCCGCCGCTCGTGGTCGGCACGACGTCGGCGTCGCGGTCCTCGGTCAGGTCCTCCAGCAGGGCCCGGAGCTCGGACCGCACGAAGTCTCGGGTGGCGACCTCCGACAGCGCGATGCGCAGCGCCGCCATCTCGCGGGCGAGGAACTCGGTGTCCGCCAGGCTCCTTTCCGCCTGCTGCCGGTCCTGCTCGAGCGCGACGCGGTCGCGGTCGTCCTGCCGGTTCTGGGCGAGCAGGATCAGCGGCGCCGCGTACGACGCCTGAACCGAGAAGCAGAGGTTGAGCAGGATGAACGGGTACGGGTCCCAGTGGCCGACCAGCCCGACGACGTTGAGGAAGATCCAGACGATGATGAACCCGGTCATGTAGAGCAGGAAGCGCCCGGTGCCCATGAACCGGGCGAACGCCTCCGCACCACGGCCGATGGCGTCGGGGTCGAGCGCAGGCCGCCAGGTGCGACCCTGCTCGCGCGGGGTGTCCAGCCGACGCTCAGCCATGCTGGGCACCCGTCGTCTCGTCGTCGACCTCGCGCCAGTCCTCCGGCAGCAGGTGGTCCAGCACGTCGTCCACGGACACCGCACCGAGCAGCCGCCGCTCGGCGTCGACCACCGGGAGCACCAGCAGGTTGTAGGTGGCGAGCTCACGGGTGACCCTCAGCAGCGGCGCGTCGGCCGTCACCGGTTCGAGGTCGGTGTCGACGATCGCCCCGATCGGCTGGTGCGGCGGTTCGCGCAGCATGCGCTGCAGGTGCACGACGCCGATGAACCGGCCCGTCGGCGTCTCCAGCGGTGGGCGCGTGACGAACACGACCGATGCGAGGGCCGGGTTGAGGTCCTGCCGCCGGACGTGCGCGAGCGCCGCGGCGATCGGTGTCTCAGGGCCCAGGATCACCGGTTCGGTGGTCATCAGGCCGCCGGCGGTGTTGTCCTCGTAGGCGAGCAGCCGGCGGACGTCCCGCGCCTCCTCCGGCTGCATCAGGCCCAGCAGCTCCGCCTGCTGCGCGTCAGGCAGCTCGCCGAGCAGGTCTGCCGCGTCGTCGGGCTGCATCGCCTCGAGCACGTCCGCCGCCCGGGTCAGGTCCAGGACCTGCAGGATCTCGACCTGGTCGTCCTCCGGCAGCTCCTCGAGCACGTCCGCCAGGCGCTCGTCGTCCAGCGCCGCGGCCACCTCGAGCCGCCGCGCGGTGGTCAGGTCGTGCAGCGCGTCGGCGAGGTCGGCGGGCTTCAGGTCGGCGTACTGCGCGAGGAGCAGCCGGGCGCCCTGGGCGTCCGTCGTGCGCGCGAGACCCCTGACCTCGTCGGCGCCGACGAGCATCGTCTCGCCACGGCGGCGCAGCAGCCCACCGCTGGGCCGGGGGCGCCGGACGAACAGCTGGGTGGCCAACCAGTCGCCGTTGCGCTGCCGCTCGATCGCGACGTCCTCGATCAGCACCGTTCCCGAACCGTCGACCAGGTCCACCGTCCGGTCCAGCAGCTCCCCGACGACGAGCGTCTCGGCGGCGCGCTGCTCGAAGCGGCGCATGTTGAGCAGCCCGGTGGAGATCACCTGTCCGGGGTCGATCGCGGTCACGCGGGTCAGCGGCAGGAAGATGCGGCGTCGTCCCGGTACCTCGACGACCAGCCCCACTGCGCGCGCCGCCCCCTTCGGGCGCACCAGCACGACGACGTCGCGGACCCGGCCGACGTGGTCCCCGAGGGGGTCGAACACCATGGTGCCCGCGAGCCGTGCGACGAAGACGCGTGTCCCGGCGGCGCTCACGCAGGTGAGCCTAAGCGGTGCGCCTCCGCACGGCACCGGGCGTGCCGGGGCTGCCCTAGGCACATCGCCGCAGCGTGGGCCAGGATCGACGCATGTCGTTCACCCGTCCGAACCGGACCCCGAGCACACCGACGCTGCCCAAGGGGGAGACCGTCGCGTCCTACGGCACCTACCTCGAGGCGCAGCGGGCGGTGGACCACCTCGCCGACTCCCAGTTCCCCGTGCAGCACGTGACGATCGTCGGCACCGACCTGCAGATGGTGGAGCGGGTGCTGCGGCGGCTGTCCTACCCGTCGGTGGCGCTCGGCGGGTTCGCCTCGGGGGCGTGGTTCGGTCTGTTCGTCGGGCTGATCTTCACCCTGTTCTCGTCGAACGCGACGAGCCTGTTCCTGCCCGCGATCCTGTTCGGCGGGGCGTTCGGGCTGCTCTTCTCGGTGATCACCTACTCGTTCTCGCGGGGCCGGCGCGACTTCACCTCGTCGAGCCAGATCGTCGCGACGTCCTACTCGGTGCTGTGCGCGACGGAGCACGCCGGCAAGGCGCGCCAGCTGCTCGCGTCGATCGGCGGGGTCCGCTCCGGCTGGCCGGACCGCACTCCGGAGCCCAGCCGGCCGATGGGACCCCCGCCGTCGGACCCCACCGCCACCTACCCGGGACCGGCGCGGCCCGACGTGCCACCGGTCGCGCCCCCGGCGCCGCCGGTGCCGCCCGCCTCGCCGACCGGTCCGTCGGCTCCGTCGCGTGCGGGTGAGCCGACGGGACCGTCCGGACCGGGTGGGCCGTCCGGACCGGGTGAGCCGACCGCCTGACCGGCCGGCTCAGGCCAGCAGGCCGGCCATCCACGCCTCCACGGCGTCGGGGTCGCGGGGCAGGGCCGCGGACAGGTTCTCGGCACCGTCCGCGGTCACCAGCACGTCGTCCTCGATGCGGACGCCGATGCCGCGCAGCTCCTCGGGGACCAGCAGGTCGTCCGACTTGAAGTACAGGCCCGGCTCGATGGTGAACACCATCCCGGCCCGGACGACCCCGTCGAGGTACATCTCGACGCGCGCCTGCGCGCAGTCGTGGACGTCGATGCCGAGGTGGTGGCTGGTGCCGTGCACCATCCAGCGGCGGTGGAACTGGGCGTCCGGCCGCAGCGACTCGGCGGCGCTGACCGGCAGCAGCCCCCAGGAGGCGAGCCGGTCGGCGATCACCTCCATGGCGGCGCCGTGCACCTCGCGGAACCGGATGCCCGGGCGCACGACGGCGAACGCGGCGTCGGCCGCGTCCAGCACCGCCTGGTAGACCTTGCGCTGCGCGTCCGTGAAGCGGCCGTCGACGGGCAGCGTGCGCGTGACGTCGGCGGTGTAGAGCGAGTCGATCTCGACGCCGGCGTCGAGCAGCAGCAGCTGGCCCGGGCGCACGGTGCCGTCGTTGTCGGTCCAGTGCAGCGTGGTCGCGTGCTCGCCGGCGGCGGCGATCGTCGCGTAGCCGACGTCGTTCCCCTCCTGCCGCGCGTGCCCGATGAACGTGCCCTCGACCACGCGCTCGCCGCGCCGGTGCGTGGTGGCCGCGGGCAGCTGCCGCACCACCTTCTCGAACCCGGCGATCGTCGTGGCGACGGCCTCGCGCATCTGCTCGACCTCGTGCGCGTCCTTGACCAGGCGCAGCTCCGAGAGCGCCTCGGCGAGCCGCTCGTCGCGCCGCTTGCCCGCGGCCTCGTCGGCGCGGATCTCCTCGACGATCTGCGACACGGCCTCGTCGACGTCCGGCACCACGGCCAGCAGCACACCGTCGGTGCCGGCGTCCTTGGCGAGCGCGTCCCGCAGGTCGTCGAGGTGGGCGGTGGGGACGCCGGTCAGCGTCGCCATGTCCTCGAGGGTCGGCCGGGCGCCCACCCAGAACTCGCCGCGCGCGCTGTCGGCGAAGAACTCCTCGCTGTCCCGGCCGGACAGGGGACGCAGGTACAGCACGGGCCGGTGGCTCCCGCCGCCCTCCCCGGTGCCGTCCTCGACCGGGTGCAGCACGAGCACGGCCTCCGGCTCCTGCTCCATGCCGAGCCCGGTCAGGTGGGCGAACGCGGCGTGCGGGCGGAAGCGGAAGTCGGTGTCGTTCGACCGGACCTGGGCGCGCCCCGCAGGCACGACGAGGCGCTGGCCGGCGAAGGCGGCGGCCAGCGCGGTGCGGCGGGCCGGCGTGAGGTCCGCGACCGCGGCCCGGGTGACCGTGCTCGCCGGCCGAGGCGCCCAGCCGGAGGTGACGAACCGGAGGAACTCCGCCGACGACGGCCGCAGCGAGCGGTTGCCGCCGCGGTCCTGGAGCGGCTGGTCGGCGGGGTGGTCAGCGGGCGTCGTCGTCTCTGGGGTCAGGTCCTCGGTCACCCGACCAGTTTCCCACCGGCGTCCCACCGACCGTGTCGTCCGACGACCCTGCACGGAGGCGTGCGACCAGCTCGCACGCGTCGTCGGGCGTCACCCGGCCGATCGCCTGCCTGTCCAGCAGGATCGCCGGCGGGCGGTCGCACATGCCGATGCAGTTGGCCCACGCGAGCGTGACGAGCCCGTCGTCCGTCGTCTCGCCGAACCGGATGCCGAGCTCGTTCTCGAGCCGTTCGGCGATCGCCCCCATGCCCGCCATCGCGCAGGAGATCGTCCGGCACAGGTGGACGACGTGCCGGCCCGTCGGCTCGGTGCCGAGGAAGTGGTAGAAGGTCACCACGCCCTGGACCTCCACGGGCGGCAGGCCGAGGCGGTCGGCGACCACCTGCATGGCGACGTCGCTGATCTGGCGCCGTTGCTCGCGCAGCGCCTCCAGGATCGGCAGCAGGGAGCTGCGTCGGGCGCCGTGCTGCGCCACGAGCCGGTCGATCGCGCCGACCAGGTCGGCCTCACGTTCCAGCACGTCGGCCGGGATGCCGGTCATCGGGACGCCTCCCTCGTCGCGCTCCGCTTGCCCGTCCCGCCCGCGGCGATGAAGCTGCCGCGTGGCGTGTACGTGGTGTGCAGCAGGTGGTGGGCCGTCGGCCCGTTGGGACCGTCGGTGAGCAGCTCGTCGTACAGCCGCAGCACCGCGGGGTTCTCGTGGCTCTTGCGGGCCCGACCCGTCTCGCCGTAGTGCGCGTCCTCCGCGTAGATGGCGCGTGCCCGCGCCGCGCGGATGGTCGCGTCGGTCGGCACGGGCTGGCCGCCGCCGCCCAGGCAGCCGCCCGGGCAGCCCATGAACTCGATGAAGTGGCACCTGCTGAACAGGCCGCCGGCGGCGATGTCCTCCATCACCTTCCGGGCGTTGCCCGTCCCGTGCACCACGCCGAGCCGCAGCGTCACACCGCGCAGCCAGTCGAAGTCGGGGATCTTCCCGGCGAGGATCGCCGGGACCGGTCCGAGCTGGTCGGGGAGCGTGATCTCGGTGTAGCGCGTGTCCTCGAAGCCGCGCACCGGCGTGATGTCGGCGTGGTCGAACAGCTCCTCGACCGGCCGGCCCGTGACCAGCTCGACGACGGTGCGCAGCGCGGCCTCCATCACCCCGCCGGTCGCCCCGAAGATCACGCCGGACCCCGACGCCGTGCCGAACGGGTCGTCGAAGTCCGACTCCGGCAGGTCCGGCAGCCGGATGCCGCACTCGCGGATCATCCGGGCCAGCTCGCGCGTGGTCAGCGAGACGTCGACGTCGCGGTAGCCCGAGTCGACCATCTCCGGCCGGGCCGCCTCGAACTTCTTCGCCGTGCACGGCATCAGCGACACCGAGACGACGTCCGCCGGGTCGACGCCCGCACGCTGCGCGTAGAAGCCCTTGATCACCGCGCCGAACATCTGCTGGGGGCTCTTGCAGCTGGACAGGTTGCCGATCGCCTCGGGGTACCGGTGCTCGAGGTACTTGATCCAGCCCGGGCTGCACGAGGTGAACTGCGGCAGCGGCCGGCTGTGGTCGTCGAGGACGAGGTTCTCGTACAGGCGGAGCAGCAGCTCCGTGCCCTCCTCGATGATGGTCAGGTCGGCGGCGAAGTTGGTGTCGAACACCTTGTCGAAGCCGATGCCACGCAGCGCCGTGTTCAGCTGCCACGTCACCGGGGTGCCGGGCGGCAGGCCGAACTCCTCACCCATCGCGGCGCGGGGCGCCGGTGCCGTCTGGATCACCACGTGCTTGGTCGGGTCCTCGATCGCCCGCCACACCGCCTCGGTGTCGTCGTGCTCCTGCAGGGCGCCCGTCGGGCAGCGGTCGATGCACTGGCCGCAGTTGATGCACACCACGTCGGAGATCGGCAGCGTCAGGTACGGCGACATGGTCGTCGAGCTGCCGCGGCCGATCACGCCGAGCGCGCCGACGCCCTGCACCTGTGCGCACGTGCGGATGCAGCGGGTGCAGTGCACGCACTTGTTCATGTCCCGCACGATCGACGGGCCCACCAGGTCGAACGGTCGCGTCGGCGCGGTCTGCCGGCCGAACCGGTAGTGGTCCGAGCCGTACTCGGCGGCCAGGTCCTGCAGCTCGCAGGCGCCGTTGCGGCCGCAGGTCTGGCAGGAGCCGTAGTGCTCGGCGAGCATCAGGTCGACCACCGTCTGGCGGGCCTGGCGCACGCGGCGGCTGTAGGTGCGGATCTCGACGGGCTCGCTGATCGGGTACGCGCACGACGCCTGCAGCGCGCGCTGGCCGACGACCTCGACGAGGCAGACCCGGCAGATGCCGACGTCCGGCAGGTCCGGGTGGTGGCACAGGGTGGGGACGCGGCGGCCCGCGAGGTGGGCGGCGTCGAGGATCGACGAGCCGACGGGGACCTCGACGGGGATGCCGTCGACGACGACCCGCACGGTGTCCGTGCTCGTCGCGGTGCCCGGTGTCGTGGTGGTGGTCATCGTCGTCCCCTCACCGTGCGCCGGCCGGGATGTGGCTGAGCATCTCCTGCTCCAGGCTGCTGACCAGGGACAGGAACACGTTCGGTGCGGCCTGCCCCAGCCCGCACTTGGACGCGATCTGCATGGTGCCGCCCAGGCTGACCAGGTCCGCCAGCTCCTGCCGCGTGCACTCGCCGCGGCGCAGCCGACGGATGCCCTCGAGCAGCTTCAGGCTGCCGACCCGGCAGGGGGTGCACTGGCCGCACGACTCGTTGACGAAGAACCACTGCAGGTTCTCGGCCACCTCGAGCAGGTCGCGCCAGGGCCCGAGGACGATGACGGCGCCGCCGGTGGACACGTCCTCGTAGCTGATCGCCCGGCCGAAGTCGCGACGCGGCACGCACGTGCCGGCCGCGCCGCCGACGATCACCGCCTTGGCGTCCGCCCCACCTGCCGCCTCCAGGACGGTGGCGATCGGCACGCCGAGCGGGAACTCGTAGATGCCGGGGTGCTGCACGTCGCCGGACACGCTGAGGAGCTTGGGGCCGGTGGACCGGTCGGTGCCGATCGCCGCGAACCAGTCGGCGCCGCGCGCGAGGATCGCCGCCGTCCAGGCGAAGGTCTCGACATTGTTCACCACGGTGGGCGCCCCGTTGTACCCGCGCACCACCGGGAACGGCGGGCGGCTGCGCGCCTCGCCGCGACGGCCCTCGAGGCTCTCGATCAGCGCCGTCTCCTCGCCGCACACGTACGCGCCGGCGCCGAGGAACACCCGCACGTCGAAGGAGAAGCCGGAGCCCAGCACGTCGTCGCCGAGCAGCCCGGCCTCCCGGCGTCGGGCGAGGCACGCCTCGAGGGCGTCGAGCAGGTAGACGTACTCGCCGCGCAGGTAGCAGATGCCCTCGTGCGCGCCGATCGCGTAGGCCGCGATCGTCATGCCCTCGAACACCAGGTCCGGCAGCTCGTCCAGCAGCACGCGGTCCTTGAACGTGGACGGCTCGCCCTCGTCGGCGTTGCACACGACGTAGCGCACGCCGTCCGGCGCCGGCGCACCGGCGGCGAGGGCCCACTTGCGGCCGGTGGGGAACCCGGCACCGCCACGGCCCTTGATCCCCGAGTCCGTGACGGTCGCCACCACCCCCGCCGGGTCGAGCGCCAGGGCGGCTCGCAGGCCGGCGTCGGGCTCGATCGACGCCAGGGTCAGGGGGGTGCGGATGCTCACAGGTGCCACCGCCTCGCGCTCGGAGCGCCAGGCGCACCGCGCGGCTCCCTCGGCACGCCTCACGCTGTGACGTCCTCAGTCCACCCCCCATCGCGCGCGGTGCGCGTGGTCCGAACGTCCCTTGTGGGAGGGCGGAGCAGCGGCGTCCCGGCCGATCGGCACCACGACAGGGCGGAGGCGTCCGATCCGGGCACTACCGTGTCCGCGTGACCCCGTCCGACGTGCGCATCGACCTCCACACGCACTCGTCGGCATCGGACGGGACGGGCTCACCGTCGCAGGTGGTCCGCGACGCGCGGGCGGCGGGCCTGGACGTGGTAGGCCTGACGGACCACGACACGACGAGCGGTTGGGCCGAGGCGGCGCACGAGGCGGAGCGCGCGGGCGTCGCGCTGGTGCGGGGCACCGAGGTGTCGGCGCTCGCGGGCGGTGTCAGCGTGCACCTGCTCAGCTACCTGCAGGACCCGACGGCGCCGGTGCTCGCCGACGTGCTGGCCCGCACGCGGGACTCCCGGGAGCACCGGGCGGAGCGGATGGTGGCACGGCTCGCGGCCGGCGGCGTGCCGGTGACCTGGGCCGACGTGCTGCTGCAGGCGAAGGACGCGGTGGCCGTCGGCAGGCCGCACATCGCCGACGCGCTTGTGGAGCTGGGCGTCGTGCCCGACCGGTCCGCCGCCTTCGTCGACCTGCTGTCCGCCCGGGGTCCGTACTACGTCGGCTACGCCGCGCCGACCGCCGTCGACGCGGTGCGAGCGGTCGTCGCCGCCGGCGGGGTGCCGGTGTTCGCGCACCCCGGTGCCGACGGCCGCGGCCGGGTGGTGGCGGACGACGTCATCGAGGAGCTGGCCGAGGCGGGCCTGGTGGCGCTCGAGGTGGACCACCGGGACCACAGCCCGGCGCAGCGCGACCGCCTGCGGGCGCTGGCGAACCGACTCGGGCTGCTGGTCACCGGGTCGAGCGACTACCACGGTGCCGGCAAGCCGAACGCGCTGGGGGAGAACCTCACCGACCCGGCGGTGCTGGCCGCGATCGAGGAGCGGGGGAGCATGCCGGTGGTCCGGCCGTGAGGGCCGTGCTGAACGTCCAGCTGCTGCTGTCGGCGTTCGTCACGCTGTTCGTGATCATGGACCCGCCCGGGACCGTGCCGATCTTCCTCGTGCTGACCGGCGCGATGAACCGCGCGCAGCGGGTGCGGGCGGCACGGCAGGCGATCCTCGTCGCGTTCGGCGTGATCGTCGGGTTCGCGCTGTTCGGCCAGCAGCTGCTGACGTACCTGCACGTCTCGCTGCCTGCCCTGCAGGCGGCGGGCGGTCTGCTGCTCCTGGTGGTGGCGATGGAGCTGCTCACCGGGAAGATGGACGACGAGCCGGCGCCGGACGTCGCCCGCGGCAACATCGCGATGGTGCCGCTGGGCACCCCGCTGCTGGCCGGTCCCGGTGCGATCGTCGCGACGATGGTGTTCGCGCAGCAGGCGCGCACCGCGGGCGACTGGATCGCCATCGCGCTGGCCGTGGTCGGCGTGCACATCTGCCTCTACCTGGCGATGCGGTTCGCCAACGCGATCCACCGGGTGCTCGGTGACTCGGGGACCATGCTGGTCAGCCGGATCGCCGGTCTGCTGCTCGCGGCGATCGCGGCGCAGCTGCTCGCGGACGCCGTGCTGACGTTCGCCCGGCAGGTCTGACCGGACGCTGCGTCCGACCGGACGGGCGCGTCCCGCGGCAGCCCCGACGACGACGGGCCGCCGCCGCACCCGAAGGTGCGAGCGACGGCCCGTTCGTCGTTCCGGAAGCGGTTCCGGGCTCAGCTCTCGGAGCCGGCCTCCGCCGTGGCGCCCGCGGCGCCCTCGACCGGGCGGCCGCCACGCGTGCGCCGACGGTTGCGCGACCGACGCTTGCGCGTCTCGTCGGCGGACGTTGCCTCGCCGCTCACGGGGGCTGCGCCCGCAGTGGCAGGTGCGGCGTCCGACGCGCGGGTGCGCTCGTCGTCACCCCGTCCCTGCGACCGGCCCTCGGACCGACCGCCGGAGCGCTGCCGGCTCCGCTCGCCGCGACCACCCTCGCCGCGAGGACCGTCGCCACGGCCACCGCGGCCGCGAGGTCCGTCGTGCTTCGGGGCGCCGCCGTGCTTGCCGGTCTCACCCAGGTCCTCGAGCACCTCCGCCGCCAGGCCCTCGCGGGTCTGCTGCGACTTCGGCAGCCGTCCGGTGATGCCCTCGGGGACGTCGAGGTCCTCGCGCACGTGCGCCGAGGAGGAGTAGGTCTCCACCGGCTCGGGGATGCCGAGCTCGAGCGCCTTGTCGATCAGGCCCCAGCGCGGCACGTCGTCCCAGTCGACGAAGGTCACCGCGGTGCCCTTGTGCCCGGCGCGGCCGGTGCGGCCGGTGCGGTGCAGGTAGATCTTCTCGTCCTCGGGGCACTGGTAGTTGATGACGTGCGTGACGTCCTCGACGTCGATGCCACGGGCCGCGACGTCGGTCGCGACCAGCACGTCGACCTTGCCGTGGCGGAAGGCGCGCAGCGCCTGCTCCCGGGCACCCTGGCCGAGGTCGCCGTGGATGGCGCCGGCGGCGAAGCCGCGCTCGTTCAGCTCGTCCGCCACCTTGGCGGCGGTCCGCTTGGTCCGCGCGAACACGATGGTCAGGCCACGGCCGCGGGCCTGCAGGATCCGCGCGAGCAGCTCCACCTTGTCCAGCGCGTGGGCGCGGTAGGCGACCTGGTGGATGTTCTTGACGGTCTTGGAGTCGTCGTCCGGGTCGCTGGCGCGGATGTGCGTCGGCTGGCTCATGTACCGGCGGGCCATCGCGACGACCGCGCCCGGCATGGTGGCCGAGAACAGCATGGTGTGGCGGCTGGCGGAGGTGGCGCCGAGCAGCCGCTCGACGTCGGGGAGGAAGCCGAGGTCCAGCATCTCGTCGGCCTCGTCCAGCACCACCGTGCGGGCGTGGGACAGGATCAGGCTGCGCTGCGTGAGCAGGTCGATCATGCGGCCGGGGGTGCCGACGACCACCTCGGCACCGCGGGCGAGCGCCTCGACCTGCGGCTCGTAGGCACGGCCGCCGTACACCTGCACGATGCGGACCTTGCGGGTCGCGGCCGCCATCGCGAGGTCGCCGGCCACCTGGACGGCCAGCTCGCGGGTCGGGACGACGACGAGCGCCTGCGGCTTGCCGGGCGCGGTCAGGTCGGCGTAGCCGTCCTCGTCGGGCGCGATCACGTGCTCGAGGAGCGGGATGCCGAAGCCGAGGGTCTTGCCGGTGCCCGTCTTCGCCTGGCCGATGATGTCGTGGCCGGCGAGCGCGACCGGCAGCGTCATCGCCTGGATGGGGAACGGGTGCGTGATGCCGTGCGACGCGAGCGCGGCGACGGTCTCGGGGCGGATGTCGAAGTCGGCGAACGAGGCGTCGACGGCCTGCACGGAGGAGGACGCGCGGGAGTAGGCGCCGACGGGCGTCGCGACGGCGTCCGCGGCGGTGAGCATGGTGTCAGCCGGCTGCTGATCGGTGGTGGTCACGTGGACTCTTCACTGCGAAGGGTGGCGGCGGGCGGCGGCCAGGGCGGCCGCGGCGTGTCGCCTGGCACCCCGGACGCGGCGGCGGCGCCACGCGGGTTGGC
The DNA here is from genome assembly GCF_027923705.1 of Cellulomonas sp. NTE-D12. Classification (NCBI taxonomy): domain Bacteria; kingdom Bacillati; phylum Actinomycetota; class Actinomycetes; order Micrococcales; family Cellulomonadaceae; genus Cellulomonas; species Cellulomonas electrica. The sequence continues at coordinate 2,796,045 of NZ_AP026442.1, read as the reverse complement.
CGGCAGCCGATCGTGAATTCCGCCTCACGCACGACGTCCGGTCCGAGCGGACCGGGTGCCGGGGAGGTGGGCCACCTCGCAGGGGTGGACCCGAGATGCAAGACGACCGGGCAACCGATGTACGGGCGCGAGTCTACCGGACCTCGGTGGCGCCGCCCGGTGCGCCGGGCGTTACCCTCCAAGGATGACCGCCGACGCAGCCGTCCCCGCCCCGCAGACGTCCGCCCCGGCGTCCGCCGCGACCCAGGCCGCCGACGCCGGGACCCAGGCCGCCGATGCGGTGGAGCTGCTGGGCCTCGTCGCGCAGGTGGCGCACACCGAGTTCGTCCGCCTCGCCGCCGACTCCCAGGCGGCGCCCTCGATCGAGCAGCGCCTGGCGCTCAGTCGGTGCGCCGCCGAGTGCGTCCAGGGGCGTGACCGGGTGCTCGACCGGATCGCCGAGCTCGGTGGCGACCCGGTGGCGGCGATGGCGCGGCACGAGCACGTGATGGACGACTTCGACGCCCGGACGGCGCCGGGGTCGTGGTGGGAGCGACTCCTCACCGCGTACGTCGGCTACGGCGTCGCCGACGACTTCTGCCGGCTCGCCGCCGAGGGGCTGGACGAGCGCTCGCGCACCCTCGTCCTCGAGGTGCTCGGTGCGGGGTCGCCCGCGGAGCTGGCGGCTGCGGAGCTGGACGCCGCGTCCGCGCAGGACACGGTGCTGGCTGCTCGGCTGGCGCTGTGGGGCCGGCGTCTGGTCGGTGAGTCGCTCAGCGTGGTGCAGCGGCTGCTGGCGCAGCGGCCCGCGCTGGAGCGGCTGCTGCACGCGGCGCGCAGCGGGCACGGGCCGGAGTCCGCGGAGGCGGAGCCGACGACGACGAACGCACGGCCCCGGGCCGGCGAGAGCGCCGCGGTGCTCGGTGAGCTGACGGCCGAGCACACCCGGCGGATGAACCGGCTGCGCCTCACCGCCTGAGCGGGTCGGCGCAGCCGTCGTGCGCCGACGTCAGATGGTGCCGAAGCCGACCCGCGGCCGGGACTCCGCGCCGATCTCGACGTAGCCGAGGGTCGCGGTCGGCACGATGACCCGTCGTCCCTTGCTGTCCACCAGCTCCAGCGCCGCCTTGCCGGCAAGCGCGGCGGCGACGGCGGCGGCGACCTCGTCCGACGTCTGGTCGGACTCGAGCGTGATCTCCCGGGGCAGGTTCTGCACGCCGATCGTGATGTCCACCGTTCCTCCTCCTGTCCGGTGCGGGAGCCCACCGTCGTCGTCCCCGTCGTCGTCCCCTTCGCCGGGGTGGGACGGGCGGGGTGGCCTCCCAGGGCGCTGACGCGCCACCACCGGTCGATCCTAGGTGGTGGCGGGCGAGGGCCCCGGGTCGGCGGCCTCGGCCGCCTCGGCACCGTGGGGCGCCGCGTCCGTCGTCCCGACCCGGGTCGGCGCCGTGCTCCCGGCGGGCCGCGACACGTCCGTGATCAGGCCGCCCACGCCGCCCCACGCCAGCCGGGAGACGAGGTCCGTGGTCGCCTCCGCCGTCAGCGTGCCGGCATGGCGCAGGCGGTGCACCGCCGCTCCCTGCGCCATCGTCACCAGGGCGGCGGACACGGTCGCGGCCTCCGCAGGCCCGAGGCCGGCGGCCTGCTGCAGCGCCTCGGCGATGCGCGTCCCGGTGGAGACGGAGGCCCGCTCGACCCGGGCCCGGACGCCGGGGTCGCGGGTGACGTCGGACTCGAACAGCAGGCTGGACGCCTCGCCCGCGACCTCGACGAAGGAGATGTACGCCCGCACGATGGCGGCGACGACGTCGCGACCGTCCGTCGCCTGGCCGTGCTGCACCGGTTCGAGCGCGCGGTCCATGGTGGTCAGCAGGTCCTCGCCGCAGGCGTCCACCACCGCCAGGTAGAGGTCGAGCTTGGACGGGAAGTGCCGGTACAGCACCGGCTTGCTGACCAGCGCGCGGTCGGCGATGTCGTCCATCGACACGTGGTGGTAGCCCTCGCTGGCGAACAGCTGCTGCGCGATGGTCAGCAGCTGGTCGCGGCGCTGGTCGCGGCGCATCCGCGGACCCGCGGCGCGGCCCGCCGGCGGTGCCGGCACGGAGGCGGCCGAGTCCCCGTCGACGGGCGGGACGGCGCTCATCCGGTGATGGTAGCCAGCCCACGGCCGGGCGACCCGGTGGGCGCCGGGTGAGCGTGCCGGCGGGAGGTGCTCGGCGCCGGTCGGCGCGGTCGACCCAGGTCGGCTGCGGCGGTGGTGCGTGGGCATGTCGGTGGGACGTGGTGGGATCTGGCCGTGCCCGACAGCCCGTCCGCCCCTCCGGTGCTCCGCGCACCGGCGGACGTCGGCAGGTCGGGTGCCCGTGGGACGTCCGGCACGGCGGCCGGTCGATCGAGCACGTCCGCTGCGGGTCCGGTGCTGGCGCGGCCGACGCTGGCAGACGTACCGCAGGACGGTCCGGGCAGGCCGGTCACGCTCGACGACGCCCAGCGTGCGGCGGTCGAGGCGGTGGCGGGCGGCGAACGTGCCTTGCTCGTGCTCGGCGCGCCCGGTACCGGGAAGACGACCGTCGCGCTGGAGGCGGTGGTCGAGGCGGCTCGGCGCGGGGCCCGGGCCGACGACGTGCTGGTGCTGGCCGCGAGCCGCCGGCTCGCGGGTGACCTGCGCGACCGGCTCGCGGCCCGCTGGCCGCACACCGCGGGACGTCCGCTGGTGCAGACGCCGGCCGCGGTGGCGTTCGCGGTGCTGCGCGCACGCGCGGTGGCGCTCGGCGAGCCGCCGCCCGCGCTGGTGTCCGGGGCCGAGCAGGACCTGGTCCTCGCCGAGCTCCTCGCCGGCCACGCCGAGGGCGACGGGGCCGAGGTCGGGTGGCCGGCCGACGTACCCGTCGAGGCGCTCGGGCGGCGGGCGTTCCGCGACGAGCTGCGCGACCTGCTGATGCGTGCCGCGGAGCGCGGGCTGGCGCCCGAGGAGCTAGCCGCGCTCGGCAGGCGGCACGAACGGCCGGAGTGGTGTGCCGCGGCGCGGGTCTACGAGGAGTACCTCGCGGTGATGGCGCTGCGCACGTCGACCCCGGACGTCGGTGCCCTGCTCGACCCCGCCGTCGTCGTCGACGAGGCGGTGCGCGCGCTCGAGTCGTGGGCGGAGGAGGTGCCCCGCGTGCCACGGCCGCGGTGGGGTCTCGTCGTCGTCGACGACCACCAGGAGTCGACCGCCGCCACCGCACGGCTGCTGCGCGTGCTGGCGGAGGACGGTGCCCGGCTGCTGCTGCTTGCCGACCCCGACGCCGCGGTGCAGACGTTCCGCGGGGCGGACCCGGCACTGGTGTCCCGAGCCGCGGTCGCCGGTCACGGTCCGGGCGAGCTGGACGCGCGCGTGCTGGCCCTGACGACGGCCTGGCGGCAGGGGAGTGTCCTTCGCGCGGTGACGGCCCGGGTCGCCGAGCGGGTCGGGACGGTCGGCACCGCGCAGCACCGACGTGCGGCCGCCCCGCCGGCTGCGCCGATCGGCTCGGTGCGGGTGGCGGTGCTGCCGAGCGAGGCGCAGGAGGCGGCGCTGGTGGCCCACGCGCTGCGCAGCGCGCGGCTGGAGGAGGGGCTCGGCTGGGACCGGATGGCGGTGGTGGCGCGGTCCGGGGACGGTGTCACGCGGCTGCGTCGGGCGCTGGCCGCGGCCGGCGTTCCGGTCAGCGTGCTCGGGTCGCAGGTCGCGCTGCGCGACGAGCCCGCCGTGCGCCCCCTGCTCGACGCGATGGGGATCGCCTGCGGCGTGACGTCGCTCGACGCGCCGCTGGCCGCTCGGCTGCTGTGCTCGCCTCTGATCGGCCTCGATGCCGTGGGCCTGCGACGGGTCCGGCGCGCCCTGCGCGCCGTCGAGCTGGCCGGCGGTGGCGGCCGCAGCAGCGACGCGCTGCTGGTCGAGGCCGCGGCGGAGCAGACGAGGACCGCGGGGCTGCCCCCGACAGCCGCCCGTCCGTTGCGGCGGCTGGCCTCCGTGCTGGCCGCGGGTCGCGACGCGGCGCTGCGCGACGGCGCGGATGCGCAGGGGGTGCTGTGGGCGGTGTGGGACGCCGCGCACGTCGCCGAGGCGTGGCGGCGCGCGGCCCTGTCGGGTGGCGCCTCGGGACAGCGGGCGGACCGGGATCTCGATGCCGTGCTGGCCCTGTTCCGCGCGGCCGAGACGTTCGTCGACCGGAACCCGCAGGCGCCGCCGGGGGCGTTCGTCACGTGGCTGGAGGGGCAGGACCTGCCCGTCGACTCGCTGGCGGCGCGCGCCCGGCGCCAGGCGGTCAGCGTGCTGACCCCCGCGGGCGCGGCCGGCCGCGAGTGGGACGTGGTGGCGGTCACGGGCGTGCAGGAGGGCGTGTGGCCCGACCTGCGGCTGCGGGACAGCATGCTCGGCGCCGCGGCGCTGGTGGACCTGCTCGACGGGCGCGCCGGGGCGTCGGACGGTCGTGGCGACCCGGTGCAGGCACGGGCGGCGGTGCTCGCGGACGAGCTGCGCTCGTTCACGGTCGCGTGCTCGCGCGCGCGCCGACGGCTGCTGGTGACGGCCGTCGCGGACACGGACCAGCAGCCGTCGCCCTTCCTCGACCTGGTCCAGCCGCCCGAGTCGGAGGACGGGGCTGAGCGCCGGACCACCGCACCGGCGCCGCTGGACCTGCGCGGGCTGGTGGCGTCGCTCCGGTCGTCGCTGGTCGCCTCGATCGCCGACGGGCACCCGGACCGGGCCGCCGCACGTACGCTCGCGCGTCTGGCGGCCGCCGGTGTCGAGGGCGCCGACCCGGCGGAGTGGTCGGGGCTGGCGCGGCCGTCGTCCGACGCCCCGCTGTGGGACGAGGACACCCGCGTGCCCGTGTCGCCGTCGCGCATCGAGGCGGCGCAACGCTGCACGCTGCGTTGGGCGCTGGAGTCGGCAGGCGGCACACCCGCCGACTCGGGCCAGCAGACGCTCGGCACGCTGGTGCACGCCATCGCTCAGGAGCTGCCTCGCGGGACCAGGACCGAGCTGAGGGAGGCGCTCGACCGCCGGTGGTCCGAGCTGGGGCTCGGTGACGGCTGGCCGGCACGAGCGGCGCGACGGCGTGCCGAGCAGATGGTGGACCGGCTGGCCGACTACGTGCAGACGGCGGGGGAGCCGCTGCTGGTCGAGGCGGAGTTCACGCTGACCACCGAACGCGCCCTGGTACGTGGCTCGGCCGACCGGGTGGAGCGTGCGGCCGACGGCGCGGTGCGGGTGATCGACCTCAAGACGGGTCGTACGCCGCCGCCGCAGTCCGAGGCGGAGGCGAACCCCCAGCTGGCCGCCTACCAGCTGGCGGTGGAGAGCGGCGCGTTCGAGCAGCTGGCTGCCGGCACGTCCAGCGCCGACGCCCGGCTGGTGTACCTGGGCAGCGGCAAGAAGGCAGCCCAGCGGGTGCAGCCGCCGATCGGCCCGGAGGCGGACGGCCCGAGCTGGGCCCGGACGATGATCGACGAGGTGGCCGGTGCGATGGCGGCCGCGCGGTTCCCCGCGACGCACAACGCGATGTGCGACCGGTGCCCGGTGCGCCGCTCGTGCCCGCTGCGCGACGAGGGTCAGCAGGTGGTGGCCGGATGAGCGTGCTGTCCGCGGTGCAGATCGCCGCTCTGCTGAACAAGGAACCGCCGACGCCGGAGCAGCAGCGGGTGATCGAGTCGCCGTTGCGCCCGGCGCTGGTCGTGGCCGGGGCGGGCTCCGGCAAGACGGAGACGATGGCGGCGCGCGTCGTCTGGCTGCTGGCCAACGGCCTGGCGGCGCCCGAGCAGGTCCTCGGGCTCACCTTCACCCGGAAGGCGGCCGGTGAGCTCGAGGACCGCGTCCGTCGGCGGCTGCGGGCGCTGGTGCGCAGCGCCCGGTCGGCTCGGCTGGAGCTGCCCGGTGCGGAGCTCCTCGGCCTGCACGACCCGGACGACCCCCTCGGTGCCTTGAGCCGGCCGACCGTCTCGACGTACCACGCCTACGCCGCGGGGCTGGTCGGCGAGCACGCCCTTCGCCTCGGCCTCGAGCCCGGCGCCCGGCTGCTGGGCGAGGCGGCGCAGTGGCAGCTGGCGGCCGACGTCGTGGAGTCGTGGTCCGGCGACCTCGACACGGACAAGGCGACGTCCACCGTGGTGGACGCGGTGCTCGAGCTGTCCGGCGCGCTCGACGAGCACCTGGTGACGGTGGCGGACGCCCGGCGCGGGATCGAGCGGATCGTCGACAGCCTGACGTCGACGCCCGCGGGGGATCCGCCGCGGCCGCTGAAGCAGGAGCTCCGCACCCTGATCGGCTCGTTGCAGGAGCGGCTGCGGCTGCTCGACGTGGTGGCCGCCTACCGGGACCGCAAGCGCGCCGGAGACGTCATCGACTTCGGCGACCAGGTCGCGCTGGCCGCCAGGCTGGCGGCCGAGGTGCCCGCCGTCGCGAGCGCCGAGCGGGACCGGTACCGCGTGGTGCTGCTCGACGAGTACCAGGACACGTCCCACGCCCAGCTGGAGCTGCTGCGAGCCCTCTTCGGCGACGGCCACCCCGTGATGGCGGTCGGGGACCCGCACCAGTCCATCTACGGCTGGCGCGGGGCCAGTGCGGGCGGTCTGGAACGGTTCCCGACCTCGTTCCCGGTGGTGGACGACGGCGGCCGGCGGCCGGCCGACGTGCACCAGCTCTCCACCTCGTGGCGCAACGACCGGGCGATCCTCGACGCGGCGAACCTCGTGGCGGGTCCGCTGCGGGCTGCCGCCGCGGCTCGCGCGCACCCCGTGGAGGTCCCGGTGCTCGGCGCCCGGCCCGGCGCCGGGCCCGGTCACGTGGCGGCGCTGATGTGCGCCACGGTGGAGGAGGAGGCGTCGGCGGTCGCGCGGTTCGTCGCCGAGCGGTGGCGTCCGGCGAGCCAGGACGGCCACCGCGTCACCGCCGCCGTCCTGTGCCGCAAGCGGTCGCAGTTCGAGGCGCTGGCACCTGCCCTGCGGGCGGCAGGGCTGCCGGTCGAGGTGGTCGGTCTCGGGGGGCTGCTCTCGACACCCGAGGTGGTCGACCTGGTCGCGGCGCTGCAGGCGGCCCACGACCCGTCGCGCGGAGACGCGCTGATGCGGCTGCTCACCGGGGCGCGCACCCGGCTCGGTGCCGCGGACCTGCACGCGCTCGCGGCCTGGGCGCGCGAGCTCGCCGCCCGCGGTCCGGGCAGGTCGCGGTCGACCGACGACGGCTCTCGCGAGCACGACGTGGTGGACGAGCGCAGCATCGTCGACGCGCTCGACGACCTGCCCGCACCGGGTTGGCGCAGCCATGACGGGCGCGTGCTGACCGACGTCGGCCGGGCCCGGCTGGCGCGCCTCGCCACCGTGCTCCGTGACGTCCGCCGGCACACCTACCTGCCGTTGCCGGAGCTGGTGGCGGAGACCGAACGGCTGCTCGGCCTGGACATCGAGGTGGCGTCCCGACCGGGCGTCGGCCCCGCCCGTGCCCGCCTGCACCTCGACTCGTTCGCCCAGGTGGCCGGCGAGTTCGCCCGTTCTGCGGAGCTGCCCACCCTCGGCGGCTTCCTCGCCTGGCTGGAGGCGGCCGACGCGCGCGAGGACGGTCTCGAGCTGCCCGTGAGCGAGCCCGACCCGGACGCCGTCCAGCTGATCACCGTGCACGCCGCCAAGGGGCTGGAGTGGGACGTGGTCGCCGTGCCCGGCCTGGTGGACGGCGTGCTTCCCGTGCTGGCGAGCGGGGCCGACGGGCCGACGAGCTCGGGCTGGCTGACGGGGCTCGGCACGCTGCCGTACCCGCTGCGAGGTGACCGGGACGACCTCCCCGCCTTCCGCTACGCCGGCGCCGCGAGCCCGCAAGACCTGGACCGACGGCGGCTGGAGTTCCGGCTGGACGCCGGACGGCACGAGCTGGCGGAGGAGCGGCGGCTCGCCTACGTCGCACTGACCCGTGCGCGGACGGACCTGCTGCTGACGGGTGCCTGGTGGGGCACCGCGACCCGACCACGGGCCGTCTCCCCGTTCCTTGCCGAGCTGCTCGAGGCGGGGGCGGTCTCGGAGGCCGGCTGGGAGGCGCCGCCCGAGGTGGGCGCGGCCAACCCGCGTGACGACGTGGTGGCCACCACCCAGTGGCCAGGCGACCCGTTCGGCGACGACGGTCGGCGACGCGCTGCACTGGAGGAGGCGGCGGGCGCCGTGCGCGCCGCCGCCCAGGGCGCCGGCGGGCCCGACGGTGCCGGAACCGCGTGGGACGTGCTCGCCGACCGGCTGCTCGCCGAGCGGTCCGCCGCTCGGGAGCCGGACGGGCCCGTGGAGCTGCCGTCGCACCTGTCCGCGTCGGCGCTGGTGCGCCTCGACGCCGACGCGACCGGCTTCGCCGCGGAGCTGCGCCGCCCGGTCCCGTCGGCCCCCGCCCCGCAGGCCCGCCGCGGCACGGCCTTCCACGCCTGGGTCGAGGGCTGGTTCGGGGCTGCCTCGCTGGTGGACCTCGATGCGCTACCCGGTGCCGACGACGACTCGGTCGCGGTCGATGCCGACCTCTCGGCGCTGCGTGCGGCGTTCCTGCGCTCCCCGTGGGCGTACCGGACGCCGCTGGCCGTCGAGGTGGACGTGCAGACGTCCGTGGACGGCTACGTGCTGCGCAGCCGCATCGACGCGGTGTTCCCGGACCCGGACGCACCCGGTGACCCGCACGCCGTGGTGGTGGTCGACTGGAAGACGGGAGCGCCACCGACCGACCCGGCCGAGCGGGCGCACCGCGAGCTGCAGCTGGCGGTGTACCGGCTCGCGTGGTCGCGGTGGACGGGAACACCGCTGGAGTCGGTGCGTGCGGCGTTCTGCTACGTCGGCGCGGAGCAGACGGTGTGGCCGCAGCGCCTGATGGACGAGGCGGAGATCGCCGCGATGCTCCGTGGTGTCACCGTGTGACGAGCCGGTCGGCCCTAGACCGCCTCGGCCGCCTGCTCCTGCTCCTCCTGCATGCGGAGGTGCTCCTCGAGGTCCAGCAGCATCGCCACCGCGTCGGCCACCACCTCGTCGTCGTGCGAGCGCACGCCCACCAGCAGCCACCGCGCCAGCGCCAGCTCACCGGCCAGCAGCGCGCGCTCGGCGAGGTGCGGGTCGATCAGCTCGGTGCGCCGCAGCTGGTAGGCCTCGAGGATCGAGTCCACCGCGTCCTGCGGTGCGGCGACCAGCAGCCACGCGAGGTCGTCCGCCGGGTCGGCCACCATCGCCTCGCCCCAGTCGAGGACCCCGCTGACGTCGTCGTCGGCGACCAGGACGTGCTCGCTGGTCAGGTCGCCGTGCACCACGGTCGGCCGGAACCGCCACAGCGACACGTCCTCGAGCTTCGCCTCCCACCGGCGCAGCAGGCTCGCCGGGACCTTGCCCGTGCGTGCCGCCTCGTCGACCTCCGCCTGCCGTCGCTCCCGGTACGTCCCCGCCTCGTAGACGGGCATCCCGGCGTCCTCGACGACCGACGTCGGCAGCTCGTGCAGGGCACCGATCGCCCGGCCCAGCGACGCGGCCAGGCCGGGACCGGGCCGCAGCGACTCCAGACGGAGCGGACGGCCCTTGACCAGTGGGTGCACGCAGGCGCGGCCGCCCTCGGGCAGGTGCGCGAAGCCTTCCGGACGGGGCACGTCGAACGGCAGCGCACCCGCGTCGACCTGCGCACCGAGGCGCTCGAGCAGCGCGACCTCGGCCTCGAGCGCCGCCCCGGACGCTGCCCCGACGGGGCAGCGCACCACCCAGCGGCGCGCGGCGGAGTCGATCACCATCGCCACGTCGAACTCGGAGCCGCCGCTCAGCGGTCGGCGCACGTCGACCGCGTCGAGGCCGGGGACCGCGACGGTCGCGAGGGCTGCGAGGGCGAGGGGCGAGCGAGGCACGTGGTCAGAGTAGGTCGGGTTCGTGGTGGTCCCGGGTGCCTGACGCGGCGTGTCCGGCGTCGGCGGCACGCGAGGTCGCGCGACCCGGCGGTGGGCCGGGGGACCGCAGCCGCCCGCCCGGGCGCGGACCGATCGCCGCGTACGGTCGGCGCATGATCTCCGACGACCTGCCCCTCTCGCGCGCCTCGGTCGACCGCACCGCGGTCGCCCGTGCCGACGACGAGCTGATCAGGCGAGCCCGGGCGGACGCCCGCACCCGGGTGCTCCTGGTCCGGGACGGCTCGGTGGTGATGCGCACGCCGGCCGGGGATGCCGACCCCCTGGTCGGTGAGGGGTGGGGCCGTCGCGCAGGCGGCACGGTGCGGGTGGCGTTCCTGGACCCGGGCACGGCCGAGGCGGTGGCCCGAGCGGCCGATGCCGCACCGCGCGACGCCGGGCCGGCTGACGCGGCACCGCGCGGCACCGCACCCGCTGACGCGGCGCCGGCTGACCCGGAACAGGCGGACGCCGAGCCCGGCGACGGCGGCTGGCTGTTCCTCGGCCGGGACGACGACGGCGACGTCCTGGCCCGCCGCGTCCGGCCGGAGCACAGCGCCCCGCGGTCCGGAGCACCCTCCGACGTGCTGGTGCACAGGCCCCGCCGGGACAGCGGTGCGGCCGCGGACGCCGCGATCGCGGCGAGCAGCGGCCTGACGAACGGCACCTCGTCGTCGCCGTCGACGTCCTCGGGTTCGACGTCGTCGACGGTCTCGTCGTCCGCCGCCCACACGGCACCCACCTCCCCGTCGGACGTCGACGCCGAACCCGTGCCCGAGCCCCTCCCGGGCCTGCGCTGGGTCGCCCTGCGCGCGATCGGTGCCGAGCTGTCCGACGCCGACGCCGGCCTGGCGACCACCGCCGTCGCGCTCGACGCGTGGCACGCCCGGCACCCGCGCTGCCCGCGCTGCGGGGCGCCGACGACGAGCACGGCAGCCGGCTGGACCCGCCGGTGCACGGTCGACGGCTCGGAGCACTACCCGCGCACGGATCCGGCCGTGATCATGGCGGTGGTGGACGACTCGGACCGGCTGCTCCTCGGCCACGCCGCCGCCTGGGCACCGCACCGGTTCTCCACGCTCGCCGGCTTCGTCGAGGCGGGCGAGTCGATCGAGCACGCGGTCCGTCGCGAGGTGGCGGAGGAGACGACCGTCCTGGTGGGCGACGTCGCGTACGCCGGCAGCCAGCCGTGGCCGTTCCCCGCTTCGCTGATGCTGGGCTTCCGCGCCCGCGCCCTGAGCACCGACGTGGTGGTCGACGGGGTCGAGCTGACGGAGGCCCGCTGGTTCAGCCGGGACGAGCTCGCGGCCGCCGTCGCCACCGGCGACCTGGTGCTGCCCAGCCCGGCGTCCATCGCGCACGCCCTGATCGAGGACTGGTACGGCGCCCCGGTGCCGACCTCGGACTGAGGACCGCCCCGGTCGTCAGACGCCCAGCCGCTCCCGCACCTGGGCCAGCGACGGGTTGGTGGCGGCGGAGCCGTCGGGGAAGACGACGGTCGGCACCGTGCGGTTGCCCTCGTTGACGGACTCGACGAAGGCGGCGGCGTCCGGCACCTGCTCGACGTCCACCTCGGAGTAGTCGATCCCGGCGGCGTCGAGCTGGCTCTTGAGCCGGCGGCAGTACCCGCACCACGTGGTGGTGTACATGGTCAGCGGCTGCTGCGGGATCTCGGACGTCCGGGTGCCGCTCATGAATCCTCTGGGTCCTCGTCGGTTCGTCGTGCTGCGTCTCGTGCTGCGTCGTGGTCCGTGCAGCCGCCGGTCGCGGTCACTGTCCGCAATCGCTCTACCGCGGCCGCTCTGCCGGCCGTCCGGCGCAACGCCGGACGCTCGTGCGGTGTTCCCCGCCGTCCACCGGTCGGTCGCCACCGTGTCGGTGCCGGCTGGGAGGATGTGCCCGATGTCCGCCGACGACCTGCTGGCCGCGCTCGACCCCGAGCAGCGTGCCGTCGCCACCGCCCTGACGGGGCCGGTGTGCGTGCTCGCGGGCGCCGGCACGGGCAAGACCAGGGCGATCACGCACCGCATCGCCTACGGCGTCCGCACCGGGCAGTACCGCCCAGCGGGCGTGCTCGCCGTGACGTTCACGGCGCGTGCCGCGGGGGAGATGCGGCTGCGGCTGCGCGCGCTCGGTGCCGGCGGCGTGCAGGCGCGCACGTTCCACTCGGCCGCGCTGCGGCAGCTCGGCTTCTTCTGGCCCCGCGTGGTGGGCGGGGCCCCGCCGCGGCTGCTCGAGCAGAAGGCGCCTGTGGTGGCGGAGGCGGCACGGCGCGCGGAGCTCGAGGGCGTCGACCGGCTCGCGATCCGTGACCTCGCTGCGGAGATCGAGTGGGCGAAGGTCAGCCTGGTCCCGTCGGACGACTACGTCGCGGCGGCGCGTGCCGCCCGGCGGCCGGCTCCTGGCGGGGTCGACCAGCAGGACGTGCCGCGCCTGATGTCTGCCTACGAGGACGCCAAGGAGGCGCGCGGCGTCATCGACTTCGAGGACGTGCTGCTGCTCACCGCCGCGATGCTGGCCCAGCGTGGCGAGGTCGCCGAGCAGGTGCGCTCCCAGTACCGGCACTTCGTGGTCGACGAGTACCAGGACGTCAGCCCGCTGCAGCAGTACCTGCTGGACCAGTGGCTCGGCGGTCGGCACGACGTGTGCGTGGTCGGCGACCCGAGCCAGACGATCTACTCCTTCGCCGGGGCGAGCCCGCGGCACCTGCTCGAGTTCACCCAGGCGCACCCGGGGGCCACGCAGATCGACCTGGTCCGGGACTACCGCTCCACCCCGCAGGTGGTACGGCTGGCCAACGCCGTGCTGGCCACCGCGCCGAAGCGACCCGGTCACGCCCCGCTGCACCTGGTCGCGCAGCGTCCCGACGGTCCCGCGGTGCAGTGGACGACGTACGCGGACGACGAGGCGGAGGCAGCCGGCGTCGCGCAGCGGGTCGCCCGCCTGGTCGCAGCCGGCACGCCGGCGTCCCGCATGGCGGTCCTGTTCCGGACCAACGTGCAGTCGGAGGCCTTCGAGGACGCGCTGTCCCGGCTGGGCATCGGCTACCAGCTGCGCGGCGGCGACCGGTTCTTCTCGCGGCAGGACGTGCGCCAGGCGGTGCTGCTGCTGCGCGGTGCCGCGCGGTCGGCAGAGGCTGACGTCCCGATGCCGCAGATGGTTCGCGACGTGCTGCTCTCCGCCGGGTGGGCGCCGGCTCCACCGGCCGAGCGCGGTCAGGTCCGCGAGCGGTGGGACGCGATGCAGGCGCTCGTCGGGCTGGCCGACGAGGTCGCGGCCGGAGCCGAGGGCAGGCCGGCGACCCTCGCGGACCTGGTGGCCGAGCTCGACGAGCGTGCGGCGGCCCAGCAGGCACCGACCGCCGACGGCGTGACGCTCGCGTCCTTGCACGCGGCGAAGGGCCTGGAGTGGGACGTGGTGTTCCTCGTCGGGCTCAGCGAGGGGTTGCTGCCGATCTCGTTGGCGGAGACCGACGCCGCTCGCGAGGAGGAGCGCCGGCTGCTGTACGTCGGGGTGACCCGCGCGCGGGACCGCCTCGAGCTGTCCTGGGCCAAGGCACGCACCCCGGGCTCCCGGGCGACCCGTACCCGCTCGCAGTTCCTCGACGCGCTCTGGCCCGCCGGTCGCGAGGTCGGGGCCTCGGACGGCACGGCGTCCGACGAGGATCCCGCAGCGGCCCGTGCCCTCGCACGGCTCCAGCGCTGGCGTGCCGACCGGGCGGCGGCGGACGGCAAGGAGCCGTCGAAGGTGCTGACGGACCGCGTCCTGGCGGAGCTGGCGCGGCACCGCCCGGCCAGCCCCGAGGCACTGACCCGCATCCCCGGCTTCGGTCAGAACCAGCTGGTGCGCTACGGCCGGGACGTGCTCGCCGTGATCGCGGACGCCCTCGCCGAGGGTGCGGTCGTCGACCCCTCGGCGGCCTCTTCGACAATGTCTGGCACGAAGCCCGGAAAAAGGGTTGTGACGTCCACGAAGGCCCCCCTAAGGTGAACGGGTCCTTGTCGGAGGGCGCGACCGTGCAGGTCGCAGCCCGGATCGTGGGAGGAGGTGGCCACTGATGAAGCTGATGCTCGATGCATCCGAACGTTGCGAGCGCCTGCGCGTGCGCATCCCCGCGGCCACGTCCCGCACGTTCCAGGGGCGCACTGTGCCCGCCGGCCTCTCGACGTACGTCGGCGTCGTCCGTGGCGCCACCACCGATCCCCGTCCCGGGACTCGTATGACCTGAGCCGACCGTGAGGTCGGCACAGGCCGCGGAGTCCGGAACTCGGACCCGCGGCCTTTCTCGTCTCTCCGGACGTCCGGTGAGCGCACGGCGCAGGTCCGCACCGTCGCAGCACAACGCTCACCAGCAAGGACGTAGGAGGACATCGTGCGGCTCACCACGCTGCTCGACACCGTGAACAACGGGGGTTCCGGCCCGTGGCCGCCCGGCGCAACCGCGCCCGACACCCTCGACCAGCTCGTCGCCGAGCTGATCCCCTGCCGCTCGAACGACCCGGAGCTGTGGTTCGCCGAGCGGACGGCGGAGGTGGAGCGCGCCAAGGCGCTCTGCCGGACCTGCCCGCTGCTGGACGGCTGCCTCGCCGGTGCGATCGAACGCGCCGAGCCGTGGGGCGTCTGGGGCGGCGAGGTCTTCGTCGCCGGCCAGGTCGTCGCCGTCAAGCGCGGGCGCGGCCGTCCGCGCAAGGAGGCGAAGCCGGCAGCCTGACCCCGGCTCCGCGTGCCGGCCTCGCACCCGGCTACTCGCGGACGGGACGGCTGGGCGCGCAGGGGGCGCTCAGCCGGCGACGGCAGCAGCACCGTGGGAGGTGCACCCGCAGTCCGGGTGCACCTCCCACGTGCGTGTCCGCGGCAGGACGTCCGGGAGGCCGACCTCGAACGTCGTGCCGATCCGCAGCCGCGTGCGTGCCGGCGGGTCGTCGACCGCCCGGAGCACCGCGGCGGCGGCGAGCCCGGCGCAGACGGCGGCCATCGCACCGACCTCGGCGGCGGGCGGTGCACCGACCAGCTGGGCGACGAGCCGCGGCCAGCAGGGATCGGCGTCGGCGCGGTGCAGGTCCAGGCACCGGAGGCACGGTCCGGTGCCCGGCACGACGAGGGGCCCGACGACGGCGTCCGCCTCGCGCACCAGCACGGGCAGGTGCACCGTGCCCGTGCCGAGCAGCAGCTCGGTGCGGGCGGGATCCGCGGCGCCGTGCTCGACGACGACCACCACGTCCGGCTCGGCGGAGGAGTCGGTGCGGACGTCCGGCGCGATGTCCCGCAGCACGCGGGCCGCGGCCCGCTCCCGCACCGACCCGACGTCGGACCACCGGTAGCCGCACACGCCGACGTCCACCGAGCGCACCGGGCTCGCGTCGTCGACCAGGACGGTCCCGACCCCGGCGGCGGCCAGCGTCCCTGCCGTCGCCAGACCGATCGGCCCCAGCCCCACCACGCCGACCACCGAGGCCCGCCTCGCGTCGACCACCCGGGCGCCGTCGCCGTCCGGTCGCAGCAGCCCGCACACCGTCGCATCGGCTGCGGCGGGGCCGAGGACGGCGGGCGAGCGGCGGTCCGGCGCCGCCAGGCCGGCGTCGCGCAGCAGCGTCGCGAGCTGGGTGAGCCGCGCTCCGGCGCCGGCGGCCAGCTGGTCGGAGTCGGCACCGGCGCCGAGCGCCAGCACCGCGGCGGTCTCCCGCTCGGTCAACCCGTCGAGCCGAACCGCCCACCGGGGGTCGGTACCGACCTGGACCTCACCGTCAGTGCGGGTCAGCACGCGCAGCCCGGGCCGCAGCCTCATGGTCCCTCCTCGTCCGCCGTCGGGCGGCCACTGTGCCAGGCGGGGCCGGCAGCGGACCGCGGACCGTCCACAGGGGCCGACGGCCGTCCGCAGGGCCGGGACGACCAGGGCCGGGGACGACGAAGGGACAGAACGACGAAGGGACAGAACGACGAAGGGACAGAACGACGAAGGGACAGAACGACGAAGGGACAGAACGACGAAGGGACAGAACGACGAAGGGCACCGTCACCCGGTGGTGACGGTGCCCTTCGATCGGGACGTGAGGGTCAGGCCTTGCCCAGGATCCGGTTCAGCTTGGTGCCGCAGACCGGGCAGATGGCCTTGGCCATCTTGCGACCGGACTCGGAGACGACGACGTCGCCCTCCGCCTGCCGCTTCTCCTTGCACTTCACGCAGTAGAACTCACCCGCGTACGTCTCGGCCATTCAGGTCCCTCCTCGGTGTGGTTCGCCCGACCGGAGCATGCCGGCCGGCGACAGGGTCGGCGCCGTGCCGGCGCGCCCGCGCTCACAGTAGTGGCCAGGCGCTCCGTGCGTGCGGAGCCTGCGCGGCCGCCTGTCGCACCTGGGATCTGCCGTGGTGTCGCCGCGCCGCGCTACGGTGCGGCCTGTGCCGCCCGCGCACGACCCGTCGGTCGAGGTCCGCCGCTCGCGCCGCCGTGCCCGGACGGTGACGGCGTGGCGGGAGGACGGACGCACCATCGTCGCCATCCCGGCCCGGTTCACCCGGGCGCAGGAGGCCGAGTGGGTGGGCCGGATGGTGGCACGCCTGGCGGCGCAGGAGAAGCGGCGCCGACCGTCCGACGACGAGCTGTTGTCCCGCGCGGCGGACCTGTCGGCGCGATACCTCGGCGGACGCGCGGTGCCGTCGTCGGTCCGGTGGTCCACCCAGCAGGGCCGTCGCTGGGGGTCGTGCACGCCGACGGACGGCACCATCCGCATCTCGGACCGCATCCGCGGCATGCCGCGGTGGGTGACCGACTACGTGCTGCTGCACGAGCTGACGCACCTGCTGCACCCCGGGCACGGTCCCGAGTTCTGGGCCGAGCTGGAGCGCTACCCGCACACCGAGCGGGCGCGCGGCTTCCTCGAGGGGTACGCGCACGCCGTGGACCGGGAGGGCGTGCGGCCCGGGGCCGTGCCCTCACCGTCGGGGCCGTGGTCGGACGCACCGGACGACGGGCCGGACGGGGTGGACGACGACGTCGAGGAGGACGGTCGACCGGCCTGAGCCGGGGCCGCCGGCCCGGCGGACGTCCTGACGTAGCGCCGCCCAGCCAGTGGTGCCGCCAAGTCGGTGACGCCGCGAGAGCGGGTCAGCCCTGCTCGTCGTCCTTCGGCGGCTCCTCACCCAGGATCTCGGCCAGCGCCCGATCCAGCTCGGCGCCCTCGTCGATCGCGGCCTGCCGCCGGGCGGCGTAGCCGGACGGGTCGTCCAGGTCCGCCGTGGTGGGCATCAGGTCGGGGTGCTGCCAGACGGCGTCGCGCCCCGACTGGCCGCGCTCGGCGTCGATGGCCGCCCACAGGGTGGCGGCGTCGCGCAGCCGTCGGGGGCGCAGCTCGAGGCCGACGAGGCTGGCGAACGTCTGCTCGGCGGGTCCACCCGACGCGCGTCGGCGGCGCAGCATCTCCCGCAGCGGGACCGCGTGCGGCAGGTGGGGGAGCGCGGCCTGGGCGGTCACCTCGTCGACCCAGCCCTCGACCAGCGCCAGCGAGGTCTCGAGGCGCTCGAGCGCGGCGGCCTGCTCGGGGGTGTTCTGCGGGACGAAGATGCCGCCGGTCAGCGCCTCCTGCAGCGCCTGCGGGTCGGTCGGGTCCACCGAACGGACCGCCTCGCCGAGCTCGTCGGCGTCGATGGCGATGCCGCGTGCATAGGCCTCGACCAGGCCGAACAGGTGCGCGCGCAGCCAGGGGACGTGCGTGAACAGGCGCGTCGCGGCCGCCTCGCGCAGCGCGAGGAACAGGCGCACCTCGTCGGCCGGCACCTCCAGGCCCTCGCCGAACTCCGCCACGTTGTGCGGCACTAGCACCGGAACGGGCTGCTCGAGCAGGGGCAGGCCGATGTCCGTGGCGCCGAACACCTCGCGGGACAGGGTGCCGGAGGCCTGCCCGACCTGGAGGCCGAACACGGCCGACCCGAGGCGCCGCAGCAGCTGACCCATGTCGATCGGCCCGCCGGTGCCGTCGCCCAGCAGGCCGCTCAGCGCGCCCGGCGGCAGGCCGCCGAACGCCCCGCCTGGTCCGCCGGGCGCCCCGAGCTCCTCGGCGAAGCCCTCCGGCAGCGACGAGCCGAGCGCCTGCACCAGCGCGGTGGACAGGGACGACGCGACGGGCTCCGTCAGCGTGCGCCATGTCGGCAGCGTCGCCTCGACCCACTCGGCGCGGCTCCACGCGCGACCCGTCGCCCCGGTGGGCGGCAGGTCGGTGGCGGCGTCGAGCCACAGCTCGGCCACCGAGAACGCCTGGGCGACCTGGTCGGTCTCGGCGCGGCTGACGGACGGGTCGCCGCCCAGGGAGGCCTGCTGGCGGGCCAGCTCGTGGGCCATCGACCAGTTGACCGGCTCGTCACCGGACTCGGCGAACATCCGCTGCACCTGGCTGAACACCTGCTGCAGGGCAGCCGGATCCTGCGGCAGGCCCGACCCCGAGGCCATCGCGGCAGGGTCGATGCCCGCCTCGCGCAGCTGGGCGATCGCCTCGTCGGCGGCCGGGCCCAGCATCGAGCGGAGCACCTGCTCCCAGTCGGGCTGCTCACCCGGCACGGCCGGGTCCGGCGTCTGCGGGCTCATGGGTCCTCCTGGACGGTCGGCGGCCGACGCGTCGCTCGCACCTGCGTCCGCCGGTCGCGGTCGGTGCGGCTGCCGTCGTGGGATCGCGGCTCCACGGTAACCGCCGCCGTCGCGGCCGAACGAGGGCCGGCACCGCCTGGAGCAGCGGGTTCGCTCACGGCGCAGCGCCGCGTCACCGGTGCGCGCCCCGCGGCCGGGCGGCGGCGCCCGTCGGTAGGCGCGGTCCCAGACGCGTGCGCGATGATCGGCGGGTGTTCGCCAGCCCCGAGCCCCGTCCCGACGAGATCGCGCCGGCGCCCGACGAGGGGGCGGCGGCGGCGGCCGTCGAGCCGCGCCGACCCGTCGACCCGCGCTCCGTGCTGCTGTCCGGCGGCATGCTGCTGACGGCCGTGCTGATCGCCGTCGCCGTGGTGATCCCGGTCCCGTACGCCGTGACCAGCCCGGGACCGACGCGCGACGTGCTGGGCTCCCAGAACGGCACGCCGCTGATCCGGATCTCCGGCGCCCAGACGTACCCGTCCACCGGACAGCTGCGGCTGACCACCGTGTCCGGGACCGGGGGGCCGGGGTACCCGTCGTCCCTGGCAGGAGTGCTGCGCGGGTGGTTCGACCCGACGTCCGTCGTCGACCCGGCCGAGGCGGTGGTCCCCAAGGGCCAGACGCAGCAGCAGATCGACGCGGCCAACTCCCAGGAGATGACCAGCTCGCAGGAGAACGCGACCGTCGCCGCGCTGACGCAGCTCGGCTACACCGTCCCGGCGACGCTGACGGTCGCCGGCACGCAGGACGGCACCGACGCCGCGACCAAGCTGCACAAGGGCGACGTGCTGGAGCAGCTGGACGGCACGACGCTGCCGGACTACCAGACGCTGGTGCGCAAGCTCGAGGCCGTGACGCCCGGGAGCACGGTGACGCTGACGGTGCGGCGCGACGGTGCGGACCAGCAGGTGCCGATCGTGACGTCGAAGCGCCCCGACGGCCGCGCGCTGATCGGGGTGATGATCGACCCGACGTTCACGTTCCCCGTGAAGGTGGACATCAGCATCGACGGGATCGGCGGGCCGAGCGCGGGGACGATGTTCGCCCTCGGCATCGTCGACAAGCTGACCCCGGCCGACGAGGCGAACGGCGCCAAGATCGCCGGCACCGGGACGATGGACGTCACCGGGGAGGTCGGGCCGATCGGCGGCATCCAGCAGAAGCTGGTGGGCGCCCGGCGCGACGGTGCCGACTGGTTCCTGGCACCGGCGTCGAACTGCGACGAGGTGGTGGGTCACGTCCCCGCCGGCCTGCACGTGGTCAAGGTGGCGACGCTGTCCGACGCGGTGGCGGCGATGACGGCCATCGGCAAGGGCGCGGGCGGCTCGTTGCCCACCTGCACGCGCTGACCCGTCAGTCGAGAGTCGAGCGCAGCGCCGCGACCAGGCCGGGGACCACGTCGGGACCGCCGCCCACCTGGTCGTCCGAGTCGTGCGCGCGGGTGCGGACGGCGCACCACGCGGCACCGTCGCGCAGCACGCCGACGGCGATCCGCACGTCCTGCCGGTCCGGGTGGCCCATCAGGTAGGCGAGAGCCGCGTCCGGGTCGGCCGGCAGCTGCGCCTCGGCGGCCGGCGGGAGCACCACACGCTCCACCGTGAGCGCCGCACCGTCCACCGTCGACGGCCAGGACAGCTGGCCCAGCAGCTGCTCGACGTCCTCCGCGGCCGGCAGGCCCTCCTGCTCGACGGAGGTCAGGTGCCAGGGGTTGGTGCGGGCGGCGGCGAGCACGTCCGGCTCGAGCTGGTCGGCGAGCGTCGGTTCGGTGGCGAGCGCCTGCTGGGTGCGCACCAGGGCGAACACCCGGACGGGTGCGTCCCAGCCCGCGCGGGCGACGTGCAGCTCGATCTCCCGGACCGCGGCGGTCAGCGCGGTGCGGGCCGCGACGGAGCCTGCGCCGCTCGTCGTGACGTCGTCGCCTCCTGCGGGTACGTCGGTTTCGGGAGCGGCGCTCGGGGCCGGTGTCTCGTCGGGCGCGTCGCCCGCTGCCTGGTGTGCGTCCGCCATGGCCTCATCGTCCCATCGGTGTGGGAACCTGGGCCCCGACCGGCGCGTTCACCGGCTGGCCCCTTCGTGGGCCACCCGGCCAGGAGGCCGGACCGCTCACACGACGAGGACCACCGCCGGATGTTCGCCTCACCGCCCCGCCCCCGCCCCCGTCCCGCCCGGCGTCGACGGGGGCCCCTGCTGCCGACCATCGCCATCCTGGCCGGCATCGCGATCGTCGTCGTGATCCTGTCGCACGTGTGGACCGAGGCGCTGTGGTTCAACCAGCTCGGCTACCTGCAGGTGCTGTGGACCGAGTGGGGCACCCGGGCCGTGCTGTTCGTCGTGGGGTTCGCCGTGATGGCCGTCGCGGTGGCGGGCAGCCTGCGGTTCGCGTACCACTCGCGTCCGGTGTACGCGCCGTCGACGCCCGAGCAGACGAGCCTCGACCAGTACCGCGAGGCGATCGAGCCGCTGCGCCGGCTGGTGATGCTGGTCGGACCGGTGCTGCTGGGGCTGTTCGCCGGCGGTGCCGCGGCGCAGCGCTGGGACACCGTGCAGCTGGCGATGCACGCGCAGCGCGTCGGCACCACCGACCCGCAGTTCCACCTGGACCTCGGCTTCTACATGTTCACGCTGCCGCTGCTGCGGTTCACGGTGTCGTTCCTGATGGCCGTGGTGATCCTGTCCGGCATCGGCGCGCTGGCGACCCACTACCTGTACGGCGGCCTGCGGCTGGGCCCCGCCGCGAAGGGCAACCGGACCACCCGCGCCGCGCGCGTGCACCTGTCGGTGCTGGCCGCGGTGCTGCTGGTGCTGATCGCCGCGAGCTACTGGCTGGACCGGTACTCGCTGCTGATGAAGAACAGCGCCGGGCAGAAGTTCGCCGGCGCGACCTTCACGGACGTGCACGCGGTGATGCCGTCCAAGGCGATCCTCACCGTCGCCGCCCTCGTCGTCGCCGCGGCGTTCGTCTACTCGGCGATCACCGGGAACTGGCGGCTGCCGGGCATCGGCGTCGCGCTGATGCTGCTGTCCGCCATCGTCGTCGGCGGCATCTACCCGGCGATCGTGCAGCGCTTCCAGGTGCAGCCCAACCAGCAGGACGCCGAGAAGGAGTACATCCAGCGCAACATCGACTCGACGCGGCAGGCGTACGGGCTGACGGACGTCAAGACGAGCGAGTACCCGGCGAAGGTGACCGCGGAGGCCGGTGCGCTGCGGTCCGACGCCGAGACGACCAACTCGATCCGCCTGCTCGACCCGCAGCTGGTGTCGCCGTCGTTCAAGCAGCTGCAGCAGATCCGCGGGTTCTACGACTTCCCGCAGACGCTGTCGGTGGACCGCTACACGGTCAACGGCCAGAGCCGCGACACCGTGATCGCCGTCCGCGAGCTCGACCTCAACGGGCTGAGCGACTCGCAGCGGAACTGGGTGAACAACACCACCGTGTACACCCACGGGTACGGCGTGGTGGCGGCCTACGGCAACACGCGCGGCGCCAACGGTCAGCCGGCGTTCTGGGAGGGCGGCATCCCGTCCAGCGGTGACATCGGCACCTACGAGCCGCGCATCTACTTCGGCGAGACGTCCCCGCCGTACTCGATCGTCGGCGGTCCCGACGGCTCCACGGGGTGGGAGTTCGACTACCCGGACGACACGGGTGGCTCCGGCTCGCTGAACACGCGGTTCCCGACGCAGACGGTCTCCGCGGGGCCGAGCATCGGCAACCTGTGGAACAAGATCATGTACTCGATCAAGTTCGGGGACGAGCAGATCCTGTTCTCCAACCGCGTCACCCCGCAGTCGCAGATCCTCTACGACCGCAACCCGCGGGACCGCGT
The DNA here is from genome assembly GCF_027923705.1 of Cellulomonas sp. NTE-D12. NCBI lineage: Bacteria > Bacillati > Actinomycetota > Actinomycetes > Micrococcales > Cellulomonadaceae > Cellulomonas > Cellulomonas electrica. The sequence continues at coordinate 2,773,722 of NZ_AP026442.1, read as the reverse complement.
GGCCAAGGTGGCGCCCTACCTCGAGCTGGACGGCCGGGTGTACCCGGCGGTGATCGACGGCCGCGTGAAGTGGATCATCGACGGCTACACCACCTCGGACCAGTACCCCTACAGCGCCAGCCAGTCGCTCTCGGACGCGACCACCGACTCGGTCACCCAGACCAGCTCCAACGTGCAGGCGCTGCAGCCGAAGACGGTGAACTACATCCGCAACTCGGTGAAGGCGACGGTCGACGCGTACGACGGGTCGGTGGACCTGTACACCTGGGACACGCAGGACCCGGTGCTCAAGGCGTGGTCGAAGGTGTTCCCGACGTCGGTCAAGCCGATCTCGGACATCAGCGGTGCGCTGATGAGCCACATCCGGTACCCGGAGGACCTGTTCAAGGTGCAGCGCACGCTGCTGGCCAAGTACCACGTGACGGACGCCGGGCAGTTCTTCTCCGGCAACGACTTCTGGGCCAACCCGCTGGACCCGACCACCACCACCGAGAAGGTCGACCAGCCGCCGTACTACCTGACCCTGCAGATGCCGGACCAGAAGTCGGCGAACTTCTCGCTGATGTCGACGTTCATCCCGGCCGGCTCCACGGCGCGTGAGGTGCTGACGGGGTACCTGGCGGCCGACGCCGAGGCAGGCAACGTCGCCGGCAAACCGTCGCCGGACTACGGCACGTTGCGGCTGCTGACACTGCCGCGCGACTCGACGGTGCCCGGACCGGGACAGGCCAACTCGGCCTTCACGGCGGACGCCACCGTGTCCAACGAGCTGAACATCCTGGGCCGTGGCGACTCGTCGGTGCTGCGCGGCAACCTGCTGACGCTGCCGGTGGGCGGGGGACTGCTCTACGTGCAGCCTGTGTACGTGCAGGCGTCGAGCGGCACCACGTTCCCGCTGCTGCAGCGCGTGCTGGTGTCGTTCGGCAACAAGATCGGGTTCGCCGAGACGTTGGACGAGGCGCTGAACCAGGTGTTCGGCGGCAACTCCGGCGCCCAGGCCGGTGACGCCGGGTCCGGTGGGGCGCCGAGCCCGTCACCGAGCCCCAGCGGCACGCCGTCGCCGACCCCGTCCGGCACGCCGACGGCGAGCGCCAGCCCGACGCCGTCGCCGAGCGGCTCCTCCACCGGAGGGGACGCCACGGCGCGCGCAGACCTGCAGTCGGCACTGCAGGCGGCCAGCCAGGCGATGAAGGACGGTCAGGCGGCGCTCGCGGCGAACGACTTCGCGGCGTACGGCGCGGCGCAGTCCCGGCTGGACGCGGCGATCCAGGCCGCGATCGACGCGCAGGCACGCCTGGGCAGCTGACGGGTGGACGGCCGGCGCCAGGTCGGTGCCGGCCGTCCGTCCGGTGAGCGTTCGTGCAGTGTTCACCCGCGCGCCTGCGCGGCCGCGGGGCGGTGGTCGTCGTGCCGCCGTACCATCCGGCCGTGACCGACGACTGCAGCCGGCCGTGATCGACGACGATCTCGGCCCCGGCCGGACCTCCACGCCGCCCGCCCGTGCCGCGCGCCTGACCACCGGCCGGGTGCTCGCCTGGGCCGCCTGGGACTGGGGGTCGGCGGCGTTCAACGCCGTGGTGACCACGTTCGTGTTCACCGTCTGGCTGACGTCGAAGGTGTTCGTCGAGCCGGGCGCCGACGTCACCGCCACCACGGCGCTGCACTCGCAGTGGCTCGGCTGGGGGCTGACCGTCGCGGGCATCCTGGTGGCGCTGCTCGCACCGGCGCTCGGCGCGCTCTCGGACGCGTCCGGCCGGCGCAAGGTGTGGCTCGGCGCGAACACGGCGGTGACGGTGGCCGCGATGGCGGCCATGGTGCTGGTGCACCCGCACGACGGCGCCCGGTCCCACGCCGTGCTGCTCGGCGTGGTGCTGCTGGCGGCCGGCAACGTGTTCTTCGAGCTGGCGTCCGTGGCGTACAACGCGCTCCTGCTGCAGATCACCACGCCGGCCACGGTGGGCCGGGTCAGCGGCATCGGCTGGGGCTCGGGGTACGTCGGCGGGATCGTGCTGCTGATCGTGCTGTTCGTGGGGTTCATCAACCCCGACGTCGGCTGGTTCGGCGTGACGTCGGCCGACGGCTGGAACATCCGCGCGGCGGTCGCGGTGTCCGCCGTCTGGATGGCGGTGTTCGCCGTCCCCGTGCTGGTCGCCGTGCCGGAGCACGCCCGCCCGGACCCGCGCGCGATCGGCGCCCTCGGCGCCTACCGCAAGCTCGGTCACGACGTCGCGCACCTGTGGCGCACCCGCCGGTCGACGCTGGGGTACCTGGTGGCCAGCGCGGTGTACCGGGACGGGCTGGCCGGGGTGTTCACGTTCGGTGCCGTGCTGGCCTCCGGCACGTTCGGGTTCACGTCCTCGCAGGTGATCGTCTTTGCCATCGCCGCCAACGTGGTCGCGGGGATCAGCACCATCGGCGCCGGCTGGTTGGACGACCGGTTCGGGCCGCGGCGCGTGATCACGGTGTCCCTCGTCGTGCTGGTGCTCGCGGCCGTCGCGGTGTTCGTGCTCCACGACCAGGGGCAGACGGCGTTCTGGGTGGCCGGTCTGGTGCTGTCGTCGTGCGTCGGCCCCACGCAGTCCGCCAGCCGCGGGTTGCTGGCGCGCCTGACGGACGCGGGTCGCGAGGCCGAGGCGTTCGGGCTGTACGCCACCACCGGACGGGCGGCGAGCTTCCTGGCGCCGATGGCGTTCTCGCTGGCCATCGCCTGGGGTGGCGCGCAGTACTGGGGCATCCTCGGCATCGTGGTGGTGCTGGCGCTCGGCCTCGGGCTGCTGCTGCTGGTGCGGTTCCCGCGCGGGCGCGGGGTGGACGGCCGGCACGACGTGGCGGTGCGCGACGTCCCGACGGCCGACGAGCGGGCGTGACATGAGGCTGCGGACGCTGCTGTGGTCGCCGGCGATGGACGCGGCGGCGGGCGGCCTGCACTGGGTGGACGACGAGCAGCTGGACGGCTTCGTCGCCACCCGGCTGCCCGCCGGGCCGCCCGCGCCGGGGCGGCCGCTCGCCTCCGCGGCCGCGGGCCGGACCGACCCCGTGCTGACCGTCGTCCGGCGCGCCCCGGCCGGCCGGCTGCGACGCGGGCGGCCGCCGCGCGGGGTGGTGGTGCACCTGCACGGCTACAACGACTACTTCTTCGCCGAGCACCTCGCCGCGGCCGTCGAGGACGCCGGCTGGGCGTTCCTCGCGGTGGACGTCCGGCGCGCCGGACGGTCGTGGCGGCCGGAGGAGGTGCCGCACTACCTGGACGACGTGCGGGAGCAGGCCGCCGACCTCGGCGCCGCCGTCGCGGTGGCCCGCGGGCTGCACCCCGCAGTGCCGGTGGCGGTGCACGCGCACTCCATGGGTGGCCTGGTCGCGGCGCTGTGGGCGCACGCGCACCGCGTGCACGGCGGCCCGGACGCGCTGGTGCTGAACAGCCCGTTCCTCGCGCTGGGACGGTCGTGGGTGCCGCGCGTCACCGACCGGGTGCTGCGCGTGCTGGCGCGCACGGCGCCGCTGACAGTCGTCTCCTCGGGGCCGTCGGTGTACGCGAGCCACCTGCTGGCGGCCAACGGCGGGCGGTGGGAGTTCGACACCACCCTCAAGCGGCCGGACGGCGTGCCGGTCCGCGCCGGGTGGCTCGCGGCGGTGCTGTCGGCGCAGGCGCGCGTGTCGCGCGGGCTGGAGATCGGCTGCCCGGTGCTGGTGGGGCACGCCGCGATGTCGGGCCCGGACCGCGCCGACAACCCCGCGCTGGACGAGCAGGACACCGTGCTGGACGTGCGGGCGATCAGCCGTCGGGCGCCCGGTCTGGGGCGGGACGTGACCGTGCGGTCGTTCCCCGGCGCGGTGCACGACCTGGCGCTCTCGGCGCAGGCGCCGCGCACGGCCTACCTCGCCGCGATGACCCGGTTCCTCGACGAACGGGCGCGCCGGTGACGGCGACCGGCTACCTCGCGGACCCGAGCGGGTTCGTCGCGCTGGCGCACCGCGGGTTCTCCCGGGAGGGGCTGGAGAACTCGCTGGCGGCCTTCGCGGCAGCCGTCGACCTGGGGTTCCGCTACGTGGAGACGGACGCGCACGCGACGAGCGACGGCGTGGCGGTCGCGCTGCACGACGAGACGCTGGACCGCACCACCGACGCGCACGGGCGCGTGCGGGAGCTGCCGTGGTCCCGCGTGCGGGAGGCGCGGATCGGCGGTGCCGAGCCGGTGCCGCTGCTCGAGGACGTGCTCGGGCTGACCCCCGACCTGCGGGTGAACATCGACGTGAAGGCGGCGTCGGCCGTGGCGCCAGTCGTCGCGGCGGTGGAGCGCACGGCATCGCACGACCGGGTGTGCATCGCGTCGTTCTCGGTGCGGCGTCGGCTGGCGACGCTGGCCGGGCTGTCCCGGCCCGTGGCGACGTCCGCGGCGACCAGCGAGGTGGCGGCGTTCGTCGTCGGCGCGCGCACCGGGCTGCCGGCCGGCGGCCTGCGGCGCGCGGTGCGGTCGGTGGACTGCCTGCAGGTGCCGGTGGCGCAGGGGCGCGTGACGGTGGTGGACCGGCGCACCGTCGCCGCCGCGCACCGGGCCGGGCTGCAGGTGCACGTGTGGACGGTGAACGAGCCGGAGGAGATGCGGCGGCTGCTCGAGCTGGGGGTGGACGGCCTGGTCAGCGACCGGGCGGACCTGCTGGCGCAGGTGCTGCGGGAGCGAGGGGTGTGGGCATGAGGGTGATCGGGCACCGGGGCAACAGCTCGGTGGCGCCGCAGAACACGCTGGCGGCGTTCGAGGCGGCCTGCGCGGCGGGGGTCGACGCGATCGAGCTCGACGTGCAGCTGACGGCCGACGGGCACGCCGTGGTGATCCACGACGACGAGGTGGACGCCACCACCGACGGCACCGGCCGGGTGGACACGCTGACCCTGGACCAGGTGCGCGCCCTGGACGCGGGCTCGTGGTTCGCCCCCGCCTACGCCGGTCAGCGGGTGCCGGTGCTGGACGAGGTGGTCGACCTGCTGGTCCGCCACCCCCGCACCGACCTGCTGCTGGAGCTCAAGGGCGTGTGGACGCCCGACCGGGTGCGGCTGCTGCTGGGCCCGCTCGCCGAAGCGGGGCTGCTGCCGCGGGTCGTCGGACAGAGCTTCGAGCCCGGCAGCGTCGCCGCCCTGCGCGAGGTGGCCCCGCAGCTGCACCGCGGGCTGCTGGTGGAGGACCTGCCGCTGGGGCCGGACGGTGCGCCCCACCTGGCGGCGCTCGACGCGCTCTGCTCGCGGCTCGGGGTGATGACGTGCAACCCCGACGGTCGGCTGCTGCAGACGCACCCCGACCTGGTCGAGGCGCAGCACGCCGCCGGTCGGCAGGTGATGGTGTGGACGCTCGACGAGCCGTGGATGTGGGCCGAGGCCCAGGCGCTGGGGGTGGACGCCGTGATCACCAACCGCCCGGACCGGTTGCGCGGGTGGCTGGCCGCCCGGGCGGGGGAGCGCTGATGGCCCGCAGCATCCGCTACGACGTCTACGGCGGACCGGAGGTGCTCCGGCTGGTCGAGGGCCCGGACCCGGTGGCCGGCCCGGGTCAGCTGCGTGTCCGGGTGACGGCCGCCGGACTGAACCCGGCCGACTGGAAGGCGTTCGCGGGCTTGTTCGCGCGCGGGTCAGGGCCCGACGGGTCTCGCGGCGTGGGGCACGACGTGTCCGGGGTGGTGGACCAGGTCGGTGCGGGGGTCGACCGGTTCGCGGTCGGCGACACCGTCTGTGCGCAGGTGCCCGAGGGGGCTCTGGCCGACGTGCTGGTGCTGGACGTGACGGATGCGGTGCTGCCGGTGCCCGAGGGGGTCGACCCGGTGGTGGCCGGTGCGCTGCAGGTGGCGAGCCGGGCGGCGGTGGCCGGCCTCGCCGCGGTGGGCGTGGGCCCGGGCGACGTGCTGCTGCTCAGCGCCGCCGCCGGCGGCGTGGGGCTGATCGCCGCCCAGCTGGCGGTGGACCTCGGCGTGCACGTGCTCGGCGTGGCCGGCGAGGCGAACCACCCGCTGCTGCGCGACCTCGGGGTGGTGCCCGTGACGCACGGCGACGGGCTCGTGGACCGGGTGCGCGCCGCGGCACCGGGGCCGGTGACCGCCGTGCTGGACCTGCACGGGCCGGAGTACGTGACGGCCGGCATCGAGCTCGGCGTGCCGGTGGAGCGGATCGCCTCGATCGCTGCACCGCCGGACCGGCTCCAGGGCGCGGTGTCCACCGGCGGTGCGCACGCGACGTCGCAGGACGTGGCGCACGTGCTGGACCTGGTGGCCGCCGGACGGGTGCGGGTGCCGATCGCGGGCCGCTACCGGTTGGAGCTGGACGCGGTGCGGCAGGCGTACGCGCGGCTGCGTGACGGTCACGTGCAGGGCAAGCTCGTCGTCACGCCCGCGGGCTGACCCCCAGCTGCCAGGCCTGCGACGCCTGCAGCGCGCCGTGCAGCACGTGCGGCGGGATGTTCGGGTTGGCGATCGCCAGCATCGTCAGACCGTGCACCTCGCCCCACAGCGCGAGCGCCTGGATGAACGGGTCGGTGTCGGTGGACAGCTTGCCCGCGATCCGGCACCGCACCACGTTGTCCACCAGCTCCGCGAGGCCGTTGCTGGCGTCCGAGGACCGCTGCTCGCCCGCGACCGCCCAGCTGGGGCGGTCGAACAGCACGCGGTACTCGCCCGGGTTGGCGAGCCCCCACTCGAGGTAGGCGGTGCCGCGGGCGGCGAGCTCCTCGAGAGGGTCCGCGATGGTGGCGACCTGGCGCTGCAGACCGGACATGAACTCGCGCATCACGCCGTCGCAGACCTCGCTGAGCAGGTCGTCCTTGGTGGCGAAGTAGTGGTACAGAGACGGCGGCGTGCACGCCGCCCGTGCGCAGACACGCGCGATGCTGACGAGGCGGGGGTCGCGTCCCTCGATCAGCAGCTGTCGCGTGGCCTGGAGGATGCGGCTCCGCAGCCCTCCGGAGTCCTGACCCGTGCCCACCACCCGAGCAGGGTAGCCGTGCGCGGAGGCCGCGCCGGACCGTACCGGCGTGTCAGCGTGGCGGCGCCTCGCGGTGCGCGCTGCCGTCGCTGGAGCGCACGCACGGCACCATCGTCACGGTCGGCTCCACGCTGGCGCTGCGCGGCTTCAGTACGGGGCGGGACCCGATGCCCAGCTCAACGACCCGGCGGCGACGCCGGGCGCCGTGCTGACCGCCCTGCGGCAGCCGGTCGGCTCGGAGATCCGGGAGATGCTGGTGATGGCGCTGGGGGAGAGCTCCTGGCCGTGAGCGGCGCGGCGCCCGACGACGTCGTGACGACGGCGGTGGCGGCTGGGACTGCTGCGGCGGCTGGGGCTCTCGGGGCTGGCTCGGCCGAGATGTCCGGCGACGTGCTGGTGCTGCGGGCCCTCGGGCTGGGCGACGCCCTCACCGGCGTCGCTGCACTCCGTGGCGTTCGGCGAGCCTGGCCGAACCGCCGGCTGTGGCTCGCCGGGCCTGTGGGGATCGGCACCTGGTTGCGTGACCTGGGCGTGGCCGACGAGGTGATGCCCGCTGCGGGGCTGGAGCCGCAGGTGCTGCCGCCGGAGCTGGCCGGTGGTGGTCACCTCGCGGTGAACCTGCACGGCCGCGGCCCGCAGAGCCACGCGGTGCTGGCCGCCACCCGGCCCAGCCGTCTGGTCGCCTTCGCGACGGACGGCCTTCCGGACGGCCCGGTGTGGCGCGCCGACGAGCACGAGGTCGACCGCTGGTGCCGCCTGGTCCGCTGGGCCGGCGGAGAGTGCGGCCGCGACGACCTCCGCCTGACGCTGCCGCCCGGGGGTGCCGACGAGGACGCGGGAGCCGTCCTGCTGCACCCGGGCGCGTCATCGGGTTCCCGACGATGGCCGGCCGACCGCTGGTCCGCCGTCGCGGCCGCGCTCGCCTCGGAGGGCCGCCGTGTGCTCGTCACCGGCGGTCCCGACGAGGTCGACCTGGCGACCCGCGTCGTCACGGATGCTCGCGCCCTCCTCACCGGGGACTCAGCACCGGCCGCTCGCCTCATCGAGACCCGCGCCGGCACCCTCACCATCCCGGGCCTCGCGAACCTGGTCGCCCACGCCGCGCTCCTGATCTGCGGCGACACCGGCGTAGCCCACCTAGCGACGGCCCTCTGCACCCCGTCGGTCCTCCTCTTCGGCCCGACCCCACCCCAACACTGGGGCCCCGCCATCGACGAGCACATCCACACCGTCCTCTGGCACGGCGACCAAACTCACCGGGGCGACCCCCATGAAGGCGGAATCGACTCGGCATTAGCGGACGTCACGGCTGAAGAGGTGTTTCGAACCGGGCTACGCCCCTCCGAACACTGACCTCCGCGACGCGGGGCCTAGATCCCGACCTCCTCTTCCTGTCGCTGCCATTCCTACGGCGGCACCGGATGCGACTCAGTACAGCTAGTCCTTCGGGTCACGGGTGCGCTGCGTGGCCCATCGCTGAGCGAGCAGCGCCTGCAGAGCCTCGGGCATTGGCTCGCGCGGCCAATCGCGCTCGTCCATCGTCGGCAGCGACCAGTGGAACCTCAATCGCTCCGAGGGCCACTTCAACGCGTCGTCACCTTCGACGTAGGACGCAAGAAGGTCGTCAGGGACGTCTATGCCTACGCCCGCTAGGCAAGTCACCAGAGCCTCATGAACGCGCCAGAGCCACGATTGGACACGGGACAACGGCACGCCCTCCAATCCTCCGATCCAGATCTCCTTGGTTGTCCAGGCGACTTGGCCGGTGTTGACGGTCGGAAACTGGTTCGCTAGGCGCTTCGTCGCCTCTGGCACGACGTCGAAGTGTTCCGCGACGTCGCGCATGTGCTTGAGCATCTGCTGGTCCGCCATCTCTGGTCGGATCGCCTCGGGGATCTTCGCCTGCGCGCGCAACACGCCGCGAATGGCAACGAGCAGGAAGTCGAGCATCAGACGATGCCTGCATTCGCAACGCCCACGAGGGCACACGAAGGGGGCGATCAGGGTCGTACGGCTCCATGGCGTCGTAGTGCTGCCGCCACGGGTCGTCAGGCGGATCACCCGCCGCTCGGGCGCGAGTCTCGGCGTCGGACTCTGCGCGGACCCGCTCACCGAATACCTCTTGGAACCGGTGGATCTGCATCAGCGCGGCCTGGACCGACTTGAGGCCCTCCCACCACACCTCTTGGTCGGGCCTCGGATCGCGTCCACGGTCGGTCACAGGAGCGAGTCTGGCATCGCCACACCCGTGAGGGGCGCCCGCGGAGACGGCCAGCGCGTGAATCGGCCCTGCCTCGATTGCCCACAGCCGCGGGCCGAAGCTAGGTCTACTCCTCCAGGATTAGTCGATCAGCTCGCTCGTTGCTCGTGTACGTGAGCCACTCGGGTGCCCGCCGGTAGAGGGCCCGGGTTGCAGACAAAGCAACCTCGATTGCATTGTCTGCCTCAAGGCTGACCTTCCCGTCGTCCACGACATCCCCGTGAACCACTCGGCTGCGAATGTCGTAGGTATTGGCCAGTTCCCTTCGTAGGGAGCGACGCTCGCTTGGGCTCGTGGCAAGTAGTTTGGACAACGCCGCCGTCACCCGGAACACTGTTTCATTCTTTGTTCCGACGAGGCTTTCCCATGCCATGACCGCATCCACCAGGGCATCGCTTCTATCGGTGCGCTCTGCGATGGCCGAGACGATCCTCCGCGCCGTGACCTGAAGGTTTTCGACGTGGCGCGAGTTTATCCTCCTGGCCCAGTCCTCAACTGCGGGGACGTCGCTTTTCTCCACGGTCGTCTGCTGCCACGGCGGTCCTAGCCTGCCCGAAGAGGTTGCGCCAAAGCTCGCTGTGAATGGCTGTACTGCAGTCGTGAACGTAAGCATCGGGGCGCAGTGTCTATCCCCTTCGATGGCCAGTGCGAATGAGAGTGGCAACAGTTCCGTAATCCTCTGCGCTGTGGCAAATAGCTCCGCGTCGGGCGCGGGTCTGGGGAACTCGTCTCGCGAGACCGCGACCGTCGTTGTGTAGTCGCGAAGTAGCAGCGCGGTGGTCGGTGGACGGAAAGCGTTCATTCCGTAGAGGACCGGGTTCACAGGCTGGGGTGCCGGTGTCACGGTCCCCCAAGGTGTCACGATTCTTGCCTCCGGGGGCAAAATGACTCCACCGATCCCGTGAATTATCCTAACTGAAATCGGCTCACCACGGGCAACCCGCTTCAGTGACTCGTAGTTCCTTAGCACCTGCTCTATCAGCACAGAATGCGTCTGTTCCGCAGAATCGAAGTACATAATTCTCAGCGCGGAAGCGACAAGGGACTTGACGAGGCCTCGAAAGTCCTGTCTAGAGCCACCCATGGCTGTGCTGAGGGATGGGTCGAATTCACCTTCGCGCGGCAGGAGGGGCTCCATGGTGGGGTCCGCTCCTAGAGCTTCGACGGCCTGCGTTAGCGCTGGCCCGCCATACAGTTCGGGAATTGCGCCGTTCGGGAATAGTGCGCCATCGAGGATAGGGTCGCCGAAACCGGTTCTGAAATTATTCCTCAGGGTATCTGCGATGTCGCGCGTGGCGTCGAACATCGCAATCGCGAGCTCCGTCAACGCCCTGATGCCATGAACAGTCACGGAGTCAGTCTGCACCACGCGGCGACGCGAGAAGCGTTGAACTCGGGTGGCATGGCGAGACCGGTTGGCGCGCCCTCACGCCGGATGGACCACTGCTGGCTGCGACGACCTGGAGTCGGGAGAGAGCCTCAGTGGTACTTCGTACTGCACGACCGGAGAGCTGGCTTATGGACGTATGCCAAGACCTCTCGAATGCGCACTGGTGCCTCGGGTGGTCAAGAGACTCTCCTCCGCCGCACTTGGTGGGAGCGAGTCGTTTGGAGTCTTCGGATAGCACGGCGGCCCCTGGAGCTTCCGCTCCAGGGGCCGCCGCGTCAATCGCTACCGAGCCATCACCCCGATCACGGGAAGCTGACCACCTGGCTCGCCACGTCCTTGTTGGCGTCGCTGACCGGCCCGCCGGTGTCGTTCACCACGTGGTCGATGGTCCCCGGCCCGCTGAGGTTGATGGTCAGCAGGTCGTGCAGCCGTACACCGTCGTTCACGGGCACCTCGAAGGCGTGCGACACGTGGATGTCGGGGTTCACGTTCGTGTAGATGTAGCTGCCCATGCCGTACCCGGTAAAGGTGGAAACCGAGTCGGCCACCTTGAACGCCGCGTATCCCAGAATTCCGTCGTGCTGGTAGTCGGCCTGCGTCGGCGGGTCGTAGGGGAGCTCGTTCTGGAAGAAGAGCACCTTTCCGCCGTTGCCGTTCCAGATGACGTTGTACTTCTGGAAGTGCTCGACAAAGAGGCCGGTCGCGGTGACGTCGTCACCGTTGACCACGAGGCCGGTGTCGGCGGTGTTGACGGTCCAGCCCACCGAGCCGGGGACGCCGTGGTCGGCGCGCCACACCCACAGGTCGTCGAGCACGGCGTGGTCGGTGTTCACCTCGAGCGCCAGGGCCGCCTTGCCGACGTGCGGCCCGCCGATGCGGAAGAACACGTCCTGCAGGGCGACCGGGTCGGCGGCGCCGTCGTGCGGCCGGCCGTTGTTGCCGTTCTTGGTGCCGATCTGCACCAGCACCGGCGAGTTCACCGCACCGGCGTCGACGGTGATCCCGGCGATGTCGATGCCCGGCACGTCGGCCGTGGTCAGCACGGTGTTGCCGTGGGTCGCCGTCAGCGTCGCCATGCCCAGGCCCAGCACCACGGTGCCGGCGCGCTTCACCTTTATGGGCGAGCTGACGTCGTAGACGCCGGGAGTGAGCAGCAGGTTCAGGCCGCGGGCCAGCGCCGCGTTGATGGTGCTGACGGAGTCCGACGGGGTCGCAACGAAGAACCGGTTCAGCGGCACCGAGGTGCCGGGCGTGTGGCCGTTGGCCCACGTCGTCCCGACGGAGTCGTGCTGCACCGACGGCACGAAGACGTTCCAGCTGCCCGCTGTGTCGGTGTAGAGGTACGGCTTCTCCTTGCTCACCGGCGTCGTGGCGAGCGTGGTGTACGCGGCGCCGTTGCCGAAGTCCTGCGCCGGCGCGTTCACGTCACCGGAGAACACCTGGTTCCAGACATAGTTGGACCAGCCGCCGCCCAGGTTGGTGTTGCGCACGTAGAACTGCTGCTGGGAGCCGTTGAGCGCGCCGCCCTCGAGGAACGAGTCAGCGACGAACCCGCCGGACGCGTAGTTCGGGTTCTCGCAGTACGGCATGAAGGTCGTGTAGTCCTTCACGTCCACCCGCCGCATCGGCGCGGCCTGCGACACGGCCCACATCTCGTTGCCGGTGTGGCAGCCGTCCGCGGTGGGCACCACGTGGATGGTCAGGTTGGAGACGGACCGCCAGAAGATGTCCAGCGACCCCGAGCCGTTCTTGCCGATGGCGGTGACGCCACCGTTGATGGTGACGGCCGACGGGTCCTGGCCCAGACCGGCCACCTCGGTGTAGTAGCCGACGGGGATGTCCAGCGGGTCGCTCGCCGAACCGTAGGTGCCCGGCTCGAACAGGAGCGCGTAGCGGCCGGTGCCCATCTCGCTGTCGGACTGCTGGGCGTAGATCGCCTGGGCGCGGGCCCGGATGTCCGCCGTCGACATCGACGGCGTGAAGACGACGACGTTCGCGCCGAGGTCCGTCGCGCTGCCGCCCTGGTGCGGGTCGGCCGCAACCGCGGGTGCGGCCGCCAGGCCGGTGCTGAGCGCCAGCCCGAGGAACGTCACCCCCACGACTGCTACTCGGCGCCTGGGAGCGCTCTCTTGACGCAGGTTCTCACCACGTGATCGCACGTGCGACCGCCTTTCCGGCTGGTAAGTAGCGACCATCTGCATTGATGGTGCCGCGGCGCGCGAGGCGCCTGCCGCCAGTATCAGAAAGGCCTGGACCGGTGTCAACGGAAGCGCTCCCACCCTGGCGACACGCAAAATCACCGGACGAATAGTTCGCCCGACGGGCAATTCATGCCGTGCGGCTCAGCGCGGTGGTGAACCAGCCCACGGTCCGCTCCAGGCCCTCCTCCCACTCGACCTCCGGCGCCCACCCGAGCACCTCGGTCGTCAGCCCCGTGTCCGGACGGCGCACCTCCGGGTCGTCCACCGGCCGCGGGATGAAGTCGATGCGAGAGCGAGCGCCGGTGGCCGCCACCACGTCCTCCGCGATCTGCCGCACGGTCAGCTCGCGCGGGTTGCCGATGTTCATCGGCCCCGAGTGCCCGCTGTCCAGCAGCCCCAGCACGCCGCGCACCAGGTCGTCCACGTAGCACACGGACCTCGTCTGGCTGCCGTCCCCGGCCACCGTCACCGGCTCGCCGGCCAGCGCCTGCCGGATGAACGTGGGGATCGCCCGCCCGTCGTGCGGGCGCATGCGCGGCCCGTAGGTGTTGAAGATCCGCACGATCGCCGTGTCCACGCGGTGCGCGCTGCGGTACGCGGTGGTCAGCGCCTCGCCGTAGCGCTTCGCCTCGTCGTACACGCCGCGCGGGCCGACGGGGTTCACGTGACCCCAGTGCGGGTGCACCTGCGGGTCCCCGTACACCTCGGACGTCGAGGCGATCAGGAACCGGGCGCCCTTGTCCTTGGCCAGCCCGAGGGCGTGCCCGGTACCGATCGACCCGACCTTGAGCGTCTCGATCGGCAGCTGCAGGTAGTCCACCGGCGAGGCGGGGGAGGCGAAGTGCAGCACGGCGTCCACCGGTCCGGGCACGTGCACGAAGTCGGTGACGTCGCACCGCGTCAGGTGGGACCGCGGGTTGTCGATCAGGTGCGCGACGTTGGCGGGCGAGCCGGTGAGGACGCTGTCCAGGCACACCACCTCGGCGCCCCGGTCCAGCAGCTCGGTACACAGGTGGCTGCCCAGGAACCCGGCGCCACCGGTGACCACCACCCGGCCCTCACTGCTCACGCCGCGCTCCACCCGCATCCGAACCTCCTCGATCGGCCGAACCCACAACCACCCCACCGACCGCCGAGCGGCCGGGGGACCCGCACGTCCACCCGGCCGCCGCTCTCGGTCAGAACACCGGCTTGCCGCCGGTCACGCCCAGCACCGTCCCCGAGACGTACGACCCGGTGGAGTCCGCCGCGAGGAAGACGTACGCCGGCGCCACCTCGGCCGGCATCCCGGCCCGGCCCAGCGGGGTGTCGCTGCCGAACTTCTCCAGCTTCTCGACGGGCTGCGTCGCCGGCTGCAGCGGCGTCCAGATGGGCCCGGGCGCGACGGCGTTGACCCGGATGCCCTTCGCCCCGACCTCCGCCGCGAGGTTCACCGTGAAGTTGGTGATCGCGGCCTTGGTCGAGGCGTAGTCCAGCAGCGACGTCGACGGCTGGTACGCCTGGATCGACGTCGTGTTGATGATCGAGGCGCCGCTGCCCAGGTGCTCCAGCGCCGTCTGCGTCACCCAGAACATCGCGTAGAGGTTGGTCCGCATGGTGCGGTCCAGGTCCTCGGTGGTGATGTCCGCCATCGACTCGCGGCGGGCCATCTGGTACCCGGCGTTGTTGACCAGGATGTCGAGTCCGCCCAACCCGGACACCGCGGTGCGGACGGACTCACGCGCCTGCCGCTCGTCGGTCAGGTCGGCCGGCACCAGCACGCACGTGCGGCCCGCCTTCTGCACCCAGTCGCGCGTCTCCTCGGCGTCGTCCTGCTCCTCGGGCAGGTAGCCGATCGCCACGTCGGCACCCTCCCGGGCGAACGCGATGGCCACGGCCCGTCCGATGCCGGAGTCCCCGCCGGTGATGAAGGCGCGCTTGCCCACCAGCTTGTCCGAGCCGGTGTAGCTCTGCTCGCCGTGGTCCGGGTCGGGGACCATCGGGTCGGTGTGGCCCGGCGGCTGCTGCTGCTGTGCGGGGAAGCCCTCAGGGCCGCGCGTCGAGCCCGGGTCTGCGGAGGTGGTCATGCCTCCACCATCACCCGGCCCGCAGGCCCCCGCATCTGGGGACGAGGGCCCGCGCGAGCCCCTCGGACGGCCCGTGCGAACGGTCAGAAGGCGTCCCCGCAGACCCCGGGCGCCGGCGGTCCGAATCGTTCCGGATGCGAACCTGTGAAAGCCGGGTGACGATCTTTCCCAGGTGGCTTACCGCCGCCGTCCGCTCAGCGAAGGGAGCTGTCCCATGGCTCTGTGGCTCATTCTCATCATCGTCGGCGTCGTGATGATCGTCCTCGGCGTCGCCGTCACGGCAGCGAAGATCCTGCTGTGGATCGGAATCGCCCTGCTGGTCATCAGCCTGATCGGTTGGCTGGTGGGTCGCGGTCGCTCGACCGTGTAAGCCGGTAGGCCAAATGTGGCGCGCCAGGGGGCGCGACTGCAGGAGGGCGGCGGTGCAGACGTGAACGCGTCTCGCCGCCGCCCTTTCACATGTGCGCGTGTTCACAATGTGGGCGCGCGTTTTCCCGTCGGCCCGCTCGGCCCGCTCGGCCGGTTCAGGCGACCGGCGCCGAACCCTCCCAGCCGCGCGGCGTGATGTCAGGCCGGTTCGCGTTCCAGTCGGTGGCCAGCAGCGGGGACGAGATCAGCATGTCCGCGGTGGCGACGTTGCACGCCATCGGCACGTTCCACACCGCGCCGATGCGCAGCAGGGCCTTGACGTCCGGGTCGTGCGGCTGGGGCTCCAGCGGGTCCCAGAAGAAGACGAGCATGTCGATCGCGCCCTCGGCGATCTTGGCGCCGATCTGCTGGTCGCCACCCACGGGGCCGGACAGCAGCCGGGTCACGGGCAGCCCCAGCTCGTACTCGAGCATGGTGCCCGTGGTGCCGGTGGCGTAGAGGTGGTGGTGGGACAGCGTGCCGCGGTTGAACTCCGCCCAGCGCAGCAGCTCCACCTTCTTGTTGTCGTGGGCAACCAGGGCGATGTTGTGCGCGTACCCGGCCATCGTCGTCCTCCTTTCGCGTCGCTCCGACCGCCCGCGGGCCGTCCGTCCATGCGGGCGTGGCCCAACCTAGCGGGCGGGTCGCGGGCCGTCCCCGGTCGCCCCTTCCACGGGTTGCCACGCGATACTGCTCGGTGGCCGGTGCCGGTCGGCACTGCGACGGGTTGCGGAAGGGCTGAGATGAGCGACGAGGGTCTGCGGCTGGCCGTGGAGAAGATGCGTGCGGCTGGCGTCGCGCCCGCGGCGGTCGAGGTGTTCGCCGGGTACTACCGCGACCTCGAGGCAGGGGCGACGGGCCTGATCCGCGAGGACGACATCACCCCGCTGCTGGACCCGCCGAGCCTGGACGCCGTCGAGGTGCCGCCGACGGACGCCCGTGACGCCCTCGCCCGCACCGCGATCATCAAGCTCAACGGCGGCCTGGGCACCTCGATGGGCATGGACCGCGCCAAGTCGCTGCTGCCGGTGCGCGAGGGGCTGAGCTTCCTCGACGTGATCGCCCGGCAGGTGCGCACCGCCCGGACCCGGTACGGCGCCCGCCTGCCGCTGATCCTGATGAACTCGTTCCGCACCCAGCAGGACAGCCTGGACGCGCTGGCGGCCTACCCGGACCTCAAGGTGGGCGAGCTGCCGCTCGACTTCCTGCAGAACCGCGAGCCCAAGCTGCGCGCGGACGACCTGACGCCCGTCTCGTGGCCCGCCGACCCGTCGCTCGAGTGGTGCCCGCCCGGCCACGGCGACCTCTACACGGCCATCGAGGCGTCCGGCGTGCTCGACGCCTTGCTCGACGCCGGTTTCGCGTACGCGTCGGTGTCCAACTCCGACAACCTCGGTGCCGCCCCGGACCCGCGCATCGCCGGCTGGTTCGCCGAGTCGGGCGCCCCCTACGCCGCCGAGCTGTGCCGCCGCACCGCCGCCGACCGCAAGGGCGGCCACCTGGCGATCCGCCGCTCGGACGGCCGGCTGGTGCTGCGCGACACCGCGCAGACGGCGCCGGAGGAGATGGACTACTTCACCGACGAGCACCGGCACCCGTACTTCCACACCAACAACCTGTGGTTCGACCTGGCGGCGCTGCGCCGCACGCTCAACGAGCGGCACGGGGTGCTCGGCCTGCCGATGATCCGCAACTCCAAGACGGTGGACCCGACGGACCCGTCGTCCCCGCAGGTGATCCAGGTCGAGTCCGCCATGGGCGCCGCGATCGAGGTGTTCGAGGGCGCCACCGCCATCGTCGTCCCGCGTTCCCGCTTCCTGCCGGTGAAGACGACCAACGACCTGCTGCTGCTGCGGTCCGACGCCTACCAGCTGTCCGAGACGGCGACGCTGGACCTGGTCACCGAGCCGGCGCCGCTGGTCGACCTCGACTCGACGCACTACAAGACGATCTCGGCGTTCGACGCGCACTTCCCGGCCGGTGCACCGTCGCTGCGCGGGGCGAGCTCGTTCACCGTGCGGGGCGACTGGACGTTCGCGCGCGGCGTGGTCGCCACGGGCGACGTGACGCTGGCCGACGAGGGCACCCCCCGCTACGTGCCGGAGGGCACCCGCCTCGGCGGCTGACTCTCGGGCGCCGGCCCGCCGCGGAGCGTACGACTCCGCGGCGGGTCCGGGCCCACCCGCCGCGACTCGCGACTCCAGGAACGGGCGGCGAGGGGAAGGCAAGGGTCCGGCGAACGTCAGCCCAGGTTGGCGCGCGGGCCCGTGACCAGGGGCCGGCCCTCAGCGCGCCAGGCGGCGGTGCCGCCCCGCAGGCTGAGGGCGTCCAGACCCTGCGCCCGCAGCATGCCGACGACCGAGCGCGCCCGGTTGCCGCTCTCGCAGACGACGTAGACGCGCTCGCGCCGCGGCAGCTCGGTGGTGCGCAGCGGCACGTGGTCCACCGGCAGCAGCCGTGCGCCCGGCACGTGACCGTCGACGTACTCGTGCGGCTCGCGGACGTCGATGACGAGCGCGCCGTCGGCGTGGGCTGCCGCGAAGGCGGCGAGGTCGACCTCGGACACGGTTCCTCCTTGTCGCTGGATACTCCCAGGGGTATACCATAGGTTCTCGACGAGGTAGGGGGGCGCGGTCCGTCGGACCGGTGCCGACTCGGCGGAGACTGGAGGCTCGTCGTGCCACGCAACATGGGTTCCACCGACCGGATCGTGCGAGCGGTCGCGGCCGTCGTCCTGGTGGTCGTCCTGCTGCAGGTCGGGGTCGGCAGCGCGCTCGGCGTGGTGCTGATCGTCCTGGCCGCGCTGCTGGCCGGCACCGCCGCCGTCGGGTTCTGCCCGCTGTACAAGGCCCTGCACCTGTCGACGCGGCCGGCCGACCGCGTGGCGCGCTGAGCGGGATCCCTGATGGCGACCGTCGACCTCACCGCGAGCACGTTCCAGCCCACCGTCGACGCCGAGGGCATCGTCCTGGTCGACTGCTGGGCCTCCTGGTGCGCACCGTGCCGGATGTTCGCCCAGGTGTTCAGCAAGGCCTCCGAGAAGAACCCTGACATCACGTTCGCGAAGCTGGACACCGAGGCCGAGCACGCGCTCGCCGGTCGTCTGGGCATCAGCGCGATCCCGACGCTGATGATCTACCGCGACGGCGTGCTGCTGTTCGAGGACGCGGGCGCGCTGCCCGGTCGGGCCCTCGACGACCTGATCGCCCAGGCGCGCGCGCTCGACATGGACGAGGTGCGCCGGAAGGTGGCCGAGCAGACCCACTGACGTCCGTCCGGTGACCAGGCCCCGGGCCGCACAGCGGCACCGGGGCCCCGTGCTGCCCTAGGTCCGAAGTCCGACGATGTCGGCAGGGGGCCGCCGTACCGTCGCAGCAGAACCCGAACCGGCACCGGAGCCGGTCCGGAAACAGGCGACGGCGGGCAGCGCGACGACGCGGTGCACGCAGGTCCTGGCCAACGGAGGTCACGGCATGCGCGAGCTCTCGGACGACGACCGCATCACCATCACGGTCAACGGGCGCGAGACCCAGGTGTTCGGCGGGCTGACCATCCTGCAGGCCCTGGACAAGGAGAACATCGAGGTCCCGTCGCTCTGCCACGACATCCGTCTCAAGCGGTCCAACGGCAGCTGCGGCCTGTGCGTCGTCGAGGTGGGGGAGACCAACCCCCGCGACGTGAAGGCCTGCCTGACGCCCGTGCGGCCCGGCATGGTGATCACCACGCACACCCCGCGCCTCGAGGCGTACCGGAAGGTCCGGCTCCAGCAGCTGCTGTGCGACCACAACGCGGACTGCGTCGCCCCGTGCGTGCAGACCTGTCCGGCGAACGTGGACATCCAGACGTACCTGGCGCACGTCGCCGACGGCAACTACGAGGCCGCCGTCCGTGTGATCAAGGACCGCAACCCGTTCCCGTCGGTGTGCGGCCGCGTGTGCCCCCACCCCTGCGAGGCCGAGTGCCGTCGCAGCCTGGTGGACGAGCCCGTCGCGATCAACAACGTCAAGCGGTTCGCCGCCGACTGGGACATGAGCCGCAGCCTGCCGTGGGTGCCGCGGGTGGCCGAGCCGACCGGCAAGCGGATCGCCGTCATCGGTGCCGGCCCGTCCGGCCTCTCCGCGGCGTACTACGCCGCCATCGCCGGCCACGCGGTCACCGTGTTCGAGAAGCAGGACCGGGCCGGCGGCATGATGCGCTACGGCATCCCGGAGTACCGCCTGCCCAAGCGCACGCTCGACCGTGAGATCGGTGTGATCGAGGCGCTGGGCGTCAGCATCGTCACCGGCAAGGCGCTGGGCGCCCAGCTGCTGCTGGAGGACCTCAAGCGCGACTTCGACGCGGTGTACCTGGCCATCGGCTCGTGGCGGGCCACCCCGCTGCGTCTGGACGGCGAGAACCTCGACGGGGTCTGGCTCGGCATCCAGTACCTCGAGGAGGTCACCAAGGGCGTCGAGGTGCCGCTGGGCCGCACCGTCGTGGTGATCGGCGGCGGCAACACCGCGATCGACTGCGCCCGCACCGCGCTGCGGGCCGGTGCCGAGAAGGTGCGGCTGCTCTACCGGCGCACGCGCGACGAGATGCCGGCCGAGGCGGCGGAGGTCGAGGCCGCGATCGACGAGGGCGTCGAGATGACGTTCCTCGCGGCGCCCACCCGCATCACGCAGGCCGGCGGCGTCAAGCAGCTGCACTGCCTGCGCATGGAACTCGGCGAGCCGGACCGTTCCGGCCGGCGTCGTCCCGTGCCGGTCGAGGGCAGCGACACGATCATCGAGGCCGACACCGTGATCGGTGCCATCGGCCAGAGCACCGACACCGGCTTCCTCTACAACGACCTGCCGGTGCGCCTGAACGCCTGGGGCGACATCGACATCGACGGCCGCACCATGGAGTCGTCGGAGTCGAAGATCTTCGCCGGCGGCGACTGCGCCACCGGCCCCGCCACGGTGATCCAGGCCGTCGCCGCCGGTCGGCGTGCCGCCACCGCGATCGACGAGTTCCTCACCCGCGGCTACGTGCGTCCCAGCCAGGACGACTACTCCTGCAGCCGCGGCTCGCTGGAGGACCTGCCGCGCGACGAGTTCGAGGTGCGCGAGCGCCGCGTGCGCGTGCACCCCGACGAGCTGCCGGTGGCCAGCCGCATCCGCACCTTCGAGGAGGTCGAGCAGACCCTGACGGAGGAGCAGGCCCGTGCCGAGGCGGCGCGCTGCCTGAGCTGCGGCTGCGGCAAGCAGAACGACTGCGACCTGCGCCGCCAGGCCACCGCCCACTCCGTCACGTTCGCCGCACCGCTGCACGTGCGGCCCTACGAGCCGGTGGTGCGCGACCACCCGTTCATCGTCCGCGACAACAACAAGTGCATCAGCTGCGGCCGCTGCGTCGCCGCCTGTGCCGAGATCGAGGGCCCCGGCGTCCTGGCGTTCCAGTTCGAGAACGGACGCCTGACGGTGGGCACCCACAACGGCCTGCCGCTGAACCAGACCGACTGCGTGTCGTGCGGCCAGTGCGTGCGGGCGTGCCCGTGCGGCGCCCTGGACTACGTGCGCGAGCGCGGCGGGGTGTTCACGGCGATCAACGACCCGACCAAGACGGTGGTCGGCTTCGTCGCCCCCGCCGTCCGCAGCGTGATCGCCGCCGAGTTCGGCATCCCGTTCGACCAGGCGTCGGCGTTCATCGCCGGGATGATGCGCAAGATCGGCTTCGACAAGGCGTTCGACTTCGCCTTCGCCGCCGACCTCACGATCATGGAGGAGACCACCGAGCTGCTCGGTCGCCTGACCGGCGGCGGCGTGACCCCGCTGTTCACGTCCTGCTGCCCGGGCTGGGTGAACCTGGTCGAGCGGCGCTGGCCGGAGATGATCCCGCACCTGTCCAGCTGCAAGTCCCCGCAGCAGATGATGGGCGCGACGGTGAAGCGGCACTACGCGTTCCGCGCCGGGATCGACCTGGACGACCTCTACGTCGTCTCGATCGTGCCGTGCCTGGCCAAGAAGTACGAGGCCGCGCGCCCGGAGTTCGCCCCCGAGGGCATCCGTGACGTGGACGCCGTGCTGACCACCACCGAGTTCCTCGAGATGGCCAAGATGCTGCGGCTGGAGAAGCAGGACATCGAGCCGGGCGAGTTCGACGCGCCGTACTCCCTGGTCAGCGGCGCCGGCGTGCTGTTCGGCGCATCCGGCGGCGTCGCCGAGGCGGCCCTGCGGATGGCCGTGGAGAAGCTGACCGGCGAACCGCTGGTGGAGGGCCTGGAGTTCGAGGAGGTCCGCGGTTTCGAGGGCTTCAAGGAGGCCACCGTGCAGGCCGGCGACGCCACCGTGCGCGTCGCGGTGATCAGCGGCCTGAACAACGCCGAGCCGCTGGTCCGGCGCATCGTCGCGGGCGAGGACACCGGTTACGACATGGTCGAGGTGATGGCCTGCCCGGGCGGCTGCATCAACGGCGCCGGGCACCCGGTCCCGTCCGAGGTCGGCGTGATGGCGGCCCGGCAGCAGGTGCTGGTGAACATCGACCAGACGTCTCGCTACCGCAAGTCCCAGGAGAACCCGGACGTGCTGCGCCTGTACGAGGAGACCTATGGGGAACCGAACTCCCCGGCGGCGCACCACGCGCTGCACACCGCCTACGAACCGTTCCGGCGCGAGCCGGTGACCACCCCGACCCGGAAGGGCTGAGGCCATGCGCCGCACGTCGCTCGTCGTCCCGCTGCTCGCCGTCGCCGCGCTGCTCGCCGGCTGTGCCGGCGGCACCCAGGCGGCGGCCTCCACCCCGGCCACCAAGGTGGCCTCGGCGTCGGCAACGCCTGCGGAGCGCACCACCGTCCGGATCGCCTCGCTCAAGGGCCCCACCACCATGGGCCTGGTCAAGCTGATGAGCGACGCGACCGCCGGCACCACCGCCGAGGACTACAAGGTCACCATGTACAGCACCCCCGACCAGGTGGTGCCGCTGGTGGCGCAGGGCTCGGTGGACGTCGCGCTGCTGCCGTCCAACCTCGCGGCGGTGCTCTACGCCAAGACCAAGGGGGCCGTGCAGGTGGCCGCGGTGAACACGCTCGGCGTGCTCGACGTGGTGGAGAACGGGACGGCGGTGCACGGCCTGGCCGACCTGCGGGGCAAGACCGTGGTGACGTCCGGCAAGGGGGCTTCGCCGGAGTACGTGCTGAACTACCTGCTCCGCCAGGACGGTCTGGTGCCGGGCACCGACGTGAAGGTGGACTACCGGTCGGAGCCGACCGAGGTGGCCGCGGTGCTGGCCGCCACGCCGGGCGCCGTCGGGATGCTGCCGCAGCCCTTCGCCACGGTGCTGACGTCGAGCCACCCGGGCATCCGCACCGTGGTGCAGCTGTCCGACGAGTGGAACAAGGTCACCAGCGGCACGTCTCAGCTGGTCACCGGCGTGCTGGTGGTCCGCAAGGCGTTCGCCACCGAGCACGCCGCGGCGCTCAAGCAGTTCCTGGACGACTACAAGCTGTCCACCACGTTCACCAACGAGCACCCCGACCAGGCGGCGCCGCTGATCGTGCAGGCCGGCATCGTGCCGTCCGCCGCCGTGGCGGTCGCCGCGATCCCCGCCAGCCACGTCGTCGACCTGGAAGGTGTCGACCTGCGCAACGCGCTGAGCGGCTACCTCAAGGTCCTGTTCGACGCCGACCCCGCCTCGGTGGGCGGCGCGCTGCCGGGTGATGACTTCTACTACCAGCGCTGAGCGGCCGGCCGCGGTGCGCGCCCGGCGGCACGGGCGTGCGCTGCGGACCAGCGGGGTGCTGGTGTTCTGGCTGCTGGTGTGGCAGCTGGTCGCCGCCGCGGTCGGTCAGCAGATCGTGCTGGCCTCGCCGGTCGAGGTGGTGGGCCGGCTCGCCGAGCTGGTGCGGACCGCGGCGTTCTGGACGACGGCCGGGCACTCGCTGCTGCGGATCGGCGCAGGCTTCGCGATCGGGGCGCTGGTCGCGGTGTGCCTCGCGGCCGTCGCGGCGGCGGTGCCCCTGGTCGCGGCGCTGCTGGCACCGCTGATCAGCACCGTTCGGGCCACCCCGGTGGTCAGCTTCATCATCCTGGTGATCCTGGTGACGGGCACCGGACGGCTGGCGCTGGTGATCTCGGCGCTGATGGTGGTGCCGATCGTCTACACCAACACCCTCGAGGGGATCGCCCACCGGGACGCCGCGCTGCTGGAGATGGCGACGGTGTACCGGGTGCCCCGGCTGCGGCGCGTGCGGGCCATCGACGTGCCGGCCGTGCTGCCGTTCGTCGTCGCCGGCTGCGAGACGGGCGTCGGCCTGGCGTGGAAGAGCGGCATCGCCGCCGAGGTGATCGGCCTGCCGACCGGCAGCATCGGCGAGCGGATGTACCAGGCGAAGATCTTCCTCTCCACGCCGGACCTGTTCGCCTGGACCCTCGTGGTGGTGGCGCTGAGCGTCGCCTTCGAGCGGCTGGTGCGGCTGGGGCTGACCGCCGCGCAGCGGCGCTGGGGCGGTGCGGCGTGAGCGGGAGCGGCGGGATCGGGCTGCGCGGCGTCACGCGGCGGTTCGGTGACCACGTGGTGCTCGACGGGCTGGACCTGTCGCTGGCGCCCGGCGGGGTGACGGCCCTGATGGGGCCGAACGGGTCCGGCAAGACGACGGTCGGCCGGCTGCTGCTGGGGCTGGACCGGCCCGACGGCGGTGCGGTGGAGGGGGTGGGCGGGCGGCCGCGGTCGGCGGTGTTCCAGGAGGACCGGCTGTGCCCGCAGCTGTCGGCGGTGGACAACGTGCGGCTGGTGCTGGGGCGGGGGGCGGACCGCGGTGCGGTGCTCGAGGCGCTCGCGGCGGTGGGGCTCGACGACGCGGCGGTGCACGCGCCCGTGCGCGAGCTGTCCGGTGGTCAGCGCCGGCGGGTCGCCATCGTGCGCGCCGTGCTCGCCGACGCCGAGCTGGTGGTGCTGGACGAGCCGTTCACCGGCCTGGACCAGGCCGTGAAGCCGGTGACCATGGGGTGGGTCCGCGACCGGTGCGCCGGGCGGACCGTGCTGCTGGTGACGCACGACGAGCGCGAGGCCGCGTGGTTCGACGCGCGGGTGGTGCACCTGGACGGTTCCGTCGGGTCGGTGTCCGCCGCGCGCGGCTGACCGGACCACCGGCCGCCTCGCCGTCGTCCGGCGCTGCGCCGACATACACCCCGGGGTACCGTGCCAGACGCCTCGCGCAGTGCGTGGCGTCACCGATCGAGAGGTTCCGCGATGCCCGGAGTCGTGCTGCACCTGTCCGAGGGCTCGCCGGACAAGCACCGTGCCGTGCTGCGCAACGCGCTGAACCTGCTGCGCGAGCTGGAGCCCGGCACGCCGGTGGAGGTGGTGGTGCACGGCGAGGCGGCGCGGCTGGGCCTGCCGGGGCAGGAGACGGCGCCCGCGCTCGCGGAGGCGTTCGAGGCGGGCATCGGGCTCGCGGTGTGCCGCAACTCGCTGCGCAGCATGGGGCTGGACGACGGCGCGGTGACGCCCGGTGCCGTCGTCGTCCCGTCCGGGGTGGCGCACCTGGTGGCCCGGCAGCGGCAGGGCTGGGCGTACCTGCGCCCGTGACGCGCGACGGGTCGGCGGCCGGGTCAGCGGGGAGTCAGTAGCCCCTGCCGCCGTGGGTGAAGAACCACAGCGACGACGTCAGCCACAGGCCGACGAACGCGAGCACCAGCAAGCCGCCGAGCCAGGGAATCAGCCAGCCCGGGGGGCGTCGCAGGCGCAGCGCGAGCATCTTCGCCACGAACACGCCGTAGAGCACGCACCCGAGCGCCGAGTGCACCAGCACTCGCGCGCTGTACGTGCCGAAGCCGAGCGACCACGCGCACTGGAACGCCACCGGCAGGGTCAGCAGCACGGCGAGCGCGCCGCCGGACCGGTGCAGCCGGTGCACCCAGGCCGGTGCCGGTTCGGCTCGTCGCGGTCTCGACGAGCTCTGCTGCCGGCCACCGAGCCGGCCGTAGAGGCGCAGGGCGCTGAGCACCTGACCCCCGGCCAGCGCGAGCGCGGCGGTGGTCAGCCACGCCTTCATGTGCAGCAGGTCGGTGAACCCGAGCGTCGTCAGCGTCCGGCCGGTCGGCACGTGCAGGCGGGCGTAGAGGCCGAGCGCCACGGAGACCGCGGTGCCGGCGACGAGGGTGCCGAGCAGCGTGCGCGTGGTGCCGCGCCCCGGCGTGCCCGCGGTCCTGGCCCGGGCACGGTCCGGTGCACCCGTCGTCGTCGGCACGACGCCGTCACTTGGTGGTGATCGGCGTGCCCTGTGGGCTGACCACCCACCAGACGCCTTGCACACCCTGGCCGTTGGTCTGACCGGCTGCGGAGTCCTGGGCCCAGTAGTACAACGGCATGCCCTTGTACGAGACCTGCATCTTCCCGTCCGGTCGGGTCAACGTGCCCAGCAGGGAGGAGTCGACCCCGGTGCCGGCCGTGGCCGTGCCGAGCAGCGGGGGCCACGCCGCGAGGCAGCCGCCCGTGCACGTCGAGGTGTTGGGGGAGTCCTTGGTGAACAGGTAGAGGGTGCGGCCGCTGCCGTCCACCAGGATCGTGCCGAGGCTCGAGCTGGCCGTCATCACGGTGACCGCGGCGGCGCTGGTCGACCCGCCCGACGCACCCGACCCGTAGGCGCCACCACCGGCCGACGCCGAGGAGCCCATGGCCGGTGCGCTGGTCGCGCCGCCGCCGTAGGCGCCGGTCCCTCCGCCCGACGACGAGCTGCCGCACGCCGCGAGGGTCCCCGCCAGCAGCAGGCTCGCCCCCAACGTCCAGACGCGGGATCGTGCGTTCATGGCCCCTCCAGGTGGTCCGAGCGGGCCGTCCTCGGGTGGGCGGCCGTCGAGGGTGATACGTGCTGCGTGGCCAGGGGGATTGCGGCGGCACGCAATCCCTGCCGGCCCCGACGCCGTACATCAGGACGTGCAGCTGTTCTCCGGTGCCGACCGCACCGCCGACGCGTCGCTGGTCGCCGGGCTGGCGGTGGACGACGACGCCGCGGCCATCGCGTTCGTGCGGCGGTTCCAGTCGGCGGTGTTCGGCCTGGCGGTGTCGATCACCCACGACACCGGGCTGGCCCAGGACGTCAGCCAGGAGGTGTTCGTCCGCGCGTGGCGGGCCGCCGGGACCTACGACGTGCGGCGCGCCTCGGTGCTGACCTGGTTGTTGACCATCACCCGGAACGCGGCGATCGACGCGATGCGGGCCCGCCGGGCAACCCCGGTGGACGCGTCGGTGCTCGAGGAGATGATCACCGCCACCCTGCAGGTGCCCGGGCCGGAGGACGAGGTGGTGCGCTCCACCGAGCGGGACGCCGCCGTCGCGCGGCTGCGGACCTTGCCGCCCGAGCAGGCGCGCGCCGTGGTGCTCGCTGTGATCGGCGGGCGGACTGCCAACGAGATCAGCGTGTCCGAGGGCATCCCTCTCGGGACGGCGAAGACGCGCATCCGGACGGGCCTGCGTCGGGTGCGCGAGGCGATGGAGGCGGACCGTGACTGAGCACAACCCGGGGCTGCGCCCGAACCCGGAGCCGGGCCCGCACCCGGGCGACGAGGCGTTGACGGACCTCGCCCTGGCGCAGGTGGACCAGCGGGACCGTGACGAGCTCACCCGGCACCTCGCCCGGTGCGAGACTTGCCGCACCCGCTACACCGCGCTGGCGGACGCCGTGGAGCACGTGCTCGTCGCCGCACCGCGGGTCGAGCCGCCCGCCGGGTTCTCGCAGCGGGTGCTGGTGGCGACGGGTCTGGACCGGCGCACGGCCGCAGCACCGGCCGTCGTGCACCGTCACCGCCCGCGGCGGCGCATCGCCGTGCTGGTCGCTGCCGCGCTGGTCGTCGGGATCGCGGTCGGTGCAGGCGGCTCGGCCGTGGTGCTGCACCAGGGCGCCGCGCAGCAGGTGGCGGTCGGCACGCCGCTGCGCACCCCGGACGGCAGCGCGGTGGGGGCGGTCCAGGAGAGCCGGTCAGACGGGCAGCGCGTGCTCGTCGTCAGCGTGGCGGGCGGTCCGGCCGGGCAGTGGTACTCGTGCTGGCTGGTGCTGGCTGACGGCTCGCGGCAGGCGGCCGGCACGTGGGCGCTCGACGGGTCCGGCGGCGGGAGCTGGGTGGTGCCGTGGCCCGCGAGCGGTCAGGTCACGTCGGTGGAGATGGTCTCCGAGTCAGGGGCGCGCTGGGCGACCGCGCAGGTGTGAGGCTCGCGGGGGGCGTGCGGGGCGTGCGGGCCGAGCGCGGGTGGCAGCTGCTCCGGGCCGTCAGACGTTGCGGGGCACCCGGCCGGTCAGCGTGAACAACCGGTACATGAACCGGTGCCCCGGGTCGGACACCGCGCCGTACATCAGCGGGCAGCCGCCGTCGATCACGGTGATGCCGTGCGACCGCCCCAGTGCCGTCGCCGTGGCCGAGACGCTGCCCTTGTCCACCGACCGGTGCATCCACACGTGCCCGACGCCGGCGTCCACCGCCTGCTGCATCGTCTCGTCCGCGTGGTCCGGACCCGTGGCGATCACCACCGCGTCGACGCCACCGGGCACCGAGGCGAGGTCGGGGTAGCACGGGTCACCCTCTACCGTGGTGGCGTTCGGGTTGACCGCGACGACCTCGTAGCCCTTGTCGCGCAGGGTCTTGTAGACGACGTTCGCGCCGTGGCTGGCCGGCGTCCGCGACACCCCGGTCACCGCGATGCGGCGCTGGGAGAGGAACTCGGCGGCGGCGTCGGCGGTCTTCATCGGGTGCTCCTCGGCAGGGTTCGACGCTGCTGGTGCAGCGGGTTCCCGACCAGCCGACCGCCGCTGCCGGCCCGCGTCCAGGGCCGAAGGGCCCGGTGGGGACCTTCGGTCCGTGGTCCTGACGGGGGCGCGGTGGGACGCTCGAACCAGACAGTGGCCCCGTGGCGGGCCCCGTCGCAGGGCCCGGGGTCGCTGCAGGAGCGCGCCATGTCGACGCTGACGAGGCCCTCGTCGTTCCCCTTCCTCGCGGCCGGTGCGGTGGTCGCCGTCGTCGGCGCGCTGCTGACCGGGTGCCAGAACCAGACCGCCGGTCCCGGCTCGTCGTCCTCGACCAGCAGTCCGGCCCCCACCGTCGCGCCGTCGACCCCCAGCGTCACGCCGACGCCCACCCCGACGCCCACCCCGACGCCCACACCCACGCCGACCGTCACGGCGGCTGACGTGCCCGTCTACTTCATGATCGACACCCGCACCGGCCTGCGGCTCATCCCCGAGCGGCACGACCTCACCGGCGACCCGGTGCGCAGCGCCGTCGAACGGATGATCGCCGGACCGGACGACCCGGACTACACCAGCCCGTGGAACAGGGCGACCACCGTGCTCGGTGTCACGCCCGGCCACCCGACCGTCGTCGACCTCAGCGCCGACGCCCGGACCGCGTCGATCGGCTCGGCGGGTGCCGCGCTGATGATCCAGCAGCTGGTGCACACGGTGACGGCGGCGACCGGCGACCCGTCCGGCTCGGTGCTGCTGACCATCGCCGGCCAGCCGGCGGGGGAGCTGTGGGGTGCGGTCGTCTGGACGGATCCTCAGGTGCGTGAGCCGGCGCTCGACGTGCAGGCCTGGGTGCAGATCGACGCACCGCGGCAGGGTGCGACGACGACGTCGCCCGTGACCGTCAGCGGTCAGGCGGCCGTGTTCGAGGCGACGTTGCCGTGGAAGGTGGTCACCGACCGAGGCGTGGTGGTGCTCTCCGGTGTCGCGCACACAGCAGAGGGCCAGACGTTCGCGCCGTACTCGTTCACGGTTCAGCTGCCGCCGGGCACCTACACCGTCGTCGCGACGGAGGACGACCCCTCCGGTGGCGAGGCGCCGGGACCGCGCATGCAGGACAGCAAGAAGTTCACCGTGCACTGAGCTCCCACAGGCCGGAACCAGCCGCAAGCGGATGGACGACGTCGCGAGGGAGTCACCTCCCTGCGCCACTCCCGTCGGCCAGTCGGCTGGTCCCGGCGGCGGCAGAGTCCTCGTCCTGTGGACTGGTCCCGGCGGCGGCAGAGTCCTCGTCCGGTGGGCTGGTCGCGGCGGCGCTCTGCTCGGTTGGTGGGCGGCCCATAGGGGCGCTCCGCGGCTCGGCGACGGCGCGGCCCTTCCCATCCGTGAACCTGTAGTGCACGCGGCGCTGGCTCTCGAGGGGGAGGGCTGGCGTCACGGCGCGCGGGAGGCGCGTGATGGTCAGCTCCCGCCGGTGGACGAGGTGGTGGTGGTAGCTGCACAGCAGGACGGCGTTGTCGAGGTCCGATGAGCCACCGTCGCGGTCCCACCAACGGATGTGGTGCAGCTCGCACCAGCGCGCGGCGGCCGGGCACGACGGCCAGCCGCAGCCGCCGTCCCGGACGGTGGCGGCGCGGCGCTGCGCACCGGTGAAGAGCCGGTGGGTGCGACCGAGGTCGAGCGGGACGGAATCCGACCCCAGGACCACCCGGCTGATGCGGCAGTCGCACAGCACGCGTGCCACCTCGCTCGCTGGCCACGTTCGGCCGTCCTCGTCGCACACAGCAGGCTGCCCGGCAAGCGCCGAGGCGACCTGGACGGCGCCTCCCCGTGCCGCGCCCGCGTGCTGCGCGGCGACCGCGGCCTGCGCAGGCGTTGTCGGCACCGTGAGCTGCGCGCGGCGCACGGACGCCCACGTCGACTCGCTGACGAGCAGCGACACGTGCGGCCTGACGGCGGCGCCGGTCACGGTGGCAGGGTCCTCCAGTGCGCGATCCGCCAGCGCAACCAGGGCGTCGGCTCGCCGCTGCTCGGGTGAACGGTCGTCATCGAGCGCGGGTCTGGGGGACACCGCCTCGAGCGCCAGCTGGACCCGGTGGCCCGCCACCGAGTCGAGGAGGCCTTTGACCACGGTGCCGCCGGGCGTGTGGCTCAGGTGCAGGTAGCGAGCGGCCCGCTGCTCGTCGTGCGCGCGCTGCCGAGCGGCGGGGTCGAGCTCGGCCTGCCACTGCGCGAGCGCCTTCGCATAGGCGGTGCCGTCGAGCCGCTCGGCCAGTGCGACGAGATGCGCCTGTCCCTCGTCGGACGTGACGTGCCGTGCGACCTCGCGCGAGCTGCCGGTGCTCAGTCGCGCGATCGCGTCGAGGTGGGTCGCGGTCACGGCTCCTGACGTCAGAGCGTCGGCGATGCGCGGCAGCGTGGCGACGGTGACGGCCTGCCGCACCTGCGCGGAACCGGCGCCGGCTCCCTGTCGCGACGTGCGAGCGCGCCAGGCGGCAAGGGTCCGGTCGCCGTGCAGCCCCCAGGTGCCCGCGGCCTGCTCGGCCGTGAGGAGGCGCGAACGAAGCGCTGTCAGGGTGCTCGTCGCGCGGTCCACCGCCTCGAGTGCACCGTGCCGCTCGGTCGTCGGCCATCCCTCGGCCCCCGACGCCGCGACGAGCGCGCGCTCCAGGGCGTCGACCGCCGCGGTGAGTGCCGCGGCGAAGGGACGAGGCTGCGCTCCTGCGCCGCCGCCGGGACATGGCTCCCATCCGTCGTCCGGCCAGCGTCTCGGGTCGGCTGCGGGCACGGCCCCGAGCCGTTCATCCTCGACCACCGTCGAACGCATGTACGAATCATAGCAAGACGGACATCAGCTGTGTCGCGGTCTGTGCACAGAGTCCGTGCGGCACGAGACGAAGTAGGGAGATGCGGGGCGTCAGACGCGGAGGTCGGCGAGCGGTGCGACGGCCGGCACCACGGCGTCGCGGACCCAGGCCGCCAGGGACGTCGCCGGAGGGCGCAGGATGACGGTCTCCACGCCGAGCTCGGCGAACGGGCTCATCGTCTCGACGAAGCCAGCGACGTCGCCGTCGAGCAGCTCGTCGCCGGCGTTGAGCACCGTCACCCGGATCTCGGCCGGGTCACGGCCCACGTCGGCGCAGTGCGCCCGGAGCACCTCGAGCTTGTGGGCGACCTCGTCGGGCGTGGCGCCGAACAGGTTGCAGGCGTCGCCGTACTGCGCGACCAGGCGGAGGGTCTTCCGCTCGCCGGAGCCGCCGATCATGATCTCCGGCCGGTGCAGCGGCAGCGGGGAGCACAGCGTGCGGTCCAGCTGGTAGTGCCGACCGGTGTACGGGCCCTCGTCGGACGGGTCCCACATCTGCCGGGCGATCTGCACCGTCTCCTCGAGGCGCTCGAACCGCTCGGACAACGGCGGGAACGGGACGCCGAGCGCCGCGTGCTCCTCCTCGTACCAGGCGGCACCGATGCCGAGCGCGGCGCGGCCGCCACTGAGCACGTCGAGCGTGGCGACGATCTTCGCCAGCAGCCCCGGGTACCGGTAGGTCACCCCGGTGACCAGCACGCCCAGCTCCGCGCGCTCGGTGTGCCCCGCGAGGTAGCCCAGGGTCGTGTACGCCTCGAGCATCGGGTCCTCGGCAGGGAACCCGGCGCGCATCATCTGGAAGTAGTGGTCCATCACCGAGATCCAGGCGACGCCGGCCGCGTCCGCCGTCTCGACGGTGCGCGCGAGCTCGCCGCGCAGCTCGGTGGGGGAGACGCTGTCGAAGCGCATGAGGTGGATGCCGACGCGCACGGGAACTCCTCGAGGACGAGCGGGAGACGGCGAGAGCCGCCAGCAGCACTCTGCACACGGGGCCCCGTCCGGCGTCAAGCGGAAGGGGCCTCCGTTTCGCCGGGTGCGACCTCGCCGCGTCGACGACCGGGCGGGCGAGCGTGGTCAGTCGCCCTCGACGCGCTCCCAGGTGCGGCCCTGGGCGGACCGCTCCACCGCCGCGAGCACCCGCTGCACCTGCAGCCCGTCCGCGAACGTCGGCTCCGGCTGCGTCCCGCCCGCGATGCCCCGCACCAGGTCGACCACCTGGTGCGTGAACGCGTGCTCGTACCCCAGCCCGTGCCCGGCCGGCCACCAGCTGCCGGTGTACGGGTGCACCGGCTGGGTGACCTGGATGCGCCGGAAGCCGGCGGTGCGCGGGTCCTCGTGCGCGTCGAACACCTGCAGGACGTTCATGTCCTCGAAGTCGAACGCCAGCGCGCCGTCCGTGCCGTCGATGTCCAGGCGGATCGAGTTGCGTCGTCCCCACGCGAAGCGGGTCGCCTCGAACGTCGCCAGCGCGCCGTTGCCCAGGCGCCCCATGAACACCGCGGCGTCGTCCACCGTGACGGGTCCCCGCTCGGTGCCGGGGGTCCCGCCCAGCCCGGAGGAGCCGGCCGCCACCGGGCGCTCGGTGACGAACGTCTCGAGCATCGCGGTCAGCTCGGTCAGCCGGTCACCGGTGATGAACTGCGTCAGGTCCACGATGTGGGCGCCGATGTCCCCGAGCGCGCCCGATCCGGCCTTCTGCCGGTCCAGCCGCCACGACAGCGGTGCCTGCGGGTCCGCGAGCCAGTCCTGCAGGTACTGGGCGCGCACGTGCCGCACCGTCCCGATGCGCCCCTCGGCCACCAGCTGGCGGGCGAGCTGGATCGCCGGCACCCGGCGGTAGCTGTAGCCGACCATCGCCACGACCCCGCGCTCGGCTGCGCGTGCCGCAGCCGCCGTCATCGCCTCCGCCTCCGCCACCGAGTTGGCCAGCGGCTTCTCGCACAGCACGTGCTTGCCGGCCTCGAGCGCGGCGATCGCGATCTCCGCATGCGTGTCGCCCGGGGTGCAGACGTCCACGAGGTCGACGTCCTCGCGCGCGACGAGAGCGCGCCAGTCCGTCTCGACGTCCGTCCACCCCAGCGTGTCCGCCGCCGCGCGTGCGGCTGCGGCGTCCCGCCCGGCCAGCA
Organism: Cellulomonas sp. NTE-D12; assembly: GCF_027923705.1. Taxonomy (NCBI): domain Bacteria; kingdom Bacillati; phylum Actinomycetota; class Actinomycetes; order Micrococcales; family Cellulomonadaceae; genus Cellulomonas; species Cellulomonas electrica. Next base: position 2,740,750 of record NZ_AP026442.1, on the reverse strand, counting down.
CCGTCAGCTCCGGCAGCATCGGCAGCTCGAAGAACCGCGGTGCCGTGCGCCAGGCGTGCGAGTGCGCCCGGCCCATGAACGCGTAGCCCACCATCCCGACGCGCAGGCGGGGCTGCTGGGCGGGGGCAGGGGAGTCGTCCGGGGTCATGCGCACATCCTGACCCGGGCGGTGCTCCACGACGCGCAGCGCAGCCGGCACCCGTGCGCGTGTGGCGGGACGGCGCTGCCGTCCTCGGCGACCCGGGGTGACGATGGGCGCATGACGAACCTCGAGCAGGCGCCGACCGAGACGGTGTGCGACGGCTCCGGCGCCACGGACGCCGTGCAGGTGCTCGAGCCGCGCGACGTCCCGCTCGGCGGCATCCGCGCCATGACCGTCCGGCGCACGCTGCCGCAGCGCGCCCGCTCGCTGATCGGCGCCTGGTGCTTCCTCGACCACTACGGCCCGGACGACGTCTCGGTGACGGGCGGCATGCGGGTGCCGCCGCACCCGCACACCGGGCTCCAGACGGTCAGCTGGCTGTTCTCCGGAGAGATCGAGCACCGCGACAGCCTCGGCACGCACGTCCTGGTCAGACCCGGTCAGCTCAACCTGATGACGGCCGGGCACGGCATCAGCCACTCCGAGGACTCGACGGCACGCACCACGCTGCTGCACGGCGTGCAGCTGTGGACCGCCCTGCCGGCGGTGCACCGCGACACGGCGCCGGCGTTCCAGCACTACGCGCCGCCGGCCCTGCGGCTGGAGGGCGTCACCGTGCGGGTGTTCCTCGGCGCGCTGGCCGGTGAGGTGTCACCGGTGCCGACGTTCTCGCCGCTGCTCGGGGCTGAGCTGCTGCTCGACGCCGGCTCGCGGCACACGTTCGTCGTCGACCCCGACTTCGAGCACGGGGTGCTGGTGGACCGGGGCGAGGTCCAGGTGGCCGGTACGGACGGCGTGGCCGGGCAGCTGCTCTACGTCGCGCCCGGCCGCACGCACCTGACCGTGGTGGCCGGTGACGCACCCGTGCGGCTGCTGCTGCTGGGCGGCCGGCCGCTGGGGGAGCGCATCGTCATGTGGTGGAACTTCGTCGGGCGCTCGCACGAGGACGTGGTGCAGGCGCGGGCGCAGTGGCAGGCGGAGATCGGCGCCGAGCCGGGTGCGCAGGAGGTCCTGGGCGACGACGGGTCCCGGTTCGGCCACGTCGTCGGCCACCCGCACGCACCGCTGCCCGCTCCCGTGCTGCCACCCCTGCGGCTCGCACCGCGCGGCTGACCCGCCCGCGGCGTCAGAGCGGGGCGTCCAGCCAGACGCCCGACGGCGGCAGCAGGGCCTCCAGCTCCTCCCAGATCGCCTCAGGCAGTTCCTGCTGCGCCGCGGACACGGTCGCCGCCACCCGCTCGGGGCGGCTCATGCCGACCACGGTGGTGGCGAACCGCGGGTCCCGCAGCGAGAACTGCAGCGCCGCCGTCCGCAGGTCGGTGCCGTGCCGTTCGCACACCTGACGCATCGCGTCGACCGCCTGCAGGATCTCCGGCGGCGCCGGCCGGTACCCGTACCGCGCCGGGCCGGTGCCGCCCGACCCACCTGACCTGCCGCCGGCCAGGATGCCGCCGCCGTACACCGCGGCGTTGATCAGGCCCATCCCGCGCCGCTCGGCCTCGGCCAGCAGGTCCGCGGCGCTGCGGTCCAGCAGCGTCCAGCGGTTGTGCACCAGCAGCACGTCGAACACCCCGAGGGCCAGGTACCGCGCCATCTCCTGCACCCGCCCGCCGGCCAGGCCGATCGAGCCGACCACGCCGGACTCCCGCAGGCTCACCAGGGCGTCCACCGCACCGCCCGGCGCGGTCAGCTCCGCGAACTCGAAGGCCTCCGGGTCGTGCAGGTGCACCAGCGGCAGGTGGTCCAGGCCGAGGCGCTGCATGCTCTCGGCCACCGAGGCGCGCACCCGGTCGCCGGAGTAGTCCCGGCCGTCGGCGTCGACCTTGGTGATCACCACCACGTCGGCGGGCTTGCCGCCCACCTGGGCCAGCGCGGCGCCGATGCGACGCTCGCTCTCGCCGTCGCTGTACCCGTTGGACGTGTCGATGGTGCGGATCGGGCTGTCCAGCAGCGCCCGGACCGTCGCGATCCCCTCGTCCCGGCTGACGTCCCGCCCGTACAGCGCGGGCATGCTGCCGAGCGGGCTGCCGCCGGCGCACACCGCCGAGACGGTGATGCCCGTACGGCCCAGAGGGCGCATCCAGTCGGACGACCCCGGACGCGGGACCGACGGCGACGCTGCCGGTGTCGGGCTGCGCGTGGGACCCTGCATGACCGCTCCCGTCGGTGCCTGGCGACCACTGCGGACGCCTGTCAGACCTTCCCATGCGCGCCTGCGCCGTGCCTGCCCGGGTCCGTCGCCCAGCGCCGCGATACTCGCGCCATGCCGGACCTCTTCGAGTACATCCCGCACCCGCACATCGCGCGCCGGCAGCAGGCCGGGCCGCCGAAGGTCGCCGCCGCGGCCGCCCAGGTGCACGGCAGCGGGCTGGTGGGGAGGTTCAACGCCCGGGTCGGTCTGCGGATCACCCTGATCGTCGGCACCATGTGGACCGCGTACGTGTTCACGGTGCTGGCCCTGGTCAGCGCGCCCGCGGCGTTCAAGTCCGGCGACCGGCTGGTGATCGTCGCGTGGATCGCGCAGACGTTCCTGCAGCTGGTGCTGCTGCCCATCATCATCGTGGGGCAGAACGTGCAGGCCGCGGCGGCCGACGAGCGCTCGCTGGCCACCTACAACGACGCGTCGGCGGTGCTGGAGGAGGCGCGGCAGATCCAGGTGCACCTGCTGGCTCAGGACGCGGCGATCCAGCAGATCCTCGCGTCGCTCGCCGCGGACCAGAAGCCGACCACGGACGAGAAGCCGACCGCGGACGTGCCCGGACCCGAGCCGGTGTAGGGCCGCGGCGGGCCGGCTGCTACGGGTTCTCGCCGCGCCAGCCGGTCGTCTCGCTGGGGGCTGCGAGGTAGTCGCTCAGGACCTGCGCCTGGTTCAGGTGCGGGTCCCGTGCGGAGTAGACGAGGGTGACCACCGGGTGGTCGTGCAGCAGCCGGTGCAGCTCGTCGAGTGCGGGGTTCGCCTGCAGCTCCGCGCCGTAGCGGGCGGTGAACTCGTCGAGGCGGGCGGGGTCGTGGTCCCACCAGGTGCGCAGCTTCGCACTCGGGGCGATCTGCTTGAGCCAGGTGCCGACGGCGGCGCGCTCGCGGCTGACGCCGCGCGGCCAGAGGCGGTCGACCAGCACGCGGTAGCCGTCCTCGGGCGCCGGGTCGTCGTAGACCCGCTTGATCCGTACGACACCGCTCATGCCAGCCTCCTTCGGGGGCCTTGCGTGATGACGACGGGTGCCGGTCCGGCTCGGGGAGAACCGGACCGGCACCCGTCCGGCTCACACGGCGGCGGCGGCCAGCCGGGTGAGACGCACGTGCCACTCCGTGGGGCCCTCGACGAGGAACTCGACGTCGATCGGCGCGCGCTCGGAGAGCTGGGACAGCATCGGCAGCGGGGCGTGCGGCGCGACGATCACCATCGAGCCGCCCGGGGCGATCGCGTCGAAGGCGCCGAACACCGCGGCGTGGCGGATGGCGTGCGGGATGGTGCGCACGTCGAGCACCGGGACGGCCTCGTCGTGGCCGCCGCAGCCGCAGGAATGGCCGGCGGGCGCGGGGGCGCTGGGCAGGATCTCGATGGGCTCGCTCACGTGGTGCTCCTCGGTGACGTCGCGCCGGGCGCTCCGCCCGGGACAGGGCCGTGTCTCACCCTGAATAGAGAGGACTCTACTCCGGCTTATTCGTCGAACGGACCCGCGTCTCGCCACGGTGACGTGGCGCTCTCGCAGGGCTCGCGGGGGGGGTCAGGCGGTGTGGCGCCCCGCTCGGCGCACCCGGACGAAGAGCCGCGTGAAGCCGCTGGCGGGGTAGACGGCCAGCTCCGGCTGCTGCTCGGTGTCCAGCTCGATCGAGCGGGTGCGGCGCAGCAGCTCCTCGGTCAGCACGCGCAGCTCGAGCCGGGCCAGCGGGGCACCCGGGCAGACGTGGATCCCCGCGCCGTACAGCAGGTTGTCCGCCGGCGGCCGGTCCAGCCGCAGCTCGTCGGGATCGCCGAACACGGCCTCGTCCCGGTCCGCCGATGCCCACATCACGGTCAGCCGGTCGCCTGGTGCGAAGTCGTGGCCACCGACGGTGACGTCCCGGGTCACCACGCGGCGGTTGGCCACCAGCGGCGGGTGGATCCGCAGCATCTCGTCCATCGCGGCAGGGATCAGGGACGGGTCGTCGCGCAGCGCCTGCTGGGTCTCGGGTCGGGTGGCCAGCAGGTGCACGACGATGCCGACCGACGCCGCGATGGTGCTCAGCTCGCCGACGGTCCAGTTGCGCAGCGTGGAGACGAGCTCGGCGCCGGTCAGAGGTCGCCCGTCCACCTGGTCGGTCAGCAGCCGCGTCGTCAGGTCGTCCGGCGCCGCGTCCCCGAGCGCCCGCCGCTCGTCGAGCAGACCGGTGATGTAGCCGTCGAAGTCCTCCGCCACGTCCGCCATCGCGCCGCGATCCTGCGCCAGGGTGGCCGCGCGGTTGCGGGCGGTCCACGCGCGCAGCGGTTCGTGCAGCCGCTCGGGCCAGCCGAGGTAGGCGGACTGGGTGCGCAGGGCCACCTGCTCCGAGAGGTCCGCGACGTCCCACGGCGACCCGTCCCGCGGCAGCTGGCCCAGCAGCTCGGTCACCACCCGGCGGCACTCCGGCTCGAAGGCGTCCACCAGCTCGTCGGTGAAGTACCGGTCCACCATCTGCCGGTAGACGGTGTGCTCGGGCGGGTCCATGCCGTCGGGGACGTTCAGGTGCGTGGACACCGCGTTGGAGAAGGTCTGGTGGTCCTGCACCACCTGCAGCACGTCGGCGTGGCGGAACAGCGACCAGCCGAGGTACTCGCTGTGCGCGACGGGGCAGCGGCCGCGCATCTCGTCGTACGCGGCGAGCTGGTCCTGCAGGACGGCGGGAGAGCGCGGGTCCCAGTCGTCCTGGGAGCTCGGTTCAGCGGACAAGGGCGCCATCCGTTCGCGGGGCCAGGCGGAGCACGCAGAGCTCCGGTTCGACGAAGGGGGTGAGGCGTACCTGCACACGTTCCCCGTCGAAGGCCCGTTCCGCCAGTCTTTGCGCCAACCCGGTGTGCACCTGGCAGACGATCTCGGGGTAGCGGGACGCGGTCTCGCGGAACGGGCAGGACCTCAGCCGGATCGTGTCGTCGTGCGCCTCGGGGTCGAAGCCGAGCCGCCCGAACACCTCGGAGATGGCGGCGGTGGCCTCGGCAGCCTGACCGGCAGGGTCGGTGCGGGTGGCGAGGTCGGTGCGCGTGGCGGGGTCGATGTGCGTGCCCGGGTCGGTGTCGGCTCGCGCCGCGAGCTGGTCCGCCCACCGCCGGCCCGCCGCCGCCGACTCCCGGTGCGCGGCGGCTCCGCTCGCGGCAAGGGCCTCGGCGAGCGCCTCGATCATCTGGTCCCTCGCGACGTCCGCCGCTGGCCCCACCGCGCGGTAGTGCACGCTGGGCCGCCCGCGCCGGCCGGCATGGCGGGTCACCCGCTCCACGAGACCCGACTGCTCCAGTAGGTCCAGGTGGAAGCGGACCGTGGTGACGTGCAGGTCCAGCGCGACGGCGAGCTGCTGGGCCGTCGAAGGCTCCGCTGCCGCGCGGACCGCGTCGAGCACCCGGCGGCGTGCCGGGGAGGCCAGCGCGGCGCTGGTGCTCGCGTCGTCCGTCACGGCTTAGAAACTACCATCGTCCGTTATATTGGCCCGATGCCGCGACCGGACCCGACGGACGCCGCCGCGCACGGCGTGGACACCACCGGCCAGCACCGCCACGAGGTCGGCCGCAACCCCTCCGCCGGCGCCCACGTCCACGTCCACACCGACCAGGTGCCACGTCGCCGTGCCGTGGTGATCACCGTCTCGGACCGGTCCGCAGCTGGGCTGCGCGAGGACCTGTCCGGACCTGCAGCCGCAGAGGCGCTGACGCAGGCCGGCTGGTCGGTGGACGCGCCCCGCGTGGTCCCGGACGGGGCCGACCCGGTTCGCGTCGCTCTCGAGGAGGCGGTCGCGGAGGGTGCCGACCTGGTGCTGACCCTCGGTGGGACCGGTGTCGGACCGCGGGACCGCACACCGGAGGGGACCCGCGCCGTGCTCGACCTGGAGCTGCCGGGTGTCGCGGAGGTGATCCGTGCCCGAGGTCTGCAGAAGACTCCGACCGCGGCCCTGTCGCGCGCGGTCGCCGGAACGGCCGGACACTCGGTGGTGGTGAACTTGCCCGGTTCGCCCGCCGCCGTCCGCGAGTCCCTGGAGGTGCTGGTGCCGCTGGTGCCTCACGTGCTCGACCAGCTGCGCGGCGGCGACCACTGATGGCGGCGCTCGCGCGCGTCAGCAGCGACCCGTTGGACCTGACCGCGCACCTCGCGGCCGTGCAGGACCCGGCGTGCGGCGCCGTCGTGACCTTCGTCGGCCAGGTGCGCGACCACGACCCGGATGCCGACGGTGAGGTGACCGGCATCGAGTACAGCGCGCACCCGGAGGCCGAGCGGATCCTCACCGAGCTCGCCGAGGCGGCGGAGGCCGGCGGCGCGCGTGTCGCGGTCAGCCACCGGATCGGTGCGCTCGCTGTCGGCGACCTCGCGCTGGTGGCCTGCGTCGCGACCGCCCACCGGGCGCAGGCGTACGAGGTGTCGCGGGAGCTGGTGGAGCGGATCAAGGCCGAGCTGCCCGTGTGGAAGCGGCAGTCGCAGGCGGACGGTCGCACGTCGTGGGTCGGGATCTGATGTGACCGGCGGTGGGCGGACCGCGGTCCCCGTGACGATCGGAGCGCCCCGACCGGCCCCCGAGGCGATGCCCGGGGTGCCGTCGGGACGCCGCGGTGACCCGCTGGTGGACACGTTCGGCCGGGTGCACCGCGACCTGCGCATCTCCCTGACCGACCGCTGCTCGCTGCGCTGCACGTACTGCATGCCGGCCGAGGGCATGGCCTGGCTGGCCGGCCCCAGCATCCTGTCCGCCGACGAGATCGTGCGGGTCGCCCGTGTGTGCGCGCAGGACGGCATCACCACGTTCCGGCTGACCGGGGGTGAGCCGTTGCTGCGGCCGGACCTGGTGGACCTGGTGGCGCGGCTGTCGGCCCTGCGTGGGCCGTCCGGGGACCCGGTCCAGGTGGCGATGACCACCAACGGCATCCGGCTCGGCGCGGTGCTCGACGACCTGGTCGCGGCCGGTCTGCACCGGCTGAACATCAGCTTGGACACCCTGCGTCCCGACCGTTTCCACGCCCTGACCAGGCGCGACAGGCTCGACGACGTGCTCGAGGGGATCGCGGCGGCGGCGGCCTCCCCGCTGCGGCCGCTCAAGCTCAACGCCGTGGCGATGCGCGGCGTCAACGACGACGAGCTGGTGGACCTGGTCGAGTTCGCCGTGGCTCACGGTGCGCAGATGCGGTTCATCGAGCAGATGCCGCTCGATGCCGGCCACACCTGGGACCGCGGCCGCATGGTGACGCGCGACGAGATGCTGGCGGCGCTGGGGGAGCGGTGGACCCTGACCCCGCTGCCGGGGCGCGGCGGTGCACCCGCCGAGACGTTCCTGCTCGACGGCGGACCTGACCGGGTCGGCGTGATCGCGGCCGTGACGGCGCCGTTCTGCGGGGCGTGCGACCGGCTGCGCCTGACGGCCGACGGTCAGCTGCGCAGCTGCCTGTTCGCCACCTCGGAGCTGGACCTGCGGGCGGTCCTGCGCGGCGAGGCGGGTGCGGACGGGCGGGACGACGAGGGCACGGACGACGGGATCGACGCGGTGCTCCGCCGGTGCGTGCACGGCAAGCTGCCGGGCCACGGCATCAACGACCCCGGCTTCCTCCAGCCGGCCCGCGGCATGAACGCCATCGGCGGCTGACCCGCGACGGTCCGCGGATCAGCGCGGCACTCGAGGCAGCAGCACCACGGTCCGGCCGGCGTCGCCCTGCCAGATCCCCACGGGATGGCCCACGCCTGGTCGCAGCGTCTGCCATCCGGCCTGAGAGCCGGTCCACGGGCCACCCGGGCCGCCCGACGTCTCGACGCCGAGTTGTCGCCCCCAGGGCGGACCATCGACGCGCACCACCCAGCCGTCGGTGCGCGCGCCGCGGCGTGCGGCGACGATGCAGTTCCCGTCCCGGAGTGAGCGGGATCGAAGGCGTTCTGCCGCGACCACCTGACCGAGCAGGCCGAGCGCCAGGAAGGCGATCGCGAGCCGTTTGTCCAGGTGGTCGGTGCCGAGAACGGCAGCCACGAGAGCGAACCATCCCAGGGTCGCGCCGGCCATCGCCGCCGTCACGCCGCGGCTTCCTCCCAAGTTCAGAGCCATCGCAACCGCGCTCGCCAGGAACAGCAGGACGCCGAGCCACGTGAAGGGCGGCGGCGGTCCGGGGCTGATGAGGATGGTGGCAAGGACCAGACCGATCGCGCCTGCGCCCGGTACCAGCCAGCGTGGACCGGGTTCGAGCTGTCGCTCGGCACCCGACGGGACCTGAAACGTCCCGGCCCAATCGTCGACGGTGAGCACGACGGCGGAGGCGGCCGACGGCTGCGGCTCAGGACGGCTGCGCATGGTTGTTCGTCGTCACCCACGGTCGAGGGGTTGAGGCAAAAGGCGTTGCAGGTCGGGTCAGCCGCCGGCGAAGGGTGGGAGGACGTCGACGACCGCACCGGCCGGCACCGGCGTGTGCGCGGTGTCGGCGCGCAGGCCCGCGACCAGGAAGGAGCACCGGCCCAGCACAGTGGCGGTGTCGGGGCCGCCAGCCGCGACCAGGGCGTCGACGACGTCCTGGACGGTGCCGACCGGCAGCTCCAGCTGCTCGGCGCCGACCGCCTCGGCGGCCGCCGCGAACAGCCGGACCGTGGCCGTGGTGGTGCTCACTCGGTGCCCTGCTCGACGGCGGCCTCGGTGGCGGGCTCGGCGGCGTGCTCGAGGGCGCGGCGCTGCACCAGCGCCGCCAGGCGCTCCAGCTCCTCGTCGACCGGCAAGCCTGCCGCCGCCGAGCGACCCACCGCCAGGCCGAGCGCGAAGGTGCTCAGCGGCGCCGCCGGCCGTGCGACCCCGTGCGCCACGTCCCGCGCGACGTCGAGCACGGTATCGACGTCGATCCGGTCCTCGATGCCGAGCAGCCCCCGCAGCTCGGCGAGCCAGTCGCCGAGCGCCCCTGCCGGAACCCGTCCGGCCTTGCCGCTGTGCTCCACGGTCGTCCTCTCGTTGGTCGTCGGCCCCGCCGCCGCACCACCGTCACCGGCGCGGCGTCGCCACCACTCCACGTCCTCCGGCGTGTCCACGTCGCGGCTCGCGCCCGACGGGTCCGCCACCGGCTCCAGCTGCAGGCGCCGCACCACGTCGCCCATCCGCGGTCCGCGCCGCCCTCCGAGGGTCGCCTCGGACGTCGCCACCCGCAACGCCTGCGCCAGCGCCTCTCGCTCGTAGACGCCGGCCAGCCACTGCGGCTGCTGCGCGTCGTCCACCAGCACCAGGCCGTCGCGCCCGCCGCCCGTGCCCCCGGCCCAGCGGTCCAGCAGCAGCCGCACCACGTCGCCCGCGCGGGGCAGGTCGCACGCGAGCAGCAGCACCCACGGGGCCTCGAGCAGGGGCAGCGCGGCCTGCACCGCCGCCGCCGGACCGCCGAAGGGCGGGTCCTCGCGCGTGACGCGCACGCGGACGGAGTCCGGCACGTGGGAGGGTGGCGGCCCGACGACGACGGCGTCCGTGAGCCCCGTCGCGGCCAGTGCATCGAGCAGCCGGGCGATCAGCGGTCCGTCGCCGAGATCCAGCTCCGCCTTGGCCGCACCGCCGAGCCGCGACCCACGGCCGCCGGTCAGCACCACGGCCTGGATCGAGCCCGGCTGGATCGACCCGGGCTGCGGGACGGGACCGGTCACGGCTCGCGGCGCCACTCGCCGGACTTCCCGCCGGTCTTCGCCTCGAGCCGCACGTCGCCGAACCACACGCCGCGGTCCAGCGCCTTGACCATGTCCACCAGCGCGAGTGCCGCCACCGACACCGCGGTGAAGGCCTCCATCTCCACGCCCGTGCGGTCGGCCGTACGCACGGTCGCACTGATCCGCACGCCGTCGTCGGTCAGCTCGAGGTCGACGCTGGCGCCGTGCACGCCGATCACGTGCGCGAGCGGCAGCAGCTCGGCGCAGCGCTTGGCCCCGGCGATCCCGGCGATGCGGGCGACGGCGAACGCGTCGCCCTTCGGTACCGTGTCGTCGCGCAGCGCGGCGACCACCGTCGGGCTGCAGTGCACGAATCCGCTGGCCGTCGCCGAGCGGACCGTCGGCGTCTTCTCCGTCACGTCGACCATCCGGGCGTGGCCGGCGCCGTCGAGGTGGGTCAGTGCGTCCATGGCTCCTTCTTCGTCCTCAGCGTCGGTCCGTCAGCACGACGTCCACCAGGTCACCGGCCTGCACCTGCTCGGTCTCCGCGGGCACGATCGCATACCCGTCGGCCGCCGCGAGGCTGCCGACCAGGTGCGATGCCGACCCGCGCCGGGCTGCGGGCTCGACGGCCCAGCCCTCCGCAGCCGGTGACAGGCGTACGGGCAGGTACTGGGTGCGGCCGGCCGGGGTGCGCCACGACGAGGCGGCGCGGGCGCGCACCGGCGCCGGCCGCACGGCCGACGGCTCCGCCCCCTGCATGGTCAGCAGCGCCGGACGGACGAACACGTGGAACGACACCCACACGCTGACCGGGTTGCCCGGCAGCGCCAGCAGCAGCGCCCCGCCCGGCAGCGTGCCGAACGCCTGCGGCTTGCCCGGCTGCATGGCCACCTTGGTGAACGTGACGTCCGACGAGCCGGTGAACAGCTGCTTGACCGGGTCGAACGCCCCCGCGCTCACCCCGCCGGTCAGGATCACCGCATCGGGCTCCAGGGCGACCGCCCGTTCGAGCGCGGACGCCAGCGCCGCGGGGTCGTCATGCACCCGCTCGGCCGTGAGAACCTCGCCACCAGCCTCGGCCACCAGCCCGGAGACCAGCAGGCTGTTGGAGTCGGGGATGTGCCCGCGCGGCAGCGGCTCGCCCGGCGCGACCAGCTCGCTGCCGGTGGCGATCACGACGACGCGCGGCGCCCGGGTCACCAGCACGCTGCCGTGGCCGGTCGACGCGAGCGCCGACAGCACGGTGGCGCGCGCGAGCGTCCCCGCAGGGACCACCAGGTCGCCGACGGCCTTGTCCTCGCCGGTGCGCCGCACGTGCATGCCTGTGCTCGGTGCGCGCAGCACCGTGACGGTGGGCGGCAGGGCGGCGAGCGTGTCGGTGCGGTCGGTGTGCTCCAGCTGCACGACGGTGTCCGCGTCGGTCGGAAGCGTCGCACCGGTCATGATGCGGACCGCTTGGCCGGCAGTCAGGTGCGGGTCGAGGTCCGAGCCGGCCGGCACGTCGGCGACGACGTCGAGCGTGACGCCGTCGTCGTCTGCACCGCCGGCCTCGCCCTGGGCCGCCATGCCGGCGACGTCGACGTGGCGCAGCGCGTAGCCGTCCATCGCCGAGGCGTCCCACGGCGGGACCGGCACCAGGGCGTGCACGTCCTCGGCGATCCGCCGCCCTGCCGCCTGTGCGAGAGGCACGCGCTCGGCGGGCAGCGTCGGGGTGACGGCCAGCACGCGCGCCAGGTGCTCGGCGACCGGGACCAGACCGCTCACCGGGCACTCCGCCCGGCCGCCGCGACCTCGGCGCGGATCGCCGTGACCGCCGCCGGCGCCAGCGTCCGGGCGCGGTGGTCGGTGGCCACCAGCAGCTGGACGGCACGGGTCGAGCGTGCGCCGACCGCGCAGTACGCGACCAGCAGCCCGGTGGGGTCGGCGCCGGCCTCGGTCAGCAGCGCGCGCACCACGTCCGGCCCGTGCCGCGAGGCCTGCACCAGGGCGGACACCGGCACGTTGACCGCACCGGGAAGCGCGTCCGCGGCGAACTCGGACGGTTCCCGCACGTCGAGCAGCACCGGGGCCGGGTCGGCGGCGGCCAGCGCCCGGTACTCGTCCAGCGACAGGTCGCCGGACGCCGTGGCCTCTCGCGCGGTGGCGGGCCCACGCGGATCCCCGGTCGCCCGAGCGGTGAACGGCACAGGGTGCGTCCCGACGGCGAGCCGCTCGGTCACCACCGCCGGCGACGCGCCCGCCGCCGCCCCCGGTGCCCCCGCCACGTCCGTCGGTGCGCTCGTCGCCCGCGGCAGCAGCGGCACCTCACGCACCCGCATGCCGAGCGCGTCCACCACCGCGACGCGGCCCAGCAGCACCTGCCCGGCGCCGATGACCAGCTTGACCGCCTCGGTGGCCATCATCGAGCCGACCATCCCGCACAGCGCCCCCAGCACGCCCGCCTCGGCGCACGACGGCACCGACCCCGGCGCAGGCGGCTCGGGGAACAGGTCGCGCAGCGTCACCGGTGCGATGCCGGCGGGCGGCCGGGACCAGAACACCGACACCTGGGCGTCGAACCGGAGCACGGACGCCCACACCAGCGGCACCCCGAGCTCGGCGCAGGTGTCGGAGATCAGGTACCGGGTGGCGAACGTGTCCGTGCCGTCGAGCACCAGGTCGTAGCCCTGCAGCACGGTGGCGGCGTTGGACTCGTCGAGCCACAGCCGGTGCGGCTCCACGACGAGGTCCGGCGCCAGCTCCGTCAGCCGACGGGCGGCGCTGTCCACCTTGGGCTCGCCGACCGCCGCGGTCGCGTGGATCACCTGGCGGTGCAGGTCCGTCAGGGCGACCACGTCGTCGTCGACGATCCCGATGGTGCCGACGCCGGCCGCAGCGAGGTACAGGAGGGCCGGTGCCCCCAGGCCGCCGGCGCCGATCACCAGCACGCGGGCGGCGGCGAGCCGCCGCTGACCGAGCTCGCCGAGCTCCGGCAGCAGGGTCTGTCGCGCGGTGCGCCGCGCCTCGGACTCCGCCAGCGGGGGCCCGGGGGCCACGAGCGGAGGGAGCGCCACGGGCTGGGGTGTGAGCATCGCCTCAGTCTCCTTGCCGTGGGCGCGGTACTCGGCGGGTCGCCAACTTACTACGGTTAGATCCGTGACAAAGAGCCGACCGGACGCGCGCGCCACGGGCGTGCCGACCGGCCATGTGCCGCGCGGACGGCTCGCCGTGCTGGCGCTCGTCCTGGTCGCCGCGCTGTCCGGGCTGGACGCCGCGCTGCTGCGTCTCGGCGTGACCGCACCCGTGCGCTCGGACTCCCTCGCGTCGTCCCACGGCATCCTCATGATCTACGGCTTCCTGGGCACCGCCATCATGCTGGAGCGGGCCGTCGCCCTGCAGTCCAGGCCGCGCTCGGGCTGGGCGTACGCGGCCCCAGCTGCCGGCGGGCTCGGTGCCCTGCTCCTCGTGGCCCGGTCGACGCCGCTGCACGTCCCGTGGGGCCGCGCGCTGCCCGGCGGGGCGTGGGTCGCCTCGATGGTGCTGTTCGTGGCGATCTACCTCACCGTGTGGCGCCGGCAGCAGTCGGTCGCGGTGCTGGTGCAGCTGCTCGGGGCCGCCGCCGGGCTGGGCGGCGTGGCCCTGTGGGCGCGCGGGTACGAGGTGGCGACGATCGTGCCGTGGTGGGCGTCGCTGATGGTGCTCACCATCGTCGGTGAGCGGCTGGAGCTCGCCCGGGTGGCGTTCATGACGTCGGCCACCGAGCCGCGGATCCTCGCCGAGTCGTGCCTGCTGCTGGTCGCCCTGGTCGCCACCGTCGTGACCCCCACGTGGGGGTACCCGCTGCTGGGGCTCGCGCTCGGCGTGCTGATGGTGGACGTCGGCCTGCACGACGTCGCTCGGCGCACCGTCCGCAGCCGCGGCCTGACGCGGTTCATGGGCGCGTGCATGCTCGCCGGGTACGTGTGGGCGATGGTTCCGGCGCTCGTCTGGATGGTGCACGGACGGGTGTTCTCCGGCTTCGGGTACGACGCGGTGGTGCACGCGCTGACCATCGGGTTCGTCATGTCGATGGTGGTGGCGCACGCCCCGGTCATCGTGCCGGCGGTCGCCCGGCGACCGCTGCCGTACCACCCGGTGATGTGGGCCGTGTGGGGGATGCTGCACGTCGGCCTGGCGATCCGGCTGGTGGCGGACGCGCGGACGTCGGTCGGCGCGTGGCAGCTCGGCGGCTCCCTCAGCGTGGTGGCCCTGCTCGCGTTCCTGGGCAGCACCGTGGCGCTGGTGACCGTGGGCGGACGACGAGCGCGGGTCTCGGCCCGCACCGACGCGGCCGACGACGACCGCGAGGTGGTGGCATGACCGGGCTGAGCGCACCTGGGCTGTCCCGTCCGGCCACCCCGGCGCGGCGTCCGACCAGACGGCCCCGGACGGACCGGTGGACCACCGGCTGGCTGCTGGCCACCCTCGCGGTGACCGCCGTCGGGCTGCTGCACCCCGCGGCGCTGCCGCAGCCGCTGTGGAGCATGATCCATGTCGGCGCCCTCGGGGTGCTGACCAACGGCATCCTGCAGTGGTCCTGGTACTTCACCCGCGCGCTGCTGCACCTGCCGCCGGACGACCGGCGGTCCGGCCGCGACGCGACCGTGCGCAGCGTGGCGTTCAACGTGGTGCTGATCGGCCTGGTCGCGGCGATGTGGACGGCCAGCACGTGGGGCACCGTCACGGCCGCGGGGCTGGTCGGCGTGGTGATCGGCTGGCATGGGCTGGCCCTGCTGCGTGCCGGCCGCACCGCCCTGGCGTCCCGGTTCGCGGTGGTGATCCGGTACTACGTGGTGGCGGCCGGCTTCCTGGTGGTGGGCTGCGTGCTGGCCGGCTTCCTCACGGTCTCGATGTTCGCCCGCACCGCGCCGGCGTGGCTGCTGCACGCTCGCGACGACCTGACGCTGGCGCATGCCCTGGTCAACGTGGGCGGCTGGCTGGGGCTGTCGATCGCCGGGACGCTGGTCACCCTCGGCCCGACCATGCTGCGCACCCGCATGGACCCGCGGGCGGTGGACGACGCGATCGGCGTGCTGCCGTGGGTGGCCGGCGGCGTGCTGCTCGCCGCGACGGCGGCGACGGCCGGGCTGATGCCGGGCATCGGCATCGGCCTGCTGGTGGTGCTGGTCGGTCTGCTGGTCGGCGTGGCGGTCCCGCTGGTGCGCGCGGCGCTGGGCAAGGCGCCGCGCGCCTATGCGACGTGGACCATGACCGCCGGCATCGGCTGGGCGCTGGTCGCCGTGCTGGCCGTCGCCGTGAACGCCTTCCGTGCCGCCGACGCCTCGGCGCTGCGCGACGCCGACCTGCCCTGGGTGGCGGTGCTCGGTGCCGGGGGACTGGCCCAGGTGTTCGTCGGCGCGCTGACCTACCTGATGCCCGTGGTGGTGGGTGGCGGTCCGGAGGCCGTCCGCCGGGGCATGGGGGCGCTGGAGACCGCCTGGCCGCTGCGCGTGGTGCTGCGCAGCACCGCCCTGCTGCTGATCGCCGTGACCGGCACCGGGTCCGGCGCGCTGCGCACGGCGTGGTGGCTGCTGGTGCTGGGTGCGTACGCGTTCGACGTGGTCCTGTTCGCGGTCTCCGGGGTGCGGCAGGCCACGGCGCGACGGGCCGCGGCGGAGAGTCTCGGAGGAGCCGATGTCTGAGCAGTCCCGCCCCACCGGACCCCGGCAGCTGCCGGGTCGCGAGGGCACGCCGACGTCCCGGGCGGCGATGGCCGTGGTCGGCGTGGTGGTCGTGGTCGGCGTCGCGCTGGCCGTGCTGCTCGCGCGCCCCGCGACGGGCCTGGCAGGCGGCGGGATGACGATGACGCCGGCGGCGACGGCGGGCGCAGCGGGCGCCGGGACGACGACGGTCACCCCGACCGGACGCACGACGGAGGTGACGCTGCACGTCAGCGGCATGTCGTTCACCCCGTCCACCATCCAGGTGCCCGTCGGTGACCGGCTGCGCGTCACCCTGGTGAACAGCGGCGACCAGCGGCACGACCTGGTGTTCGCCAACGGCGCGGCCCTGGAGCCGCTCGCGCCCGGTGCCACGGCGGTGCTGGACGTGGGGGTGATCACCGGCGACCTCGAGGGCTGGTGCTCGCTGCCGGGGCATCGGCAGCTGGGCATGGTGGTGCACGTCGTCGCGGTCGGGACGCCGGCGGCGTCTGCCTCGCCGGGTTCGTCGTCCGGCTCGTCGTCCGGCTCAGCCATGCCCGGGATGGGCGCGACCGACGGGACCACCGCCGCCCCCACCATGGCGGACCTGCAGGCCGAGGCCGCCGCGCTCCCGGCCTACCCGGCGCAGCTGCCGCCGCTCGACCCGTCGACGGACCACTCGTACACGTTCACCATCACCCAGCAGCAGGACCCGGTGACCGCCGGGCGCACCCGTGAGGTGTGGACGTACAACGGCACGACGCCCGGCCCGATCCTGCACGGGCGCGTCGGCGACACGTTCCACATCACGCTGGTGAACCACGGGACGATGGGCCACTCGATCGACTTCCACGCCGGCGAGGTGGCCCCGGACCAGCCGATGCGCACCATCGAGCCTGGTCAGAGCCTCGACTACACGTTCACGGCCGGCCGCGCCGGCATCTGGATGTACCACTGCGCGACCATGCCGATGTCCGGCCACATCGCCAACGGCATGTTCGGGGCGGTCGTCATCGAGCCGGACGGGCTGGAGCAGGTGGACCGCTCCTACGTCGTCGTCCAGTCCGAGCTCTACCTCGGCGCGAACGGCCAGCCGGCGGACGCCACCACGATCGCCGGGCTGGTGCCCGACGTCGTGGCGTTCAACGGCCGCGCGTTCCAGTACGACGCCCACCCGCTGACGGCCACGGTCGGCCAGCGCGTGCGCCTCTGGGTGCTGGACGCCGGGCCCAACTCGGCACTGTCGTTCCACGTCGTCGGCACCCAGTTCGACACGGTCTGGACGGAGGGCGCCTACCGCGTCCACCACGGCACGGCGACCGACGGGACCACCACCGGCAGCACGGGCGCGCAGGTGCTGCCGTTGCTGCCGGCCGAGGGCGGGTTCGTCGAGCTGGTGCCGCCGGCCGCGGGCCGCTACGCCCTGGTCAACCACGAGATGAGCCTGGCGGAGAAGGGCGCGCACGGCGTGCTGCAGGTGACGGGCTGACGGCCCGCCGCCCGACGGCCCGTCGCTGCGCGGCCACCACCAGGCCGGCGGACCCCGCCGTCAGGCGGTGGCGGCGTCCCGCTTGGTCAGGTGCAGCGCGACCGTGCAGTGGTCCGGTCCCGCGAACGGCGTGAGCTCGGCCTCCACGTTGCCGTGCGACACCCGCTGCAGCACCTCGTCGATCAGCCCGCGGTGCATCTGGCACACCAGGGGGCTGGGCACCTGGCCCTCGATCCGCAGCGGGCACTGGTGCAGCGTCAGCCGACCGGGCGTCTCCTCGGCGAGCGCTCCGTAGCCCAGCGAGCTGAGCAGCAGCCGCAGCCGGCCGCCGTGCACGTCGATCCGCTGCGGCTCGTCGAGCGGCTGACCGTTCTTGCCGGCAGGCGGTCCGGCGACGTCGACCATGCGCCGGGCCCACCGCGAGCCGATGTCCCGCGCCGCGCCCTCAGGGTCCGGAACCGTGTCAGCCAGGTGGTCCGCGACGGCGGCGCAGACGTCCGCGAACTCGCGGGCCAGCGCGGACGGCTGCGCGGGGGCGACCGACCGGTAGGTCCACGACGGCCGGCCGCGACCGACCGCAGGCCGACGGCCCCGGGCCACCAGGCCGGCGTCGAGCAGCGCCGCCATCGACTCGCGCACGGAGTTCGGGTGCAGGCCCATGCCCACCGCGAGCTCGGTGACGGTGACCGGCTCGGTGTACCGGGCGACCTCGCGCAGCAGGGTGTGCTGGGCGGGGGACAGCGCCTCGAGGGCGCGCATCAGCGTCTGCGGGGTGGTGGGCCCGTCCGGAGCATCGGGCTGGTCGTGCGTGGCGAGGCTGCTCATGTCGGCCGTGATCCTGTCATGCGAGGCGTCCGATCCAAGGATGCGCCCTTTCGCGCCGGGCGCCGGCACGGCGCTCATGCGCCCCGCGACCGAGCGCCGTCACGGTCGGCGGAGCGCTGCACGGGCGCCCAGCCGCGGCGGCCCGCCGCAGCGGACACGGAGGCCCGACGGGCCCGGTAGACGATGTACGGGCGCGTCGGGTACTGCACCGGGATGGTGACGGCGTGCACCAGGCGGGTGAACGGCCAGATCGCGAACAAGGCGAAGCCGGCCAGGACGTGCAGCCGGAACGACAGCGGCACCGTCGTCATCAGCGCGGGGTGCGGGGAGAACGTCAGCACCGACCGCAGCCAGGGGCTGATCGTCTCGCGGTAGTCGTAGCCCTCAGGCCCGCCGAGCACCTGGTTGGCGACGGTCGCCCACGTGCCGAGGGCCACGGGCAGCACCAGCAGCACGTACATCACCTTGTCCCGCGTGGTGGTGGCCAGCGTGACCGACCGCACGGCGAACCGCCGGTACAGCAGCCCGGCCAGGCCGAGCACGGTGGCCAACGCCGCCACCGACCCGCCGATGGTCGCCGTCAGGTGGTAGACGTGCTGCGGGATGCCGACCGCCGCCGTCCACGTCTTCGGCACCAGCAGGCCGACGAAGTGCCCGCCGATCACGGCAAGGAACCCGAGGTGGAAGGTCGGCGAGGCCGCCCGCAGGATCCGCCCCTCGTACAGCTGCGAGGAGCGGGTGGTCCAGCCGAACTGGTCGGTGCGCCACCGCCACACCAGCCCGCCGACCAGCAGCGTCAGGCAGATGTAGGGGTAGGCGACCCAGAGCAGGACGTCGGCGGTGGTCACGAGGGGGAGCTCCCGTCAGCGAGGGCGAATGCGGGTGCGAAGGGCGTCGCGTCCGCGAAGGCGGACGTGGTGCCGACCATCTCGGCCGGCGGCCCCTGGGTGACCAGGCGCTGGTACCGCTCGTGCGTGGCGGCGTCCACCGGCGGGAGCGTGCGGCACAGCGCGTCGAGCAGGTGCGCGTAGGGGGAGCGGTACCCGCGCAGCGCCGAGCGCATCACCTCGATGCCCTCCCGGTGCGAGGCGAGCAGCTCCAGCACCAGCCGGTCGCCCGTCAGCCCCGACAGCTCCAGCACCAGCGGCAGGTAGTCCGCCAGCTCGTCGCGCACCTGCTCGAAGCCGAGCGCGCGCAGCACCGCCTTGAACCCGAGGATCGCCGCACCCCGCTGCCGCGTGTCGCCCACCGCGTAGTAGCTGAGGTACAGCGCGCAGCGGCGGCGCTGGTCGAACGTGTCGACGTAGTGCTCCGCCATGGCCCGCAGCCCGCTGCGGCCCGCCCACTCGCAGAAGGCCTCCACGTCCTGCTGCACCAGCGGCGGCAGCCCCGCGATCGACGCCCGCGCGGCGCCCAGCGCGGCACCTGTCCGATCGCCGGGGTAGTCCAGCAGCACGGACACCGTCATGTGCACGGTCCGCAGCTGCTCCGGGGTGCAGACGACGCGCGCGAGCTCCGGCAGCCGCGGGGCGTGCACCATGCGGGCGACCATCAGGCGTCCACCCCCGCGGCCACCGGCGGGAACAGCCCGGCCTGGGCGGTGTCGCCGCCCCAGTCGAGCAGGTTGACGCGGCCCGGGGTCGGTGCGAGCCCGTCCGCCCCCGCCTTGGCCCGACCGCGGGAGGTGATCCGCAGCCCGGTCCCACCGCCGTGGAACGTCGAGACCGAGCACGCCTCCGGCGCACCCTCACCGGCGC